>NZ_JFAL01000024.1:0-153873 GCF_006454495.1 Bifidobacterium sp. UTCIF-38 | reverse complement strand
TCAGGATGATCCTCAAGCAGACGGCGGACGAGGCCGACCCCCTGCTGCGCCAATGGGCCGCGGACGCGTCCCTGTCCGGCATCCCCGGATTCGTCCAGCTCGGCGAGAAGATCGCCAGGCGCCACTTCGACATCCTCACGACCATCCGCAGAGGACTGTCCAACGCCAGGCTAGAGGCCGTGAACAACAAGATCAAGACCACCATCAAAATCGGCTACGGCTACCGCAACCTCGACAACCTCATCGGCCTCGTCATGCTCAAATGCGGCGGACTCAACCTACAACTCCCCGGACGCCAATAACCAGTAGGCCAAACCAGTGATCCACACCCACACAAACACCCGAAGAGCCAAAACAATTTGCCCTGTCTCCGATAGTGCGAACCAGCGTATTCCGCCGCTTCGCGGGTATGGTTGCGATAACATGATTCATTATACACAGATTCGCACGACACGCCACTCGACCACGCGGCCCGCGTGAAGTTCATGCCCCATACCGAGAACAAACTCTCGCCGCCTGACCACCCCACACGCAGCGCCGCCGACGCCAGGCGCGTGGCGAAGCACACCCAACACAGCCAACAGAACAACCGACATCCCGACACATCGCACAATTGACACCGCCTCAGCCATGCCGCCCGGCCACACCACTTCAACCATGCGCCCAGCTATGCCCCGGCGGTGCCGTCCAGCTGTGCCGCCCGGCCACACCGCCTCAGTCATGCCGCCCGGTCACACCGCCTCAGTCATGCCGCCCGGTCACGCCCCGGCTGTGCCGCTCAACGCATTTTTCGGCGATTTTTGCATTGAGCGGCACGACGATACGTCATTACCACCTCACCGCCTTTTTGACATCTTGTCAAAACGGCCATTTTCCAACGATCCTGCGATAACCGGTATCGCAAGGGCCGCCACCGCCGCCGATCTGTCTGCCGCTCAACGCGAAAAAACACCAAAATCGCGTTGAGCGGCACGGTTTTCTGCCACTCAACGAACGTCAACCGATTGACATGTGCTGAGTGGCAGACCAATCACGTCTCCGCCCCCGATCGCCGTGTTGGACCCTACGGGACCGGACGTTTTCACAACCCCACAAGCCCCGTAGCGTCGGAACCTGCAGAATCGAACGCAATGGAACACATAAAAAGGGTGGAAGTGCAGGCGAGACCGTCCCGAACGGAACCAGATAGACTGGAAGCCATGTCAGTCAGCAGCCACAGGAACGGCAGAACGACCATTACGATGGCCGACGTGGCCCGCAAGGCCGGGGTGTCGGTCGCCTCGGTGTCCAACTACCTCAACAAGCGCCCGTATATGAGCGATGCGATGCGCACGCGCATCGAGACCGCCATCGCCGACCTCGGCTATCAGATCAACTCATCCGCGCGCAATCTCAGGTCCGGTCGCACCAGACTGCTCAAGCTCGTCATCCCCGATCTGCGTCAGGTATATTTCGCCGATCTCGCCGAGGACATTCTCACCGAGGCGCGCACGCACGGCTACGGCGTCATCGTCGAATCAACGTCCAACCACCGCGAGAACGAACTCGCCAGCATCGCATCCATGGGCACGCACCCCGCGGACGGACTCATCCTCAGCCCCCTGATGATGACCCGCGACGACATTCCCCTGCTCAACGGCACCTACCCGCTGGTCATGCTGGGCGAGCGCCTGTTCGGCGTGGATGCGCCGCATGTGCTCATCCGCAACCGCGAAGGGGCGTATATGGCCACGACCCACCTCATCGAGGACGGATGCCGGCGCATCGCCGTCATCGGAGCCGTACCGCCCGTAAACGAATCGAACTCAGACGGAGATGGTCCGACATCGGACGTCACGGCACCGACGCCATCGGACTCCACGGTGCACTCGACGAATTCACCCGATTCATCGACACCGAGCGGAAAGCTCTCCGTCCCAATCCCCTCGACCAGCCCTTGCACAGACCCGCCGACGCAGTCCTCGTCCGGCGACCTGCGCACGCGCGGCCACTGCGCGGCGCTCGCGGACCATGGCATGAACTGCGACCCGCGACTGCTCATCGAAACCGACGGATGGGACAGCATCGACGGATTCGAGGCGGTCGGCAGGATGCTGGATGACGGTCTCGATTTCGATGCGGTGTTCGCGCTCAACGACACGCTCGCATGGGGCGCGCTGCGATGCCTGCGCGAGCGCGGCGTCGACGTGCCGGGAGCCGTGCGCGTGGTCGGATTCGACAACATCGACGAATCGCGATACATGGCACCGTCACTGACGACGGTCGACCCGGGACGCACCGATATCGCACGGCTCGCCGTCGAGTCGATCATCGCCCAGATCAGGGACGGCAGGCGCGCGCCGGCGAAGCGGATCGAAGCGCCATGCCGGCTGGTCTGCCGCGAATCCTCACCGCAGGGCGTCACGCCGTGAAGCGGATCGCGACCCAGGAGACCTGCGGCAGGTCGACGTCGATCACGGCGCCGTTCGCCGTCACATCGAGCGGCTGAGGCGTGACCGCATCCGGCTCGGCGGCGGTGTTGGTGCGGTAGATGTCGTCATCATGCAGGATCTCGGCATGCGTCACCTTCACGCAAGCGACGCCGATCTCGCCCTCAGCCTTAGCCTCGGAAGCTTCTCCGGCAACACCCGGCAGCGAGCCCAGGTCGATCGACACGTCATGCGCATGCGAGGCGTCGCGGTTCACGATCAGCACCAGTCCCTCACGGGACTCACGATTCCAGGTGACGACCGCGTCGACCGCCTTCACATCGCCATAGGCTTCCGTATGGATGAGCGGCGAGTCGATCTGCGGCGCATAGGCGTCGCCCTTCGCATGATGCGCAGCCTCGGCGAACGGGTAGAACGTGGTCTGACGCCATGCGGGGCCGTTCGGTTCGGCCATGATCGGCGCGATGACGTTGACCAGCTGGGCGCGGGAGGCGGAACGCACGCGGTCGCAGTGCTTGAGGAGCGTGATCATCAGCGATCCCTCCACCACCGCATCGGCGGCCGAGTACACGTCCTCCAGCAGATGCGGCGCCTTCGGCCACGGCTCGTGATGCAGCCCCTCGCCGGCGGCGGCCTTCCACGCTGCCTCCTGCTCGTTCCACGCGTCCGAATACCACACGCCCCACTCATCGAAGCTCAGGGCGATGTCGCGGTCGCCGTGGTTCGCCTCGCGCGCCTCGTCGGCGCAGGCGGCGACCGTGTCGATGAACGTCGTCATGTCCTCGGCAGCCGCGAGGAACTCCTGCATCTGCCCCTGCGAGCGGGTCTTGTGACCGTGATCGAAGTAGTAGGCGTGCGCGGACACGAAGTCGAGATACTGATAGGCGCGGGTGAGCACGGTCCTCTCCCATGTGCCGAACGTGGGCATGTGCGCGCTGGACGAGCCGCATGCCACCAGCTCCAGCCCCGATTCGGCGAGCTTCATCGCATGCGCGGTCTTCTCCACCGCGTCCGCGTACTCGTCCGGAGTCATATGGCCGACCTGCCAGGGGCCGTCCATCTCGTTGCCGATGCACCACATCTTCACATCCATCGGCTCGGGGATGCCGTTGGCCACGCGTCGGTCCGCGAGTTCGGTGCCCGGCGCGCCGTTGACGTATTCGAGCTCGTCGAGCGCGGCCTTGAGCCCGCGTGTGCCCATGTTGACGGCGAGCATGATCTCGGTGCCGGCCTTGAGGCTCCAGCGATGGAAGTCGTCGATGCCGATCTCGTTGGTCTCGGTCTGGTGCCATGCGAGGTCGCGCCTGACCGGACGTTGCTCGCGCGGGCCGGTGCCGTCCTCCCAGTTGTAGTTGGACACGAAGTTGCCGCCCGGGTAGCGCACGCAGGTGACGCCGAGCTCCCGTACGAGGTCGAGCACGTCCTCGCGGAATCCGTCCTCGTCGGCGCTCGGATGACCGGGTTCGTAGATGCCGCCGTACACGCAGCGGCCAAGATGCTCGACGAACGAGCCGAACAGACGCTCCGGTACGTCCGCGACCCGCCGCAGCGATCCGATGGTGGTATCGCCCATGATAAGTCCTTCCCCACGGGTTTTCGACAACCCGTGTTTGCGTAACCATATGCTATGTGCTATGGTAGTACTTGAAACGATACAAGACTTGGAAGACCAAGTCCAATCGTTCTTCAATAAGGAAGGATACAAGGACGATGAAGTTCACAGCCATGAAGAAGACGGTGGCCCTCGCCGGCGCCGCCGCGATGCTCGTCAGCGTTGCCGCCTGCGGAGGCAGCTCCAACACCGGTTCGAGCAGCACCGGATCCAGCTCCGACAAGAAGATCGAACTGACGGTCTGGTCCTGGGATTCCACGCTGCCGCGTACGGTCGAGGGCTTCGAGAAGGCCAACCCGAACATCAAGGTGAAGGTCACCAACGCCGGCACCAACAAGGACGAGTACAACGCGCTCTCCAACGCCATCGAAGGCGGCTCCGGCGCTCCGGACATCGCGCAGATCGAGTACTACGCGCTGCCCGAATACGTGATCCGCGGCTACCTCGAGGACCTGTCCGACTACGGCGCATCCGACTTCTCCGACTTCTACACGCCCGGCACCTGGGCGTCCGTCAACATCAACGACGGCGTCTACGCCCTGCCGATGGATTCCGGCCCGATGGCGTGGTTCTACAACAAGGAGGTCTTCGACAAGGCCGGCGTCGACGCGACTCAGGTGAAGACCTGGGATCAGTTCTACGAGGCCGCCAAGAAGATCAAGGCCGCCGGCTCCTACATCACCTCCGATTCCGGCGACGCGGGCTTCTTCGATTCGATGACCTGGCTGGCCGGCGCGAAGCCGTTCTCCACCTCCAAGGACGGCAAGACCGTCTCCATCGACCTGACCGGCGACTCCAAGGTCAAGGAGTTCACCGACTTCTGGCAGAAGATGATCGACGAGGGTCTCATCGACACCAAGACCGTCGGCTGGACCGACGACTGGAACAAGGGTCTCGACGACGGCTCCATCGCCTCCCTGCTCACCGGCGCGTGGATGCCGTACAACCTGCTCTCCGGCGCCCCGAACGGCGAGGGCAAGTGGCGCATCGCCCAGATGCCGACCGCCGACGGCTCCGAGACCAACTCCGAGAACGGCGGCTCCTCGCTCGCCGTCATCAAGTCCGACGACAAGGACAAGGTAGCCGCGGCCTACAAGTTCATGGAATACGCCTGCCACAACGCCGAGGGCATCAAGACCCGCGTCGACGGCGGCGCCTTCCCGGCCGACAACGATACCCTCAAGTCCTCCGACTTCCTCGGCATGACCGCCCTGACCGACTCCGACGGCAAGGCCCACGAGTACTTCGGCGGTCAGAAGTTCAACGAGGAGCTGGCCAAGGCCGCTGCGAACGTGTCCACCGGCTACCAGTTCCTGCCGATCGAGGTCTACGCCCGCGGCAAGTTCGGAGACTTCGTCGGTGACGCCTACACCGGCAAGGGCAAGCTGGCCGACGGCATCGCCGCATGGCAGAAGGATCTGAAGTCCTACGCCGAAGGCCAGGGCTACACGGTCAAGTAACCGATCTCAGGGGATTCGTGAGCGCGACCGGCACGCACAGATGCTCCCGGCACGCATTTCCCGCGAATCCCCTTTCATATCTTCGTGGCCATCTTCCTCCCCGCGAGGCTCCTTCCCGCGGGTCTGGCTGCGATAACACCGGGTGACGCATCCTCGTGATGCGTCACCCTTTTTTCATGCCCTATGGGCCGCCCATTGCCGCCCATTGCCCCGCCGTCGCGTCCATTCCCCATCTTCCCCATCCATATCGCCCCCATCGCGCAGCCATGAAGCGGTCACGACACCCATGACGCGGTGAAATCCACATGGAGCTGTGTTTCCCCCATGAAGCGGTGACACAAAACGGCGGATTTCCGCCAATACAGAAAACCGCCTCACCGCGTCATGTGAATTTCACCGCGTCATGTGGCCCCAGATCGCGTCATGGGATTCCCCCGACGACTGGGCGCCCGCCCCTCTCGAGCGGCAAGTCCCCGAGAACACACACGAGAACCCGAACACACCCGAACACACACGAGAACACACGAACACACACGAGAACACACGAGAACACAATGGGGTCGTCCCCCGACCGAAATCGGGAGACGACCCCATTACTATGCCGAATGCCGACGCCAGCGACCGCACCATCGATGGGCGGCCCCGCGCAGGCATTCGGCATCATATCGACGCGATCAGCGTCACAGCTTGACGACGAGGACGCCGTTGGGCTGGATGGCGGCGGTGTGCTCACTGTCGTTGACCTGGGCAAGAGACGCGACCAGCGGCTCGCCCTCGACGTCGACGACCGCCACATCGCGCGTGCGGTTGAACAGGAACACGAAGTGGTTCTCGTCGGTGGCATCGGCACGTTCGATACGCAGCACCTCGCCACGGTCGTCGCCGGCAGGCGTCGCGATCCCAAGCTCGGAGAGAATCTCCGGCAGGCTCACGGCCAGCCCCTCACGACCAAGCTTGGCACCGACGTACACCGTCTTGCCGTCGCCGTACTCGTTGACGGTGATGGCGGGCGCGCCGTCGAAACCGGTCCACTTATCGGCCTTGAAGGTCTCAAGCACACGTCCGCTCTCGGCCACGGAGGTGATCACGTCGGCGATATCGTGCGCCACCGCCCCGTTGGAGAGATCAAGGTGATCCATCGTACCCGGGAAGTCAGTACCCATCGGCGCATGCTCCTCAACGCGCACGCCGACGACGTCGCGGATCGAGCCGGGGTATCCGCCGAGCCAGACGTGGTCGCGCTCGTCGGACAGGCCCGTGTAGTAGGTGACGATGAGCTTGCCGCCGTTGGCGACGTACTCACGCACGCGACGCGAGGTGTCTTCGGACAGGATGTACAGGGCGGGCAGCACGGCCACCTCGTAGGAGTCCCAGTCGCCACGCACCGGCACGACATCGGCGGTCACGCCGGTATCGGCAAGGGCGCGGAACCAGTCGAGCGGCTCGGTCCAGTGACGGACGTTCTGGCTTGGGGTCGCGGTGTGCTCGGTGGCCCACTGCGATTCATAATCGAAGACGACGGCGACCTTGCTCTTGAGCAGCTTGGTACCGAGCAGTCCCTCGTCAGCGAGCCTGTTCAGGTCCGCGCCAAGTTCGCACACGTCGCGGAACACCTGCGAATCGGCACCCGCGTGGGGCACCATCGCGGAGTGCCACTTCTCGGCGCCGGCCTTGGACTGACGCCACTGGAAGTAGCAGATCGCGTCGGCGCCCATGGCGAGATGGGCGAGGGAGTCGCGCACCAGTTCGCCCGGCTCATCACGGTAGTTGATCGGACGCCAGTTGACGGCCGACGTGGAGTGCTCCATAAGGAACCAAGGATTCTTGCGAGCGATGCCATCAGTCAGGGACGCGGCGTACGCGAGCTCGTCGAGGTGGGCCTCGCCGGGGGTGAAGTAGTGGTCGTTGGACACGAAGTCAACGTCGTAGCCCCACTTGTCGTAGTCGAGTCCAGTGCCGCCGGCGGAGATCATGAAGTTCGTGGTCTGCGGCTTCGGCGCGATCTCGAGCAGCGCGTCGCGTTCGGCGCGGTAGAAGTCAAGCAGAGCATCGGAGCTGAAACGCTTCCAGTCGAGCAGCTTGCCCGGGTTCATGAAGTTGCCGTCGCCGATGAAGCGCGGCGGGATGATCTCGGAGAAGTTGTTCACGTGCTGAGCCCAGAAGGCGGTGCCCCAGGCCTCGTTGACGGCCTCGATAGTGCCGTAGCGCTTCTCGCACCACTTCTGGAAGGCGCGCTCGGCGTCCTCGGAGTAGTCGAAGCGGTTGTGGCAGCCGTATTCGTTGCTCACATGCCATGCGACGACATACGGGTTGTCCTTGTAGTGTTCGGCCATCTTGCGGCACAGGCGCAGCGCGTAGTCGAGGAAGACCGGGCTGGTGGCTCGCCAGTGCTGACGTGCACCGGGCTGGCAGACGTCGCCGCGATAGTCGACCCAGAGGATCTCCGGGTGCGCCTGCGTCATCCACATCGGCGGCGAGGCGGTGCCGGAGGCGAGGTCGACGGCGATGCCAGCCTTGCCAAGCTTGTCGATGACGCGGTCGAGCCAGTCGAAGTCGTAGACGCCTTCCTCGGGTTCGAGTTTCGCCCAGGAGAAGATGGCGACGGAGACGAGGTTGACTCCGGCCTGCTTCATGAGTTCGATGTCCTCGTCCCAGACCTCTTCAGGCCATTGGTCGGGATTGTAGTCGCCGCCGTACCAGATACGGGGCTTCTCCCCCGCAAGAGGCTGCGGCCAGTTGAATGCGCGATGTTCGCTCATTGGTGTTTCCTTTGCCGTGTGATTGATCATTGTTGCGTATACCGATGCATTTCGAGGGTGAGCGGCGGCGACCGTCGGATCGCCGTCGCTCACCCTCGTCAATGCTGCCGATCAGGCGGTTCCTGAACGATGTTCAGCAGTGTGAATGGCTCCATGCCGGTTATTCCTTGACGGCGCCGGCGGCGAGGCCGGACTGCCAGTACTTCTGCAGGGCGAGGAACGCGATCACCAGCGGGATGATCGTGATCAGCGAGCCCGTGATCACCAGGTTCTGGATCGCCTGACCACCGGCGGTCGAGGCCTGGTCCTTCCACTGGTTCAGACCGATCGTCAACGGATACCAGTCCGCGTCCTTCAACATGATCAACGGCAGGAAGTAGTTGTTCCACGTCGCCACGATCGTGAACAACGACGTCGTCACGATACCCGGCGCCAACAACGGCAGACTGATCTGCCAGAACGTACGCAACTCCGACGCGCCATCCACACGAGCCGCCTCGAGCAGTTCGGTCGGCACCGCCTGATCCGAGAAGATCCACATCAGATACAAGCCGAACGGACTGATCAGACTCGGGATGATCATGGCCCACGGCGTGTTCGTCAACCCCAGCTTGGCGAACAGGAGGAACTGCGGGACCGCCAACGCGATACCCGGCACCGAGATCGAGCCGATGATGACCGCGAACACGGCCTTCCTGCCCGGGAACCGGAACTTCGCCAACGCGTACCCGCCCATGATCGCCAACAACGTGGCGCCGCCCGCGCCCACCACCACGTACAGGAGCGTGTTGACCAGCCAGCGGCCGAAGATCCCGTCCTGATACGTGAACACCGTCACGATGTTGTCCCACAGGGCGAACGTCCTGCCGAAGCCGAGGCCGAACGTGCTCGTGAAGTCGGCCTGGGTCTTCGTCGCGTTGATCAGCAGGTACACGAACGGGAACAGGCAGTACACCGCGAAGACCGCGCACACCACCGTCATCCACACACTGCGGCGCGGATTGTTCACATTCGCGAAACCGCTCTTCTGCGCACGCTTCCTTTCGGCGGCCTCATCCCTGGCGACGCGCCTCTGACGCTCGCGCTCCGCCTGCCTGGCGGCCTTCTCCTGGGCCTTGAGCTCGGCCGCGCTCACACGACCCGGGACAGTCGACACCGCACTCATCACGCACGCTCCTTCACCAACACCACGGACACCATCATCGAAACCACGACACGCATCACTTCATCTGCTCCTTCATGCTGTTCAACTGCACCGCGTACGCGATCGCCATCGTGATCACCGCCATCGTGATCGCCAACGCCGCCGCATAATTCGACTGGTTGCCGCTGAAGCTCAGGTTGTACGCATACATGTTCGGCGTGTAATACGTCGTGATCGCATTACCCGGCACCATGTTCTGCAAAATGCTCGGCTCATTGAACAACTGGAACGAACCAATAATGCTGAAGATCACCGTGATCGCCAGACTACCCTTCAACTCCGGCAGCTTGATGCTCTTCACG
Organism: Bifidobacterium sp. UTCIF-38; assembly: GCF_006454495.1. Taxonomy (NCBI): domain Bacteria; kingdom Bacillati; phylum Actinomycetota; class Actinomycetes; order Bifidobacteriales; family Bifidobacteriaceae; genus Bifidobacterium; species Bifidobacterium sp. UTCIF-38. The sequence continues at coordinate 144,107 of NZ_JFAL01000024.1, read as the reverse complement.
ATCTGCCACTCGCTCGCGCCATCAATCGACGCCGCCTCATACAGACTGTGCGGAATCGTCGACAGCGAACTGTAGAAGATCAGCATGTTGTAGCCCGTGAACTCCCACGTCACGATGTTCCCGATCGACGCCAACAGCACGCTCGGCGCGAACAGATCCAGATTCGTGCCCAGCACATCATTCAACGAACCCACCAGACCATACTTCGCGCCATACACGAAACCCCAGATCAGAGTCGAGACCACCGCCGGCACCGCGTACGGCAGGAACGTCGAGATACGGAAGAACTTCGTACCATGCAGCTTCATCGAATCCAACGCCAACGCCATCAACGCCGACAGGAACAACATGATCGGCACCTGCACGCACGTGAACAACGCCACACGACCCACACTGCTCCAGAACTGACCGTCCTGGAACAAACGCAGATAGTTCTCCACACCAACGAACCTCGTGCCACCGATCATCTGCTTCTTGAAGAAACTGATATAGATCGCGTACACGATCGGAATGATGAACACGAACACGAACACCACCGCAAACGGCGCCATGAACTTCCAACCACGCCAATCCGGCTTATGCCTATTCTCCCGCGCCACGGACGACCCAGTGGGCACCGCAGCGGCCGAAGCCTGCGCTGCTGTCATTGCCAGCCCCTCTCCTTCGAAGGCTTTGATGGGCGGATCAGCCACTCGATCACCGAGTGCCTCATCACCGTATCCATCCCTCTTAAATGTTTGCGTTACCATCATAACATCATTTTCAATCATGTCCACTTCGGAGTTTTCCGCATTTTTACCGGCAGTACCATCACGGACGTCTATAATGGTCACGAAAACATCATTGTGCGTTGTGCATGTCAGCGAAGACAGTGGGAACGGTCCACCGGCCAGCATCCGTCAGCGGCGTGGATGCCTCGGCGAGTTCCACCTCCGCACGCGGACGTATCTCGCACAAGGGCGTAATACTATGAATAGTTGCGGCACGGAACAGGCAACGACACAAGCCTGTTCCCGGCGCGACGACGACAACGAGGAGTGAGGGACATGCCACGCAGCATTCAGGTATCGATGCAGGACGTCGCCAAGGAAGCCGGCGTCTCGCCGCAGACGGTGTCCCGCGTGGCCAACGGCAGCGACGCCGTACGACCCGACACGCGCCAGCGCGTCGAAGCCGCGATGGAACGTCTCGGTTATCGCCCCAACTACGCCGCCCGTGCGTTGAAGCACGGCAGCTTCCGCAATATCGGCGTCGTCCTGTTCAACATGACCACCTTCGGCAACTCGCGAATCCTCAACGGCATCCTCAACGCCGCGATCGCCGACAGTTATTCGATCACGGTCCAGCTCATCCCCACCAGCGGCGAGCGCACGTTGAGCACGGCGGTCGACCGCATGAAGCAGCAACCGGTCGACGGCGTCATCGTCCTGCTCGAGGAGCGCATCGCCGGATTCGCCGGATACCAGCCGCCGAAGGATCTGCCGGTCGTGCTCGTCACCGAGGGCGCGGCCGACCACTGCCCCACCGTGGACGCCGACCAGTACGGCTGTTCGACCGCCATTGTCGACTACCTGATGAGCAAAGGACATCGCACCGTATATCACATCGCAGGCCCCGCGTCATCACGAGCCGCGGAAAGCCGCGCGCGCGGATGGCGCGAGGCGTTGGAGCAGCTCGGCGCCCCCGTACCGGACATGTACATCGGCAATTGGGATGCGGACTCCGGATATCAGGCCGGCATGGCCCTCGCACACAATCCGGATTGCACCGCCATCTACGCGGCGAACGACCAGATGGCATACGGCGCGATCCAGGGGCTCAAGGCCGCGGGCAGACGGGTGCCGGAGGATGTGAGCGTGGTCGGCGTCGACGATTCGCTCGTCAACATGGTTCCGCGTCTTGATCTGACGACGATGCGCATGAAGTTCGATGAGATCGGCGCCACCGCCTTCTCGATGATCCGCCGCCAATGCGAGGGCGAGAAGGTGCCGGTCGGTACCAAGACCGTCATCCCCGCGGAGTTCGTCGAACGCGGTTCGGTGCGCGACTTGAACGAGTAGGAACGGGCGGAGGTTCAGCCGAGCGGCACACGGGAGACGAACTCGCGCGGCTCGCCGCTGACCGGATCAATGAACGACAGACGCCGCGCGACCAATTCGAGCGGTTGCGAGAAATCGTCGTATGCGCGCTGTTCGACGCGTGGATAGAAGTCGTCGCCGCGAATCGGCAGGCCGAGCGAGTTCATATGCACACGCAGCTGATGCGTCTTACCGGTGCGCGGATGCAGCGTGTAGGCACGAACGCCGCTCCCCCAAGTCGGTGTCGTCCCATCGAGCACCATCCCATTGACGCCCATCTCAACCTTGGCACCGGCTCCGAGCTCGATCACCGTTTCGGCGTTGACTTCACCCGGCTCCTCATACGCCTGCAGCACGCCGCGCCGCTTGACGATGCGCGACCGTCGCCGCAGCGGGAATACGCGCGGCGTCTCCAGTCGTTCGATCGTGCCGTATCGGGGTCTCACGATCGGTGTGCACGGCGCCAGACACTCGTACATCTTGGAGGTGCGGCGCTCCTGGAACAGCATCTGATACGCCCCTCGCAGCGCCGGATCGCGTACGAACACGACGATGCCGGCCGTAAGCCTGTCTAAGCGATGCGCGGGGACGATCGCATCGTCCCCGTACATCTCACGCAGGCGCATCAGCGCCGTCTGGCGGTACCACATACCGCGCGGGGTCGTCGCCAGAAAATGAGGCTTGTCGACGACGATGATCCCCGCGTCCTCATACACCACCGGCAGTTCGAACGGAATATCCGGCTCCTGTTTTACAAATCGGTGGCGCATAGTGTCACTTTCCGTAGCAATTCCAGCGGTGACCGGGGACGGCCGGGATCCGCGATACCCGACACGCTCCGGGCCGCTCTGGCCAAGTCCTTACGGTCAGATACCGCGGATCCCGGCCGTCCCCTCCGTTTCGTTGTGCACTATACGTAAGGAATGCCCGTCATATCCTTTTCCCGACCGTAGGCTTGGCCGAACGGCCTTGAGTGTGTCGGGAAAAGGATATGACGGGCATTCCATTCCGGCCACGCTACTCTACGGTGACGGACTTGGCGAGGTTGCGCGGCTTGTCGACGTCGTAGCCCTTGAGTTTGGCCATGTCCATCGCGAACAGCTGCAGCGGGACCACGTCGACGAGCGGGCTCATCAGCGTCGGACACGCCGGACGCCAGAAGACGACGTCCGCGTACCGTTCGACGTCCTTGTCGCCCTTTTCGGCGACGGCGATGATGAACGCGCCGCGCGCCTTGACCTCCTCGATGCCGGAGAGCACCTTGGCGTGCAGGACGTCGCGTCCGCGTTCCGGCGGCACGATGAACACGACCGGCTCACCCTCGTCGACCAGGGCGATCGGTCCGTGCTTGAGTTCGCCGGCGGCGAAGCCCTCGGTGAACGTGTAGGCGATCTCCTTGAGCTTCAGAGCGCCTTCGAGGGCGACCGGGTAGCCGACGTGACGGCCGAGGAAGAGGAACGACTGCGCGTTCAGCATGCGTTCGGCGGCCTTGTGGATGGTCTTGGTCTGCGTGTCGAGCACCCACTGGATCTTGCGTGGCATGTCCTTGAGCGAGTCGAGGATGTGGCGGATCTCATCGCGGAACATGGCGCCCTTGACCTGCGCCAGATACAGGCCGAGCAGGTAGGCGGCGGTGATCTGCGCGACGAACGCCTTGGTCGAGGCGACGGCGACCTCGGGGCCGGCGTGCGTGTAGAGCACCGCGTCGGATTCGCGCGGGATGGAGGCACCCTGCGTGTTGCAGATCGCAAGCACCTTGGATCCCTGTTCGCGCGCGTGGCGCAGGGCCATCAGCGTGTCCATCGTCTCGCCGGACTGCGAGATCGCGACGACGAGCGTACGGGGCGTGAGGATCGGATCGCGGTAGCGGAATTCATGCGCCAGCTCAACCTCGACGGGTATGCGCACCCAGTGCTCGATCGCGTACTTGGCGACCATGCCCGCGTAGGCGGCGGTTCCGCAGGCGATGACGATGATCTTGTCGATCACCTTGAAATCATGCTCGTCGATGCGCACCTCATCGAGGGCGACATCGCCGTTCTTGTCGAAACGACCAAGCAGCGTGCGCTGCACGGCGGCGGGATCCTCGTGGATCTCCTTGTCCATGAACGAGTCCCAGCCGCCCTTCTCGGCCGCGGAGGCGTCCCAGTCGACGGTGTAGGTCTTCGGGTTCTCGACGACGTTACCGTCGAAGTCGGTGACGATCACCTTGTCGGCGGAGACGCACACGGCCTGATCCTGGTCGATCTCCATCGCACGCTTCGTGTATGCGACGAATGCGGCGACATCGGAGCCGAGGAAGTTCTCGCCCTCGCCAAGGCCGACGACGAGCGGCGAATCGTGGCGCGCACCGACGACGATGTCCGGCTGGCGGCAGTCGGTGGCGAGGATCGTGAACGCGCCCTTGAGCATGCGGGCCAGACGCCGCATCGCCTTGAACAGGTCGGGCCTGCCCTCCTCGTGGATGATGGTGTCGACGATCTTGCCGAGCAGCTTGGCGGCGACCTCGGTGTCCGTGGCGGACGTGAAGTGATAGCCCTCCGCTTGGAGATCGAGGCGCAGCCGGGAGGCGTTCTCGATGATGCCGTTGTGGATGATCGCGACCTTGCCGTCCTGGCTGGTGTGCGGGTGGGCGTTGACGTCGCTCGGCACACCGTTGGTGGCCCAGCGCGTGTGGCCGATGCCGACCGTGGCCAGCGGCATCGGCTTACGTTCAATGTCCTCGATGAGGTTCGCGAGGCGGCCTGCCTTCTTGCGCACCTCGACATGATCCATGCCGGGCGCGGTCAGCGCCACGCCGGCCGAATCATAGCCGCGGTATTCGAGTCGCTTCAGGCCCTGAAGACACACCTCCAGAGGCTTGCCGCACGCGGTATCAATCTGTCCTGCATATCCAACGATTCCACACATGGCTTCCCAGACTACTACACGCCCTCGTGGCGCGGGTTACGGATACGCTTTTGGCACATGGTCTGCGCGCATCGCGCACATCGACCGACACCGCAATCACAGCACGTGCTGCAGGAAGTCCTTGAAGCGCGGCTCGGTGGGATGGTCGATGATGTCGGACGTGCCGTGTTCGACCACGACGCCGCCGTCCATGAAGACGACCTGATCGGCGACCTCGCGGGCGAATCCGATCTCGTGCGTGACGACGATCATCGTCATCCCCTCCTTGGCGAGCGAGAGCATCACGTTCAGGACCTCACCGACAAGCTCGGGGTCGAGCGCGGAGGTCGGCTCGTCGAAGAGCATGATCTCCGGCTTCATCGCAAGCGCTCGGGCGATGGCGACGCGCTGCTGCTGTCCGCCGGAAAGCTCGGCCGGATAATAGTCGAGGCGCTCGCCGAGGCCGACGCGGTTGAGCTCGGCGACGGCCAGCTCGCGCGCCTCGGCCTTCTTCATGCCCTTGACGTGGACCGGGGCCTCCATGACGTTCTCGATCGCGGTCATGTGCGGGAACAGGTTGAAACGCTGGAAGACCATGCCGAGCTTGGAGCGCTGCGCGGCGATCTCCTTCTCGTTCAGGGTCTGGAGCATGTCCTGACCGTTCTTGGTGACGTGCTTGTAGCCGATGAGCTCGCCGTCGACCTCGATCGAGCCGCCCGTCAAGGTCTCGAGCTGGTTGATGAGCCGCAGGAACGTGGACTTGCCGGAGCCGGAGGGTCCGAGGATCACGGTCACGGTGCCGGGTTCGACGGTCAGGTCGATGCCCTTGAGCACGTGGAGCGAGCCGAACGCCTTGTGCACGCCGACGGCCTTGACGGCCGGGACGTGGGCGGCGGTTGCCGGAGCGGCGGTGGTTGCGGTTTCAGTCATGATGTTCGTCTCCCCTCGCTTCAAGCCGTCAATCCGCTGAACGTGGCGTCGTTGAGCTTGTCGACCTTGTCCTTCGGCTCGCCCTCGGTCTTGCCCGGCAGTGGCGGCTGCTTGCCGCGCGAGCCGATCGGACGCGCGTCGAAGCCCTTGCCGAAATGCTTCTCGAGACGCGACTGAATGACCATGAGGATGGATGTGATCAGCAGATACCATATGCAGGCCACGATGAGCAGCGGGATCGGCTTGTAGATGCGGTTCGCGATCGCGTTGGTCGCGAACTGGAGTTCCAGCGTGAACGGCACGGCGAGAACCAGCGACGTGGTCTTGAGCATGCCGATCGTCTCGTTGCCGGTCGGCGGGATGATGATGCGCATGGCCTGCGGCAGGATGATGCGGCGCATGATGAGCGAGCGCTTCATGCCGAGCGCCTTGGCGGCCTCGGTCTGGCCGGGGTCCACGGCCTCGAGACCGGCGCGCACGATCTCGGACAGGTACGCGGCCTCGTTCAAGGCCAGTCCGATCCACGCGGCGTTGAACGCGGTGATGACGGTCTCCGAGTCGATACTCCAGAACTCGACCGAGGTGAACGGGATGCCGAGGCTCAGCTTCGGGATGAGCACGGCGAACAGACCCCAGAACACGAGCTGCGTGTACACAGGGGTGCCGCGGAAGAACCAGATGAAGAACCAGCTGACGCCCCTGAGCACCGGGTTGATCGACTTGCGCATGATCGCGAGGATCACCGACAGGATGATCGCCACGATCATCGAGATCGCGGTGAGGATCAGCGTGTAGGCGATGCCCTCGAGCACGTTCTCGTTGAACAGGTACTTCCATACGGTGGGCCAGTCGAGGCGCGGATTGGTGACAAGCCCCTGAATGAGCATCGCAGCCAGCAGCGCCACGATGACGCCGGCCACGATCGGGCCGGTGCGCTTGACCGGCAGCGCCTTGATGCGGTTGGGGATGTCCAGTCCCTCGCCGTCGGTTTCCTTCTTCGCCATGTATCGGCTTCCTCTCGGTTCCTTGTGTTGCGATGATTGAGGTCCCGGGGGCATTGCATTGCTGCTTTCCGCCCCGGGACCGGTGATTTTTACGTGATTACGCTCTGCCGGCTCAGCCCTCGACGTTCGGGTTGACCTCGGCCTTATCGAGACCGCCGGACTCGACGCCCCAGTGCTTGAGGATCTTGCCGTACGTGCCGTCGTCCATCAACTTCTGCATCGCCTTCTGCACGGCCTCGACGGTCTTGGAATCACCCTTCTTGATGGCCACGGCGTTCGGCACGGAGTCGAAGTCCTTGCCGAGCTGCTCGAGCTCGCCGCCGGTCTGGGCGATCGCATAGCCGACCACCGGGGAATCGGCGAAGAAGACGTCGGCCTTGCCGGTCACGACCGCGGTGGTAGCGTCGGTCTGCTGCTTGGAGGACTGCACCTCGATGTCCTTCTTGCCGTCGGCCTTGCACTGCTTGGCGGTTTCGGCGATGGCCTCCTCCTCGACGGTGCCGGTCTCGACGGCGACCTTCTTGCCGCACAGGTCGTTCTCGTCGATCTTCTCGGGGTTGCCCTTCTTGACCGCGTAGGCCATGCCGGAGGTGAAGTAGGAGACGAAGTCGACCGAATCCATACGCTCCGGCGTGATGGTGAACGCCGCGATGCCGAGATCGTACTTGGAGCCGACGGCCGGGATGATCGTGTCGAAGTTCGAGGAGACGATCTCGGTCTCGAGGCCGAAGATGTTGCCCATCGCGCGGGCGAGATCCATGTCGTAGCCGATCTGCGTCTTGCCGTCGGTGTCGAGGAACTCGGCCGGAGCGTACGACGGGTTGGTGCCGATCGTCAGCTTGCCGTCCTTGGTGACGGATTCCGGCAGCAGCGAGGCGATCGTATCGTCCTTCTTGACGTCGCTGACGTCGTAGCTGGAGATGGTGGCGCTGTCGGACGAGCCGGAGTCAGACGACGAACCCGTCGTCTCGTCGGTGGTACCGCAGGCGGCGACGGAGATCAGCATCGCCACACCCAGCGTGGCGGCCGTGATGGTCTTGAGTCCCTTGAATGCCATGGGATGAATCTTCTTTCTTCTTCCGAACGACGGTTGCGCGCCGCAATGCACGACGCGCAACCGGATGACCGTGCGATCACACGGTCACGTGATCACGCAGTGAATGCAATGAATATACACGCCACTGTATACACATGCGTGTTACCTCCGCGTTATCGACGATTCGTCCGTCATTCAACGGTCGGGTTGATCTCCGGCTTGTCGATCGCGCCGGAGGAGACGCCCCACGTGTCGAGGATCTTCTTGTACGTGCCGTCATCCATCAGCTTCTGGATGGCCTTCTGCACGGCCTCGGCGGTCTGAGAATCACCCTTCTTGATGGCCACGGCCTCCGGGGTCACGCCGACGTCCTCGCCGAGCGCCTCAAGCGTGTCACCGGTCTGCGTGATCGCGTAGCCCGCGACCGGGGAGTCGGCATAGAACACATCGGCCTTGCCGGACGCGACGGCGGTGGTCACATCGGTCTGCAGCTTCGAGGACTGGATCTCGATCTCGCTCTTGCCGTCGGCCTTGCACTGCTCGTTGTCCTTGTTGACTTCCTCCTCCTGCGTGGTGCCGGTCTGCACGGCGACCTTCTTGCCGCACAGGTCGGAGGAGTCGACCTTGTTCGGGTTGCCCTTCTGCACGACGAACGTGGAGCCGGCCTTGAAGTAGGTGACGAAGTCGACCGCCTCGAGACGCTCCTTGGTCACGGTGAACGAGGAGATGCCGACATCGTACTTGGATCCGACCGACGGGATGATCGAATCGAACGTGGAGGTGACCGTCTCCTCCTTGAGGCCGAAGATCGCGGCCAGCGCCTTGGACAGGTCGACGTCGAAGCCGACCGGGGTCTTGCCGTCCTCGGCCAGGAACTCGGCCGGAGCGTACGAGGTGTCAGTGCCGACGACGAGCGTGCCGTCCTTGGTGACGGATTCGGGCAGGAGCGCCGCGATCTCGTCGTCCTTCTTGATCGAGCTCGTGTCGAAGCCCTTCGTGCTGGAGCTGGAGGACGAACCGGATGCGTCACCGGATGACGAGGCGGTGTCGGATGAATCGGTGGTGCCGCATGCGGCGGCCGCGAACAGCATCGCGGCGGACAGGACGGCGGCGGTTACGGACTTGAGTCCCTTGATTCCCATGCTTACGGACATTGGATTTCCTCTCTCAGAAATGTCGATCGGGCGGGTATGTTTCCCGACTGATTCGCGAGAGTAGGTTTCCTATGCTACGAAAGCGTAAATCTCACGGATACAGTTCATTACGTGAGACGGGTTTGGCTAAGGTCGGCTCCGGGAGAGATGCGATATACGGTCCCCGACACACTCAAGGCCGTTCGGCCAAGCCTACGGTCGGGAACCGCATATCGCACCTCTCCCTCCGAATCAAACAAATCCAATTGGACCAATGAAACGAGGACGTGGCGTCGACGAGATACCCTCGGCTAGCGAACTGAGCGCTTGTTGGCGTAGCGCATGGCTCGCAGGGCCTCGCGCTTGTCCTGCTCCTCACGCAGGGTCTGACGCTTGTCGAATTCGCGCTTGCCTCGGGCCAGGGCGATTTCGGCCTTGACCCGGCCGTCCTTGAAATAGAGGCTCAACGGGATGATCGTGTAGCCCTTGGCTTCGGACTGACGGGCGAGCTTGAGGATCTCACGCTCGTGCAGCAGCAGCTTGCGCTTGCGCTTGGGGGCGTGGTTGTTCCACGTGCCGTTCAGATATTCGGGGATGTTGGCGTTCTCGAGCCAGATCTCGTTGCGGCGGTCGATCGAGATGAACGACTCGGCGAGGGATGCGCGTCCCTCGCGCAGTGACTTGACCTCGGTGCCGGTCAGTACGAGACCCGCCTCGTACTTGTCCTCGATGGCGTAGTCATGACGCGCCTTCTTGTTCTGGACGATGAGCTTCGTTCCCTGTTCCTTCGCCATGGAGGCGATTTCCTTTCAATCAGTCAATCAGTAGTGGACGAACTCGTTGCCGTTCGGCCAGACGGTCTCCCAGTTCGGGAAGGACGCGAAGCCGGTGCCGCCTTCGGAGATCAGCAGGGAGCCGTCGGAGTTGACGCGTTCGACGATGGCAACATGGCCGTACAGGCGGTTGGCGTACCAGGTGGAGACCTTCTGGCCGGCGCGGAAGACCATCGCGGCGCCGTAGTGCGGCGTGTTGTTCACGTAGTAGCCGAGCGCACGACCCTTGGTGCCCCACTCGGCGCCGTTGCCCATGTACGAGCCGACGGGGAGGTTGAGCTGGGAGCGGCGGATGTACGCCCACAACGTGCACTGGCGCGCCGGGTAGGCGGAGCCGCCCACGGTGTTGCCGGTGTTGTGGCCGTAGCAGTACGAGGATCCCTCGGGGCAGTTGCCGGGCACGGCGTAGTTCATGCCGTTGGCTCCGGAGGAACCGCCGGACGGGGTCGAGGGCTTGCTGGTCGTGCCGGAGTTACCGGAGTTACCCGAATTGCCGGAGTTACCCGAATTGCCGGAGTTGCCGGAATTGCCGGAGGTACCGCCGCCGTTGCCGGAGGACGAACCGCCCGAAGGCGTGTTCTGCTGCGAGGTGCTGCCCGGCGTGTAGTTGGTCGATCCGCTTGACGGCTTGTAGCTGGCCAGCTCGGCCTCGATGAGCAGGATGTCGGCGGCCTCCTTGGCCTCCTGGGTCTTCAGGCTGCTCTTCTGGGCTTCGAGCTCGGCGCGCTGCGCGGCGCTTTCGTCCTGCAGCTTCTCCAGCGACGCCTCCTTGGCGCTGGCGTCCTCGGCGGCCTTCTGCGCGCTGGCGGCCTGCTGGTCGGCCTGGTTCTTGAGCTGCGTGATCTGCTTCTCGATGGCGGCGAGACGCTGCTTGCGGTTCATCGAGGTGTTGAGCGTGGTCGCCGCCGAGTTCGCGGCGTTCGCGGCGGATCGCGCGGCCGCGGCGTCGGACTGCATCTGCGAGACGAAGTCGTCGGTGGACTTGGCGTCCGTGACGACCTCCATCATCGTGGACACGTCCGAACCGTGGAAGCTGCCGCGCGCCATCGCGGCGACGGATTCCTTCGCGTCGTCGTACTCGATGCCGGTCTGCTCGATCTTCTTCTCGAGGTCGGCCTTGTCCTGCTGCGCCGCCTTGAGACGCTCGGCCGTGGCGTCGGCCAGGCCCTTGGCCTGCTCGGCCTTCTGCTGCGCCGCCTCGGTGGCCTTCTGCGCGGCCGGGATCTGCACGTTGGCCAGATTGTCCAATTCGATGATCTTATCGGCCAGCGCCTTGTCCACACCGGCGAGCTTCGCCTTGAGATTGTTGCGGTTGGCGACTTTCTGCTGGTATTCGGACACGGACACCGCCTCGGCCTGCGGCGGTGCGGGGACGATCGTCGCCAGACCGCAGATGGCCATCATCGCCACCGACACCATGAGACCGAATCCTGCGTTCCAGTATCGTTTCGAGCGATTCATCACCTGATCGTCCTTCCTTCACATACACGCGTCATACACGCTGGTGGTCATTGTAACGAAGATTGCTGGGCGCGCGAGTCGCACGCTTCGGCTGGGAGCGGAACCGCCCGTCGATCACGCCTTGAGATAACGACGCAGCGAGACCGCGGAGGCGATGATCGACAGCAGCACGGCACCTGCCACCAGAGCCGGGGCTATCATCCACACCGTGGACTGCGTGACGAACGGCATCCAGCTGACGGACCCGGACAGACCGTCGGTGATGAACACCTGCACGATGCCGGCGAGGGTGCCGCACGCGAGCAGCGAACCGATGAGCGAGGCGACCACTCCCTCGAGGATGAACGGCAGTCGGATCGTCCAGTTCGATGCGCCGACAAGTCGCATGATCTCGGTCTCGTTCTTGCGCGAGGCCGCGGACATGCGGATCGTGGTGCCGGTCAGGAGGATCGCGACGACGACCATCACCACGGCGAGCGCGACGGTGACGGCGGTGGCGCGGTTGAGCACGGCGAAGACGGGATCGAAGATCTGTTTCTGGTCGACGACGTCCTCCACACCGGTCTTGCCGGACAGTACCTCGGAGACCATCTTGTACTTGGTGGGATCCTTGAGCTTCAGCTGCAGCGAGTCCTGCATGTCGGCGGCGGTCAGGGTGCGTCCCTGATATTCGCCGTTCGGATACTGCTTGAGGAACGTGTTCTTATAGAAGTCCTCGCGGCTCACGTAGGTGATCTTGGAGACGTTGTCGGTCAGCTCGTCCTGGATGAATTCCTCGAGCTGGACGATCTCCTGCTTGGTCGGCGCCTTGCCGGCGGCGCAGGTGGCGGCCTGGCTGGTACCGTCAGGGCACAGCCAGACGACGACCTCGATCTTGTTGTACCATTCGCCCTTCGCACGGGTTACCTGCGCCTGCATCAGGGCGGATGCGCCGATGAACACGAAGGAGATGAACGTGACGAGCATCACCGAGATGATCATCGGCACGTTTCGCCTCAAGCTCGTCCACGTTTCCGACAGGATGAATCGCGCCCTCACTGCTGTTCCTCCTCGTTCTCGTTCTGCTCGCTCGCTGCATCGCCGCCGGTTGTCTCGGAGTCGGCATCGCTTTCACCGTTTTCGGGGGTTTCGGCGTGCTCCTGAACGGCCGTCTCCTCCACTTGCGCAGTGGAAACGGTCGTTTGCGCATCATCGGCATCCGTTTGGCGGGCATCCTGTGTGGCGGAGGCGATACTCGGCGGCGCCGGTGGCGCCGGCGGGGCCAGCAAGCCATTTTCAGGAGTTGCGGACTCATCAACGGACTCATCAACGGACTCATCAGTGGCGGAGGGCTCGCCGCTTCTGGCGAGACGCTCCACCTCGTCGAGCTTCAGTCCCTTGCCCCAAGTCAATGTGGTCTCAAGGGGCGCGAACGCCTCGCCGTAGCGTCCGGTACGCCCGGAATGCACGGATTGGGCGAGACGCGCGATACCCTCGTCACCGTTCATCGCACCGGAGGCGATCGTTCCGGCCTCGATGGCGATGGCCTGCGTGACCTCCGCCTCGACTCCGTTCTGGGGGCGGAACCGCAGATCGGAGTCACCCGCCCCCGACGTCATGACGGTGGAGCCGGTGCCGGATCCCAGGGCCTGATGCGCCTTGGACGTGACCTCGGCGTCGGGGAAGTACATGGCGGAATCATAGGAGCCGTGCTCCTCGTCACGCACGATGGAGCCGCTGTGCAGTTCGACGACGCGCTTGCGCATCGAATTGACGATCTCCTCGTTGTGCGTGGCCATGACGACCGTGGTACCGGTGCGGTTGATCGCGTCCAGCACCTCCATGATGCCGAGCGACGTGGTCGGATCGAGATTGCCGGTGGGCTCGTCGGCGAGCAGGATCTGGGGATGGTTCACATAGGCGCGGGCGATCGCCACACGCTGCTGCTCGCCGCCGGACAGCTCATGCGGATAGCTGCGCTCCTTGCCGGTCAATCCCACGGTCTCCAGCACCTTCGGCACCAGCGACTTGATGGCCGAACGACGCGTGCCGATCACCTCGAGGGCGAACGCGACGTTCTGCCAGACGGTCTTGTTGTTGAGCAGCTTGTAGTCCTGGAACACGAAGCCGATCGTGCGCCGGTACTGCGGGACCTGACGGTTCGAGATGCGCCGCAGGTCATTGCCCGCGACGCGGATCTCGCCGTCCGTGGCCTCCTCCTCGCGCAGCAGCAGACTCAGCAACGTGGTCTTGCCGGAACCCGAAGCCCCCACAAGGAACACGAAGTCCCCGCGGTCGATGTCAAGGTTGATGTCATGCAACGCCGGTCTGGTGCCCTTCGGATAGACCTTGCTGACATGCCTGAGCGAGATGAGTGCCATGATCCCCCTACCGTACCTTATGTACGTATATCTACGTATTACTCTCCGGCTTCTTCCTTGGCGGCACGACGCTCCTCGTGACGCCAGCGGATGCCGGCCTGGATGAAACCGTCGAGATCGCCGTCGAACACCGCCTGGGTCTGCGACGTCTCATAGCCGGTGCGCAGATCCTTGACCATCTGGTACGGATGCAGCACGTAGGAACGCATCTGATCGCCCCAGCTGGCCTTGATGTCGCCGGCGAGCTCCTTCTTCTTCTTGGCCTCCTCCTCATGGCGCAGCACGAGCAGTCGGGACTGCAGCACGGCCATGGCGGCGGCGCGGTTCTGGATCTGGGAGCGTTCGTCCTGCATCGTCACGACGAGGCCGGTGGGAAGGTGGGTGATGCGCACGGCCGAGTAGGTCGTGTTCACGCCCTGACCGCCGGGGCCGGAGGAGCAGTACGTGTCGACGCGGATATCGGTGTCCGGAATGTCGATGTGATCGGTGGCCTCGACGAGCGGCACCACCTCGACGGCGGCGAAGCTCGTCTGACGGCGGCCCTGATTGTCGAACGGGGAGATGCGCACCAGACGGTGCGTGCCGCCCTCGACCGACAGACGACCGTAGGCGTAGGGCGCATCCACCTGGAAGGTGGCGGACTTGATGCCCGCCTCCTCCGCATAGGAGGTGTCCATGACCTTGGCCTTGAAGCCCATGCGCTCGCAGTAGCGCAGGTACATGCGCAGCAGCATCTGTGCGAAGTCGGCCGCATCGACGCCGCCGGCGCCGGAACGGATCGTGACGACCGCGGAGCGCTCGTCGTATTCGCCGTCGAGCAGCGTCTGGATCTCCATCGCGTCGAGATCCTCGGCGATGGACTTGAGCTCGCTCTGCGCGTCGTCGAGGGAGTCCTGATCCTCCTCCTCGCGGCCGAGCTCGACGAGCGTCTCCACGTCGTCGATGCGCGAACCCGCGGACTGGAGCTTCTTGAGCTGCGACTCGGCGGCGGACAGACGGCTCGTCACCTTCTGCGCGTTCTCCGGATCGTCCCACAGGCCCGGCGCGGCCGCCTGCTGCTCGAGTTCCTTGATGTCCGCCTTGATACGGTCGACGTCCAGCGCCTTGGCGATGGAATCGTATTTGGATCGCACATCGGCGATCGCCTGCGAATAGTCGAATTCTGCCATCGTTTCTGTACCTTACGTGTCTTACCTATGAATTGCCTTGATGGAATTTCCTGATGATTGCCTGATGATCGTCCGATGGTGTGGGCCGCGCGCATCGTCGCCGGTCGGTCCGTCGTTCCGTCTCATCCGTCCGGGCACCGCCGAGGGCCGGCCGCACGGGACGGAACGTCACGCGGGGATGCGCGTGACCATACGTCAAAGTCCCGCGTAGATGGCGGGGATCACCAAGGACAGCAGCATGCACGCGGCGATGACGATGCACACCGCGCGCACCATCGTGCGGCGGCGGCGCTCACGCCCATCGCGTTCATCCTGCTGAAAGTCACTCACGTGGACGGATTGTACCGTACCGCTTGGTCATTGGACTCGCGTCTGTGCGCCGACGGCGGAAGCGGTAATGTGGGAGCACATGGCGATTCCGCTGAACAGTAAAGGAGCAACAATGGCAGAAGAACGCACCGCCTACGGCTGGGGTCTGGCCAGCATCGACGCGGCGGGCAACACCCTTGACGTGTGGTATCCGACTCTCGCTGTGGGGGCCGCCCCGGCCGAGGCCGATCGGCCGAATCATGATTTCGGCGTGCTCGTGCATGACGAGCCCGACGCCCGAGGCGTTCGTCGAGTGCCGGTCTTCACCGTGACCTCCCTCGACGAGCCGATCGCCAACGCCGAGGACGCGTATCTGAAGCTGCACCTGCTGAGCATGCGTCTGGCCAAGCCGAACACCCTCAATCTGGACGGCATCTTCGCACAGCTCGCCAACGTGGTGTGGACCAACTACGGACCGTTCGCCGTCCCCGACTTCTCGCTGCGCAAGGCCGACGTCGAAGCCGCCGCCACCGCCGCCGCGCAGTCGTTCGCCGCGAACGCCGGCCTGCCCGCCGTGGCGCCGGCCGCCACGGTGAACGTGTTCGGCGTGGACAAGTTCCCGCGCATGATCGACTACGTCGTCCCCACCGGCGTGCGCATCGGCGACACCGATCGCGTCCGTCTCGGCGCCCACCTGTCCGAGGGCACGACGGTCATGCACGCCGGCTTCGTGAACTTCAACGCCGGCACGCTCGGCGTCTCGATGGTCGAGGGACGCGTCTCGCAGGGCGTGGTCGTCGGCAACGGTTCCGACATCGGCGGCGGTGCCTCGATCATGGGCACGCTCTCCGGCGGCGGCAAGCTGCGCAACTCCATCGGCGAGCATTCGCTGCTCGGCGCGAACGCGGGCATCGGCATCTCGCTGGGCGACAACTGCGTCGTCGAGGCGGGCCTGTACATCACCGCCGGCACGAAGGTCACGATCTGGGACAAGGCCAAGGCCGCCGCGGGCGAGCCGCTCGAGGTCGTCAAGGGCGCGGACCTGTCCGGCAAGGACAACATCCTGTTCATCCGCAACTCGGTGTCGGGCCGCATCGAGGCGCGTTACCGCAAGACCGGCATCGAGCTGAACGAGAAGCTGCACAAGAACTAGTCAGCCCCGCCGCCGGTTCCCCCGGCTCCCCTTGTCAGGGGAGCCGGTCAGCGCTCGTCCATCGGCACGTAGTCGCGTTCGGTCGCACCGGTGTAGACCTGCCTCGGGCGGCCGATCTTGGTGTTCGGATCGGCGAGCATCTCGCGGTACTGGGCGATCCATCCGGGGATGCGCCCCAGTGCGAACAGCGTGGTGAACATGGCCGGGTCGAAGCCGATCGCACGGTAGATGAGTCCCGTGTAGAAATCGACGTTCGGGTAGAGGTGACGCGAGACGAAGTACTCGTCGCTCAGGGCGATCTCCTCGAGCTCGGTGGCCACGGCGAACAGCGCACGCTCGTCGGCCGGCAGCTTCGACGTGTCCTCGCGCTCCATGATCTTCTCCAGATACTGCTTGGCGATGGCCGCACGCGGATCGTACGACTTGTACACGCGGTGGCCGAGTCCGGAGATGCGCTGTCCGTTGGCCTTGGCCTCATCGACAAACTCGCGCACCGACTTGCCGGAGTCGCGGATCGCCTTGAGCTGACGCAGCACGGCCTCGTTCGCGCCTCCATGCAGCGGGCCGGACAGGGCGTTGACGCCGGCGGCGACCGCCGAATACAGGTTCGCGTGCGCACTGCCCGCGATGCGCACCACGGAGGTGGAGCAGTTCTGCTCGTGATCGGCGTGGATGATGAGCAGACGGCCGAGCGCATGCACGTACAGCGGGTCGGATTCGAACGGCTCGTAGGGAACCGCGAAGCACATGCGCAGGAAGTCGTCGACGTAGCCGCGCGCGTAATCGGGGTAGAGCATCGGCTCGTCGCGGCGGCGGCGGAAGATGTACGACACGATCGTGCGGACCTTCGCCATGATGATGATCGCGGACTCGTCGAGCTGATCGGAGTCGGTGATGTCGGTCGTATCCGGGTAGAAGGTGGCGAGCGCGTTGATCGCGGAGGCGAGCGCGCTCATCGGATGCGCGGTACGCGGGAACGAGCCCATGAACGTGCGGAAGTCCTCCCCCACCATCGTGCGATGGTTGATGTCGGAGACGAACTTGTCGTACTGTTCCCGGTTGGGCAGTTCGCCGTGACGCAGCAGCCACGCGACTTCGAGGAAGTCGGACTGATCGCACAGCTGCTCGATCGGATAGCCGCGGTAGCGCAGGATCGAATGCTGGCCGTCGATATACGTGATCTTTGATTCGCATTGCGCGGTGGTGAGGAAGCCCGGGTCGAGCGTGACCCATCCGTCGTTGCGCAGCTTGGACACGACGATGCCGTCCGGCCCGGCGGTCGCCTTCACCAATGGCAGGGTGTATTTGCTGTCGTCCACATTCAGCTGTGCTGTGCCCATGGGTACCTCATTCCTGTTCCAAGTGTTGCCGGTCACAATAGACCGCCTGTGTTACCGCCACGGGTTTCGTGGTCGATACGCGGGACGATGCGGGACGCGAGGACGCGGGAACATGACGCTGGGGTGCGCATGGGTGCATGACTTTGCGCGTCAGCCAGCCGCATCGTGGAAACGTCGGAGAGACGTCGAAAGCCGGCGTGCGCCCATCGTAACAAGGTGGGGCGCACGCCGGCTTTCAATGTCTCAAAACGGTGTGACCGACGTCACTCGTCGCGCGTGGTGAGGATGATCGGACCGTTTTCGGTGATGGCGATCGTGTGCTCGGAGTGGGCGCCGCGCGATCCGTCCTCGGCGCGCAGGGTCCAGCCGTCCTTCGGATCCTGGTAGATCTCATCGGTGGTCTTGAGGAACCACGGTTCGATGGCGATGACCAGACCCGGGCGCAGCTTGTAGCCGTGGTGGGCCTTGCCGTCGTTCGGCACGTGCGGATCGCCGTGCATGATGTGGCCGACACCGTGGCCGCCGAACTCGAGGTTGATCGGATAGCCGTACTCGCGGGCGATGTCGCCGATCGTGCTGGACACGTCACCCAGACGGTTGCCGGGCTGAGCGGCCTCGATGCCGGCGGCGAGCGCCTCCTCGGTGCACTTGATCAGGCGCAGGTCCTCGGGATCCTTGTCCTTGCCGACCACGAAGCTGATGGCCGAATCGCCCACCCAGCCGTCGACGTTGATCGCGAGGTCGAGGGAGACGAGGTCGCCGTCCTTGAGGTTGTAGTCGTAGGGCACGCCGTGCAGCACCGCGTCGTTGACGGAGGTGCAGATGTAGTGCGCGAACGGGCCGGTGCCGAAGTCGGGAGCGTAGTCGACGTAGCAGGATTGCGCGCCCTTGCGGTCGACGATCTTCTTGTGCACGAACTCGTCGATGTCGAGCAGGTTGGTGCCGACCTTCGTGTACTCCTTCAGCTCACGCAGGATGGATCCGACGAAACGGCCGGCGGGCTTCATCTCCTCGATCTCGCGAGGGGTCTTCAGTTCGATCATGTGACTCTTTCTACCTTCTGGCAAGCCTATCAAGACTCGTTCTCAATACGTTCCCACGATAGTGCCTCGCCTCGTCATTCTCGTCATTCACGAGGGCGATTTCACGCGCACGTTTCGATTGTGATCCAGGATCCGGATCATCGACCGAACTTGAAGCCGCGCACGATGGCGGAGACTCCCATGACCACCAGCGCGCAGCCGCCGAAGACGACGAGCCACATCGTGGAGGTGATCGGCGAAAGCAGCACGACGAAGCCGGCGATGATCGAGATGACCGCGTAGAGCACGGCCCAGCCGGAGCTCGGCAATCGCCACGATTCGACCAGAGCCATGAAGCCCTCCAGCATCCAGCCGAGTCCGACGGTCATCGTGACGAGCACGGCGAGGGTCTGCCCGGACAGGGCCGAGTTCTTCAGCACCACGATGCCGCCGATGGCGAGCAGCACGCCGACGAGGATGTCGAGGATGCGCCAGCCGCCCGGCAGTCCGAGTTCGACGATGGCGGTCACGACGCGCGTGACGCCGGAGACGACGAAGTAGATGCCGAGCAGCACGGCCGCGACCTGCAGGGTGATGCCGGGCCAGATCAGCAGTGCGATGCCGAGCACGATCGCCGCCACGCCGATGATCGCGTAGATGGTACGCACCCAGTTCTTGGTGCGCTGCGGCAGCATGCTCTCGATGAGCTTGAACGGGTCGGTCGAATGCCATCCGAACGGGTTCTGGCCGGTCTGACCGACGAACGGATTACCGGTGTTACCGGCGCCGCCGGCATTGCCGGTGTTGCCATACGTGGTGTTGTTCTGATTCACGTACGGGTTGGCGTACGGGTTGCCGTTTTGGCCGGCCTGCGGCTGGCCATATCCGTATGGATTCTGCGCGGGGCCGGCGTACTGACCCGCATTCGCCCCGGCATACTGGCCGTACTGGCCATACTGCGGGGGCTGCTGCCCCGGCGCCCACTGACCGTATTCGGGCTGCTTCGGATTTGCGTTCCCGTTGCCATCAGTCTGCCCGGGCTGCCCTGACTGCCCGTAGCTGTCACCATTCGGATTTTGGTTCTGATCGTTCGGGTTCTGGCTATTCGGGTTGAAGTCCGTCATAACGACCTCCTTGCTGGACGTATCTGCCATGTTCACGCTCCATAACCCAAGTCTAGGCACCCTGTCTAATTCAGTCCATCAACAAAACAAAACACCCTGTCCAAATACGTGGATATGTCGCCATCCTGAGGCGACAACACGGGTCCGTCCCGCCGCCTCCGGTCGCCCCACATGCGCATGACGAGCATGACCGCGGGACTCAACACAAGAATCACGAAAAACCACCTTGAGTCCCCCAAATCCGCGGGACTCAACGCGATAACAGCAGAAATCGACACTGAGTCCCACGCCATGAGCACATCCCAGGCACCAACCACACAGCCATCCCCCGAACACGAAGCGGAAATCGTTGGAATTCCGCCATTCTCAAGCAACCCCGGCGGAACGCCTCCGATCCGATATCGGCATGAATGGGTGACGTCGAGGGACTCAACGCGAAAATCGCAATAAATCCCTCTGAGTCCCCCGAATCCGCGGGACTCAGCAACGAAATCGGCCACAACCGCGCTGAATCCCATACAGGCGTCGATACAGCATGACCCCGCCGACAATCCCCGCGCGTGCGGGGCGAACCCGATCGTCACCACGAAGTACCTGTGCGAGTCAGGATCATCCCCGCGTGTGCGGGGCGAACCTCGTCTGAATCAAGGTCATCCAAGAACTCGCCGGATCATCCCCGCGCGTGCGGGGCGAACCGAATCACAGGAACTTCCCCCGGCCCAACATCCGGATCATCCCCGCGCGTGCGGGGCGAACGTGAGGATCTTATGCATCGGGGCGGCGCCCACCGGATCATCCCCGCGCGTGCGGGGCGAACATCTTCGCGACCGTCGCCGTATCCGTTTTGAGCGGATCATCCCCGCGCGTGCGGGGCGAACACCACCAGCCCGGAATTCCTCGAACCACCATTAGGATCATCCCCGCGCGTGCGGGGCGAACGTTGCCGGTGGCCTTGGCGATGGTGACGAGGTCGGATCATCCCCGCGCGTGCGGGGCGAACTTCTTCTCGTCCGCGGTGACGAGCGTCGGCGACGGATCATCCCCGCGCGTGCGGGGCGAACTCCTACGGCACCCCGGTGTTCTACGTGGGCGGCGGATCATCCCCGCGCGTGCGGGGCGAACACCGAGTCCAGCGAACTCAGGTAGGTCAATGGCGGATCATCCCCGCGCGTGCGGGGCGAACTTCCGTGCAGCGTCGTTCGCGAAATAGGTCGCCGGATCATCCCCGCGCATGCGGGGCGAACTCGTTGAGGATCGCGATGGCGTAGCGCATCTGCGGATCATCCCCGCGCGTGCGGGGCGAACCCCTTGAACAGGTCGACGCGATCCTGCAGCGTCGGATCATCCCCGCGCGTGCTGGGCGAACGTCGAGGGACGCCCCGGGGGATGTCGTATGGCCGGATCATCCCCGCGCGTGCGGAGCGAACTTCCGGCAGGTGCACCTGCGGCTTCTCCCCGCCGGATCATCCCCGCGCGTGCGGAGCGAACAATCAGGTCAGGGATTTCAACCAAATCAGCGACGGATCATCCCCGCGCGTGCGGGGCGAACCACGAATGACAAGGCGAAAGTCGTCGCCACGTCGGATCATCCCCGCGCGTGCGGGGCGAACCCGAGCGTGATCTTGACGAACGCCTGCGGGTACGGATCATCCCCGCGCGTGCGGGGCGAACGGAAACATGCCGTCGATCGTGTCGGCTGTTTCCGGATCATCCCCGCGCGTGCGGGGCGAACGTGATTTCGGGCGGGTCGATCAACACGGCGATCGGATCATCCCCGCGCGTGCGGGGCGAACGGGTGGCGGTGGTGCCCTGCCGTTCGGTGCCGTGGATCATCCCCGCGCGTGCGGGGCGAACCTGGCCAAGTCGCCAGCGGCCCTGCGAGCCGACGGATCATCCCCGCGCGTGCGGGGCGAACTCCTGCTGAGTGACGGAGATAGCTGCTGTCACCGGATCATCCCCGCGCGTGCGGGGCGAACTCGATGTCGGGCGGTTCGATGAACACGGCCACCGGATCATCCCCGCGCGTGCGGGGCGAACGAGAGAGATGATGGAGTCTCCTACTGGCTCGACGGATCATCCCCGCGCGTGCGGGGCGAACTTCGTCATCTGCGCGCTGGAGAACTCGAACGTCGGATCATCCCCGCGCGTGCGGGGCGAACGACCCCGACACCGTGGGCAAGAACCTGCGCGACGGATCATCCCCGCGCGTGCGGGGCGAACTCACCGAGCAGGCGACGCAGCAGGGGCACCGACGGATCATCCCCGCGCGTGCGGGGCGAACCAGCGGGTCGAAGTCAAGGAACACGCGGCACTCGGATCATCCCCGCGCGTGCGGGGCGAACTGAAGCGCCGTTTCCATGCCGGCCGCAAGGTCCGGATCATCCCCGCGCGTGCGGGGCGAACGGATCTCCAAGTTTGTCGCGGATGTGCGAGCCGGGATCATCCCCGCGCGTGCGGGGCGAACACGGTCAGGGTGGCGGTCGCGGCGGGGTTGCTCGGATCATCCCCGCGCGTGCGGGGCGAACGTGAACGCGGCTTCCATGTCCGCCTGTCGCGCCGGATCATCCCCGCGCGTGCGGGGCGAACTCATAGTTGATCACGCTCGGGTCCACCAAAGCCGGATCATCCCCGCGCGTGCGGGGCGAACTTCGCGACCACGGGCGTGCAGTACCTGAAGGACGGATCATCCCCGCGCGTGCGGGGCGAACGGCGGCGACGTGAAGACCAAGAACACGAACGACGGATCATCCCCGCGCGTGCGGGGCGAACAGCGTGTCCGTGTCGCCGGTGGGCGTGGACGGCGGATCATCCCCGCGCGTGCGGGGCGAACCTCAGCGGCGACGGCTCGGACACACTGGGCGACGGATCATCCCCGCGCGTGCGGGGCGAACTTCACCCTCGAATCATTCACCCACCTCGGACTCGGATCATCCCCGCGCGTGCGGGGCGAACATCTCGGGGCGGGCCATCTGTACGGAACGTCGCGGATCATCCCCGCGCGTGCGGGGCGAACATGCTGCCGAACGCACCCGCACAGACCGCGTGCGGATCATCCCCGCGCGTGCGGGGCGAACAGTCTGATTTTATGCCGAAATGACGACGACTTGTTTACTGAAAAATTCGATTCGTACAGTCATTTCCAAAGGAACGATCAATGCGCAACGCAACATATCAGCACCGGCATCATCGACCAAACCTACGGTATCGAGACGCCTTACTCCATCCGGTCTTCCGATCTGCATTCCGTCTTTGCTGCTGACTCGTGTTCGGTCGCATAATCAATTCCAGACCCTCGTAGTCCACTGGCTCCCATTCTTGGCCATAGGTGCGGAATTCCATTCCCTGTTCATTATCGGACGGAAAGACCATTATGGCCCGACCTGTTCCAATATTATCCAAAATCTGCTCCCACAGTAACGACCGGACGCGCGCGGTCACCTTGCCCACGTAGACGCCGGGTGAGATCTCAAACAGCCATCGGGTCAAATGACCGCGCAATTTGGGCGGGGCAACAGTCAATACGATGACTACCATTCCCCCTCCTCGTGGAATTCCTCATATACGTCATATACGTCTGTATCATTGCCATCGCTGGCGTCACCAGTCGGCTGCGGCTCCGAAGAGTAATTCCGCCCACTTTCCCGATATCCGGAAGCTCCCGCCCATAACTGCGTAGTGATATCCTCCACTTCCAGATGGTCGGTTTTCTCTTCCTCAGGAGTCAACAGCAATGAACGGATATCCCTGACGCATCTTTGCAAGAATTTCCCGTCTTTCATCCGATCTCGCATACCTCGTCGGGCTGCGGTGGAGACATCTGCCACTTGGTCGGCCACCAGATCGAATGCCAGGGGAATCGTGATATCAACCTTGTACAAGTCTGCGATATCGTATACGAAACTACGTTCGTTTCGCGCGTGGACAAAACCAAGCCCCGGAGAACAACCCAGAGCAACGATCACTGCGTGGACCACACCATACAGAGCCGTGTTTGCAGCGGATAACGCCTTGTTCACTTCATCGGCATCATCGAAATCCGTTACCTTGTATGATCGCCCGCTCCATGAGACTCCGGTTCTCGACGATTCACGTTCGTACGCGCGCCGGACGCGAGTACCTTCCTTTCCCAGCAGCTGCTGCATGGTAAGACCATCGGTCTTCTCATCAGGGAAACGCATCGCGTACATGCGTCGCGCCACCTTGACGCGCGAACGCTCCGATGAAACCAACCGAGCCTGTGCTTCCAGCAATCGCGTCGATTGGGCGAGAGACGCCCCATGACAGTAGTAGCGGACCCCGCGCTCTCCGACCCATATGCAGGTAGACCGTGATTCAGCCAACAGGCAGATGGCAGCATATGTGATGTTGCTGCCGGGGCCGAGCATCAGCACGCTCAACGCGGCTGCCGGCACATGCACGGTGCCTCGCGAATCGGTAATCGTCACGGCATTGTCCGCGCGATTCACCACGCAGTGTTCCGCGTACAGGAACGTTAGCCGGTCCTGTACGCGAACCAACGACGGCAATGACGGCGGCCGTACGCCCGGCACGGCGTTCACATCCCTGCCTCTCCACGCCGATTATCTGCCAACGGGACCAAGGTCATCAATCCGAATCCATATCCCTTTGCCCTGCCGATGCCCTCGACGAGCGCATGACGCAGCAGATCCGGATCATCGACGACGAGGACTCCGTCAAACGTCGCCGACGCCAACGTCACCGAGGATCCCCTGCGGTTGAACCGTATATGAGCATGTCGCGATGGAGGATGAAGGTACGCCCAATTCCTCGAACAATACCTGCTTATCCGGAGTGACCGAGGCGACGATATACATCCTGCTCGGCGACCCATTACGCCCCGCATCCAATCTCCAAAGCACCCTCGAGGCACCTGCTTGCTCGGGATCTACGGAACGAGCCACGATGGCATGCAGCCGTTCCAACGACGCCATCGCATAAGCGGCACGTCGATGTCGGGCATCGATAATGATCCTACTGAATTCGGTCATAGCTCCTCCGTATCCGCGCCCTTGTCCACACCGCTGACCGTCTCGAAGAACATGTCATCGTCGAATGCAGTGTTCTGCCCCTCCTCTGATTCCTGTTCCTCAAATGAACCATCGTTAACGACATCGATATCGACCGTTGGCTGAGGCGGAATTCCACTATCAAGACGCATATATCGACGTAATGTCCAATCGCGTCGTCTCGGATCGAAGCTGACCGGTTGGTCGCGCAGCTCGTCCACGAACCCGTTGACTGCTCCCTCTTCGACCGTCGGCTCAACTACAATAGACAGCATTCGGGGATTCCCGAGACCGCCACGCCGCAGCACCGAACGCTGATAGCGTTCCGACGCACGCCACGGCGCATGACGCAACGAATCCTCCAGGCCTTCGTCCGTCAGCCATGTCTGAATCGGCCCGTCAGGCGGACATGACCGGCGCCCCAGAAAGAGCTGATAATACGGAGCGGCCAGCGCCTGTCGGTACGACTCCAATTCCTTCCTGTCCGTGCTTTCCAATGCGGCCAGAAACACAGCATCCTGCAAGTAGTAGCGTCGCGACAACGGAAGCATGTCTCCGTTATCCATACGAGCCGTCTGAAAATCGGACATCAGCGTACCGGGCTGGTCGATACGCACACCGAACCGCAATCCCATGAAACGTTCCAACGACTCGTCCCGTTTGATGCCCAACGCGGCGGCGACCATGCCGATGACACCGCTTTTGGTCGGGCACGTCTCGGTCTCGCGTCTGGTGAAACGGCTGCTGGACCCCCAGGACTGCATGGGAGCCGCCAATCGCATCAGCAATACCGGCATGGTTACTCCTGCGCCAGTCGATCGCTCACGACCTGTTCGACGTCTGCAACCAGTTCTCTCAGGGAGACAGGCTTCTCCCCTTCACCGAGCAGTTCATCCGCGGCTGCGGTATCGTCTCCGACACGCACGACCCACGTACGCACCGGAGTGATGCCGTACGCCTTGTCCACATCCCTCTCCCGGCGAACCAACGCCTCGGTCGCATGCTGAACGTAGCTGGGAGTAACAGGCCGTTCGAACGCTCCGACCAAATTCACCGCCTGAGTGTCACGCAGATTGACCACCACTCTTTTGTAGATAGATATTACCATACAACGCCGCCAATAACACCCCCGCCTATGCAGGGACTACTGTAACCAGAAACTCCTACTCGGCTCACCCCCGCGCTTGCGGGGCAACATGCACAGCTTATAGGCCAGTGGCTTCGCTACGCATTAGCATAGCGAAGCCACTATGGCTTGACAACGAGCTGTATCTGCCTGTCAGGTATCGGCACAGCCGATCTGCTCACACCACTCGCGCCGCTCAGCCCTTAACCACCTCGGCCTTGAGCTCGGCGCCTTCGACGACCGTGAAGTCGGCGGCGGCGAGGGTGGCGGAGGCGATCAGGTCGCGGAAGGCCTCGACCTTGGCCGCATCGGCGGCCGGCACGGTCAGGGTCAGCGTGACGTGGTCGGCCACGTCGAGGCCGGCCTCCTTACGGGCGTCCTGGATCACGCGGATCGCGTCGCGGGCGTAGCCTTCGGCCTCGAGCTCCGAGGTCAGGGCGGTGTCGAGGATCACGAAGCCGCCGGTCGGCAGCGCGGCGGACACGGACACGGCCTCTTCTGCGGCGTCCTTCTCCTCCACGCGGTTGATGAGCTCGTATTCGCCGTCCTCGAGCGCGATGTCGCCATTCGGGGTCTCGACGACAGGCGCACCGGTGGCGGAGTCCACATGCCAGGCGCCGGACTTGGACGCCTTGATCGCGAACTGGACGTCCTTGCGCAGACGCTTGCCGGCCACACGCGCGTTGACGCGCAGCTCGTGCACGATCTTGAGACCGCGGGAGGCGGCGTCCTCCAGCGTCGAGAACTCGAGGTCCTTGACGTTGAGTTCGGACTTGAGCAGGTCCGTGTACGGTTCGACGGCGGCCACGTCCTCGGCCACGACGGTCAGCTTGCTCAGCGGCTGGCGCACGCGGATCTTGGCGGCCTTGCGCAGGGACAGGGTGCCGGAGACGACCTCGCGCACCTTCTCCATCGCGGCGACCAGCGCGGGATCGTCGACGAGCACGCGGCCCAGCTCGGTGTCCTCGCCGGTCTTCTCGTCGACGACGAACGGCCAGTCGGCCAGATGCACGGACTCGCCGCCGGTCAGGCCGCGCCACACGGACTCGGCCTCCATCGGAGCGAGCGGCGCCAGCACGCGCATGAACGCCTCGAGCACGGTGTAGAGCGTGTTGAACGCGCTTTCGTCCTTGTTGAGGAAGCGATCACGGCTATTGCGGATGTACCAGTTGGTGAGCACGTCGATAAAGTCGGAGGCCGCATCGCACGCGTCGGAGATCGCGAACTCGTTGAGCGACTTCTCGGCGGAGAGCACGAGGCGACGCGTACGGGCAAGCAGGTAGCGGTCCATCTGAGGCAGGGAGGCGACCTCCTCCGGACGCAGCTGGCGCGCGTCGTACCCGGCGGCGTTCGCATACAGCGTGAAGAAGTAGTAGGAGCTCCACACCGGCAGCATGACCTGACGGACCGTGTCGCGGATGCCCTCGGCAGTGACGATCAGGTTGCCGCCGCGAAGGATCGGCGAGGACATGAGGAACCAGCGCATCGCGTCGGAGCCGTACTTGTCGAACACGCCGTTGACGTCCGGGTAGTTGCGCAGGTGCTTGGACATCTTCTGGCCGTCGGAGCCGAGGACGATGCCGTGGCAGATCACATTCTTGAACGCCGGACGGTCGAACAGGGCGGTCGCCATGACGTGCAGCAGGTAGAACCAGCCGCGGGTCTGGCCGATGTATTCGACGATGTAGTCGGCCGGGAAGTGCTGTTCGAACTTCTCCTTGTTCTCGAACGGGTAGTGGAACTGCGCGAACGACATGGAGCCGGATTCGAACCAGCAGTCAAGCACGTCCGTGATGCGGTGCATGTGGCTCTTGCCGGTCGGATCGTCCGGGTTGACGCGGGTCAGGTTGTCGATCCACGGACGGTGCATGTTGATGTTGCCGTCGCGGTCGCGCGGGTAGTCGCCGAAGTCGCGCTTCAGCTCCTCGAGCGAACCGTACACGTCGACGCGCGGGTGCTTCGGATCGTCGGAGACCCACACCGGGATCGGCGAGCCCCAGAAGCGGTTGCGGGAGATCGACCAGTCGCGCGCGTTGGCGAGCCACTTGCCGAACTGTCCGTCCTTGACGTTGCCCGGGATCCAGTTGATCTCCTGGTTGAGTTCCAGCAGGCGCGGCTTGATCTTGGTGACGGAGACGAACCAGGAGCTGACCGGCTTGTAGATCAGCGGCGTGGCGCAGCGCCAGCAGTGCGGGTAGGAGTGCACGTAGCTCTTCTCCTGGAAGAGGATCGCGCGGCGATCCTCGGGGATGGAGGCGAGCGGACCGTCGCCGGCGCGCAGGTTGCGAAGGATCGGCAGGTTGGCGTCGAAGACGAACATGCCCTCATAGTCCGGGCACTGCGCGGTGAAGCGGCAGCCCTCGTCGAGCACGTCAGTGCTCTTGATGCCCTTGGCGTTGAGGGTGTTCATATCGTCCTCGCCGTAGGGGGCCTGGTGGACGAGGCCGGTACCTTCGACGGTGTCGACGTAGTCGGCGGTGAAGATCGTGTAGCCGTTCGGTCCGGGCACGTGGCCCTCGGACTCGGCGGTCTCGCCGGCGAAGTACGGGAAGACCGGGTAGTAGCGGCGACCGGCGAGGTCGGAGCCCTTGAGCTCGCGCACGATCTCGTAGTTCTCGCCCAGCTCCTTGGCATAGGAGCCGAGCAGCGGCTTGCCGAGGTAGAACTTCTTGCCGGCGAACTTGCCTTCGGTGGGCCTGACCTCGACGTAGTCGATGTCGGCGCCGACGACGATCGCGAAGTTGGTGGGCACGGTCCACGGGGTGGTGGTCCAGAAGACGGCGTAGGCGTCCTCCTCGTCGCGCAGCTTGACGGCCACGGAGACGGTGGTGTCCTGACGGTCCTGGTAGACGTCGGCGTCCATGCGCAGCTCGTGCGCGGACAGCGGCGTGCGATCCTTCGGGCAGTACGGCAGCACGCGGTAGCCCTGGTAGGCGAGACCCTTGTCGTAGAGCTGCTTGAACGCCCACATCACGGACTCCATGTACGGGATGTTCAGCGTCTTGTAACCGTGCTCGAAGTCGACCCAGCGGGCCTGACGGTGCACGTAGTCCTGCCATTCATGCGTGTACTTGAGCACGGAGGCGCGGCAGGCGTCGTTGAACTTGTCGATGCCCATCTTCTCGATCTGGTCGACCGAGTCGATGCCGAGCTCCTTCTGCGCCTCGAGCTCGGCGGGCAGGCCGTGGGTGTCCCAGCCGAAGACGCGGTTGACCTTGCGGCCCTTCATCGTCTGGTAGCGCGGGATCACGTCCTTGGCGTAGCCCGTGAGCAGGTGGCCGTAGTGCGGCAGGCCGTTCGCGAACGGCGGGCCGTCGAAGAACACGAACTCGTTCTGGCTGTGGTCGCCGGAGGGGTTGCGTTCGACGGACTTCTGGAAGGTGTCGTCCTTGTCCCAGTAGTCGAGGACGGTCTCCTCCATGTGCGGGAAGCTGGGGTTCGGCGCGACGTGCGCGGTCTCGCCGCCCTCGTTCGCCTTGGGATATACGTTGTCGCTCACCGTGTGGTTCTCCTCGTATATGCTTCGTTGGTTTCATACGAGGACGACTTTGGATCCGACGTCTGCCCGACGTCGAGCCCGCCACCGCGGTACCACCTCGCTTGTCATGCGCACGACCGGCTACTGCCCCGGCACGCGCCGCGTGACCGCTTGCGTTCGGCTGTTTCGGGCCGATCCCGTCGGTTCTACTGAGTCCGCGACACGCGACGCGCATGTGTGATGTACGCCGCACGCTTGGACCGTTCTTCCGAAGGCTCCCCGCTGATGACGGATCATCGCCTTGACTGCGATGCACATAGTAGCACGGCGCGTTGTCAAATCGACGGGCGATTCCACACGTGCCGCGGCCGCCCGTCGGCTCCTTCGGAGACCGGCCAGCACGTCGACGCGTCAGCTCAGGAAGCGGCTCAGCCGACGCTGCTGCGGCCCCATGCCGTCCTTGGATCGCGCATAGGACAGGTGCAGCGTATCCTCGGCGCGGGTGACGGCCACGTACATGAGCCGGCGCTCCTCCTCCAGTTCGTCTCCGGGGGCCGGAGACCCGTACGGCATCAGCCCCTCGGAGCAGCCGATGAGGAAGACGTGCTTGAACTCGAGTCCCTTCGAGGCGTGGACCGTCGAGACCGTGACCTGGCCGAGACGCGCGACCCACACGCGCGCCCGCTCGGCCTGTTCGGCCGTCGTCGGCGTCGCATCGCCCTGCCGCACGATGCCGGAGGATGCCGTGCCGGAGGATGCCGCCGCCTCCGACTCGCGCAACGCCTCGACCATCGCGATGCGCTGCGCCGCATCCAGATCGGCGATCGGCGCGACGCCCGCACCGCCGCTGTCCCGCTTGACTCGATACCGCAGTCCCGCGTGGCGCAGCGCCGCGCAGCATACGGCCTGCTGCGCGTTGATGCGCGTGAGGATCGCGCAGTCGGACGGACTCACCCCCTGCTCCATGAGCCGCAGGATGCGCGCAGTCACGCCGCGCGCCTCCTCCTGATCGGTCTCGTACACGGTGCGTTCGACGCGCCGCCCCTTCTCCCTGGCCGAGGCGAGCTTCAGATACTCGTGCCTGACCGGCGAGGCGGCGAGGATGCGATTCGCATACGAGACGATCTGCGGCGTGGACCGGTAATCGGTGTTCAGCGCGATATCGGCGGACAGGGGCGCGAACTCGTCGGCGAACCCGAGCAGATCGTAGCTCGACGCGCCCGCGAACGAATAGATCGTTTGCGCCGGATCCCCCACCACGCACACATTGCGGTTGTCACCGAGCCACAGGCGCATCAACCGGTGCTGCAGCGGCGAGACGTCCTGATACTCGTCTACGGTCAGCCAGCCCACCGAACGTCGGATCGCCGCGGAGGCCTCCTCGAAATCCTCGAGCACATGGCAGGCCATGAGCAGGATGTCGTCGAAATCCATCTCGCCGCGTACGGTCTTCTCCTTCTCGTACGCGTCGTAGATCTCCGCGAACCTGCCCGGCTCGAGCCCCGCCGGACGGCACCGGTCGCTCACGGCGGCGACACGCGCCACCTGATCGGGCGCCACCAGCGAGATCTTCGCCCAGTTGATCTCGTCACGCACCGTGCGCACGGTCAGATCATCCTGATCCAGATCCGGATCGACCCGACGCATCGCACGCGCGGCGATGTCACGCGCATCATCGACCAGTCTCGGGAAGGGGGCGTCGCACACATCGGTCCACACGCGGCGCAGCTGGTGCAACGCGGCGGAATGGAACGTCGCCGCAGTCACCGAATCCCCGATGCCGAGCGAGGACAGACGCACGCGCATCTCCGCCGCCGCCTTGACGGAGAACGTGACGGCGAGCGTACGCGCCGGATCCCACCTGCCGGTGCGGCACGCGTAGGCGATGCGACGCGTGACCGTACGCGTCTTGCCCGCGCCGGCGCCCGCGATGATGCGCACCGGGCCGTCCAGCGCCTTCGCCGCGGCCAGCTGCATCTCGTCCAATCCCTCGAGCAGATCCTCGCCCGATCCCTCACGCCCCACGTCCATGCCCTTCATTGTGGCAAGTGGCGTGGCCATCGCGCCTCCTTGTATTACTGTGGGAGTGTGACTGAACGTAATGAACTGATGCTGGCGGCTCTGACATCGGCCGCGATGCCGTCCGTGATCGTGGCCGGCGTGTCCCCGGGAACCACGCACATCGGCGGCATCGACCAGGCTCAGGTGCGCGACCTGACCGGCAAGACGTACGACGTGTACGCCACGGACGACGAACAGGGGCGCAAGCGGCTCGCCGCGCGAGTGAAGGCGGCGAAGGCGCTCGCCGAGGCGCGCGAGCCGGGTGGTCTGGGCTTCGCGTTCGACCGCGTGCTCGCATTCGTTCCGGGAGACGATCCGAAGGGACCGACCGGCACCACGGCGGTGATGATCGCCATGCATCAGGACGGTCGCGAGCGCGATCTCAATCTGCTCACGCTCGACGACTGCTCGTCGATGGGCACGGCGATCGGCGCGATCCACCGTCTGAACCCGCTGTTCCTGGCCAAGGCCCGGTATCCGATATACGCGACCGAGCAGATCAAGGCGCAGCTGGTCGCATGGATCGCACGTCTCAAGCACGCCGGCCACGTCCCAACGGAGATCACCTCGAGCTGGTCGAGGATCCTCGAGACGGAGGGACTGTGGTCGTTCCGCACCTGCCTGGTGCACGGCGGCTTCGAGGACGGCGATGTGCGCTTCGACGGTTCG
This sequence comes from Bifidobacterium sp. UTCIF-38, assembly GCF_006454495.1. Classification (NCBI taxonomy): domain Bacteria; kingdom Bacillati; phylum Actinomycetota; class Actinomycetes; order Bifidobacteriales; family Bifidobacteriaceae; genus Bifidobacterium; species Bifidobacterium sp. UTCIF-38. The sequence goes on along the minus strand of NZ_JFAL01000024.1, from coordinate 111,905 downwards.
ACGATCACGGCGATCAACAACTGGCAGAACATGCAGGTCAACGACCCTGCGCGCGATCTGGCGTGGATCTTCTCCAAGCTCGACGAGGATCATCGCAATGCGGTGCTCACGGCGTACGGGCGCATGATGGGCAACCGTCTGGACGACCTGATCATGCTGCGTGCCAACCTGTGGGTGCAGATGGAGCAGGTCGGCGAGTTCATTCAGGCGTTGAACAAGGCGGACACGCAGGGCATCATCCGCTTCAAGGCGCAGGTGGATCGTCTTGCGCATCAGCTGGGCGTGACCTCGCGCGCCGTCGATGACTCCAACGCCGCCGCGAAGGCCCGTCGCGCCCCGGGTGCGGGGGTCGGTGCCGGCGACCCGGATGATACGGCGGACAATCCGCCCTCGACGATCACCGTGGGCACGCTGCTCAAGGACGGCGAGCGCCGTCGCGCCGCGGCGAAGGCCGCCGAACAGGCCGCGGCGAGGGCCGCGGGAGTCCGTCCGGGGGATCCGGGCGCCGATGCGACGGCCGAATCGGACCGTACCGGTTCGGCCTATATCGAGGCGGCCGGACGCATCGCGGTGCCGACCGGCAACGACGACACCATGGATGCGCCGATCGACGCCAAGGAGGCGACGATCCCGCCAAGCTTCCACGTGGGCGGGGCACGGGCGGACGGGCAAGCCGGCCCGACCGGTGCGACCGGCTCGACGAAGCCGCAGCCGTCCTCCCCCTACCCGGACATGCCGGCGCCGTCGTCGAGCGAGACGATCACGTTGGCACCGATCGACGGCGACGATGAGGATGCTGACACCGATGAACACGATGTCAGCGCGCATGCCGATTCCGACTCCGATCCCGACTCCGGCTCCGACTCCGGGAAGGCGGATGAGGCCATGCCCGTCTCGTTCCCGGTCGCCGCGGCCGTGGCGCAGGGAGGATTCGGCACCGACCGGCTGATGGACCCACCGCAGGACGAGCGTCACGACGAACATCACCGCGAGCGCGCGAACAACACGGCGACGATCGTCATCCCCCTGCTGGAACGCGAGGAGCGCGCACTGCGCGACGCACGGGCCGGACTGGAGTTCGACGACGAGACGTTCGACGACAAGCCGACCGCCGGATCCTCCGCCGAGATTCCCGCGAAGGACGACGATTCCGCCGCGGCCGCCGATGCGGACGAGAACGACGACACCGCGGACAACACCGCGGATGATACGAACGATGCGGAGCCGGTCGTGACCCCGGAGGCCGAACCCGAGCAGCCGCATAACTTCGACGAGACCGCGACGCCGGCCGAAACGGCTGAGTCGGACGCGACAGACGAGACGGATAACGCGGACGAGGTGACCGACGAGGACGAGGACGACGACACCGGCGAATCGGTGACCACGCCGAAGGCGTAATCGCACACGTTCCCGTCGCGCTCGGGCGTGGCTGAGGGCACAATAGTCACCAGTCACCTGACACAAACGCGTCTTGACGCATAACATCAGGAACACAGCAGGAACACAGCACAAAGGAGCAGCACATGGACATCGAGTTCGGAATCCGCAACGTGGCGCGCGCCGTCACCTTCAGCACCGACGAATCGGCCGATTCGGTCAACGCCACCATCGCGCAGGCGGTGGCCGACGGCAAGACGATCGAGCTGACCGACGACAAGGGACGCCGCATCATCGTCCCCGCTGACGCGCTCGGCTACGCTATCGTCGGTTCGGAGACCAAGCACGCCGTCGGTTTCGGCGCCATGTGACGTATTGCGACGTATTTTCCGTGTCTGCCGCATCCCGGCCATCCCGGCCATAGTCACAGCCGAATAGTCACAGCCGAATAGTCACAGCCGAATAGTCACAGCCGAATAGTCACAGCCGAATAGTCACAGCCGGAATACGACCGCCCAGTCGAAACAAGTCGAAACAAGGACGGCAGACAGGAGAACGCGAAGCGGGGATGACTCCATGTAAGGAAGTCATCCCCGCTTTGCTATACGGATATCACCACACCGGATATCACACACCGGATATCACCGTATCAACGGGATCGCGCCGCGGCGCACGATCTCATGCACGGTGGCATCGTCGGTCAGATTCTCGCCGAGTCTGTTGGGTTTGCCCGCGCCATGCCAGTCGGATCCGCCGGTGACAAGCAGATGCCGCCTCCGCGCGATGGCGAGCAGACGCTCGCGCTGTTCGGGGGGATTGCCGCGATGCCAGACCTCCAACCCGTCCAGTCCCTCGTCGACGAGTCGTTCGATCTGCTCGTCGGACAGCAGCCGCGGATTGCGGCTCAGATCGCCGGGATGCGCGATGATGGTCACTCCCCCGGCCTCGCCGACCGCACGCACCACCTCATGCGTCGTGGGCGAAGGCGTGGGGATGTAGTACTTGGAGTTGGCGCTCACGGCACCGGCGAACGCCTCGGAACGCGTGGCGTAGACCCCGGCCGCGACGAGCGCGTCGGCGATGTGCGGACGTCCGATGGTGGTCCTGCCGCCCTCCTTGACCTGCGCCTGCACCGACTCCCATGAGATCGGGAAATCCTCGGCGAGACGCTCCACCATGCGCTTGGTGCGCACCAGTCGCGCCTCACGCGTGGAGGCGAACAGCTGCGAGATATGCACGTTGCGCGGATCATACTGCAGCCCGAGCATGTGCACGGACACGTTCTCGTCCTCGGCGGTGATCTCCGTGCCACGCAGCATCGGCAGTCCGGCCTCACGTGCGGCCCGTTCGGCCAGCTCCCATCCAGCGGCGGTGTCATGATCGGTGATGGCCACGCCGTGCAGCCCCAGTCGCCGCGCCTCGGCCACCAGTCCCTCGGGCGTTTCGGTGCCGTCGGAGAACACCGTGTGGCAGTGCAGGTCCCAGCCGGCCTGCGGCGGTTCGGCCGGCGTCTCGTAATGCGTCATACCTCTATCGTAACCGCTCGCCGCACGAACCGGTTCCGATGCGGATTCCCAGGAAGCTTTCCCCCGGACCTCTAGGTCTGGACCTCTAGGACCTAGACCTCTAGACTCCCCTTAGGAGAGGAACGCCGCGCCATCCTTGACGAGGATGATCGCCACGATCGCGACCACCCACACCACGTCGACCATGAGATCGTAGTTGAGACGGTAGTAGGTGTCGAACGCGCGCGGCCTATCGGAGGCGCCGCCGGGCAGGCGCTGGACCGTAGCGGTCGCGTGGGAGAGGGCCATGAACTGGATCGTGGTCGAGAACATGAGCGCCAGGCACCACGGGCACAGCGCGCGGATCACGAACAGCGACTGCGTGGTCAGCCAGTACGAGTACAGCAGCGCCGCGAGTCCGCCGAACCAGGTGCATGCCGCGAACCACTTCGGCACCTTCACACGGGCCAGTCCGATCACGGCGATCGTGACGAACACCGACTCCGCGGCGATGCCGAAGAACGCGTTCGGATAGCTCAATCCGGCGAACTTGACGATCTCCGCCTGCCAGGATTGGGCGACGGCCGAGCAGGACAGCACGGAGTTGACGTCGCACGACAGCTGCTGGCCCGGGTGCCTCGCCAGTTCCAGCGTCTCCGCGGACAGCACGAACGAGACGATCAGCGCCACCGCCGAGGCGATGAGCATGATCAGATACGTCCATGTGGCCCCGTGACGGAATCCCGTGGGCCTGCGGTCCGCGGCATCGAAGGTCTCGTCCAATGCCGCTTCGTCCAATGCCGCTTCGTCAACCGTCGATGATTCCGACGATGCCTTCGATGAAGAAGAAGATGAACCGTTTCGTGCGCTGCCAGTCATCGACGTTCCCCTTTTCTCACGTTCTCACGCTCCCAACAGCGTGATGTCGCCGACCAGTGTAGCCGAACCGGTGAGCGTCACGTCCGTATCGGTCACATCGACGCGCAGCGTGCCGCCGCGCACGGTGATCATCCAATGGTCGACATCGGTCTTCGCCCGCAGCGTGACCGCGGTGGCGCACAATCCGGTGCCGCATGACAGGGTCTCGCCGCAACCGCGCTCGTTGACGCGCATCGTGGCCTCGCCGACGCCGGTGGCCTCGCCGATCTCGTCGACACGCACGAACTCCACGTTCTGGTCCGATTCGATGGCGGGGGCGACGACCGGCTTGGTCACCAGATCCAGCGATTCGACGTTGGGCAGGCTGGAGAACGCATCCTCGACGACGGCGACCACATGCGGGTTGCCCATGTCGACGAACGTGCCGCGAGCCGAACCATCCGTTCCGGGGATCGTGACCTCGTAGCCGTCGAGCTCGCCGCGCTTCCATGCTCCCATCTCGACGCGGAACACGTCACGTCCGAGCCCAGGGACGTCGCCCAGCGAGGTCAGCGTCTTGACGCCGGCACGCGTGCCGAGACGGAACGTATCGCCGTCGAAGAGGCCGTGCCGTTGCGCGAACAGCGTAATGGCGCGCGTGCCGTTGCCGCACATCTCGGCGAGCGAACCATCCGCGTTGCGGTAGTCCATGAACCATTCGGCACCCTGCGACTCGCAGTCGGCCACCTGCTCGGCGCTCAGATCGGACACGTCGCGCGGATGGGCGAGACGGATCAACCCGTCGCCGCCGATGCCGAAATGACGGTCGGCGAGGAAACGCACCTCGTCCTCGGTGGGTTCGAAGGTGCCGTCCGAATCGAGGTAGACGACGAAATCGTTGCCGGTGGCGTGTGCCTTGGTGACATGCTGCGGAATGCTCATGGGCCACAGCATACTCGCCATGCGCGCCGCAGGAGCGGGGCGTTTGGATTCGACATCTACGGTGAGTAGTCTGGGAACCAGGTACGTGGGTACGGATGAACATTGTGATGAACGATGTCAGGGAGGGAACAGACATGTCTTCGACGGCTCCGATAGGCGTGTTCGATTCGGGTTTGGGCGGCATCTCCGCGGTTCGGCAGATCGTGCGGGATATGCCGCGCGAACGGGTGCTGTATTTCGGCGACTCCGCCAACGCCCCGTACGGCACGAAGACCCCCGAACAGGTGCGCCGACTGAGCTTCGCGATCGTCGACCGGTTCGTGCACGAGGGCGTCAAGGCCGTCGTCATCGCCTGCAATACGGCCACGTCCGCCGCCGTCAACGACCTGCGCGAGGCCTACGACATCCCGATCATCGGCATGGAGCCGGCGCTCAAGGTGGCCTGCGACCGCGGCGGAGTCCAGTCGGATGGAAACCACGTGCCTCAGCGCGTGATCGTCGCCGCCACGCCACTGACGCTGCGCGAGCGGAAATTCGCCCGTCTCATGGATCGTTTCGACTCCGACAACGAGATCTTCAAGGAGCCGTGCCCCGATCTCGTGGAGATCGTCGAATCGGGTCGTCTTCACGATCACGATCTGGTGATGGACACGCTGCATCGCTATTTCGACAAGTACGACCTGCATCGCATCGACTCGGTGGTGCTGGGCTGCACGCATTTCGTGTTCTACCGGGACTACTTCCGCGAGCTGCTGCCCGACAGCGCCGCGATCATCGACGGCAACGAGGGCACAGTGCGCCATCTGGACGTCGTGCTCGAATCGTTGGGCGATCTCGCCCCTCAGGACGCGCAAGGCTCGGTCGAGCTCGCCAATTCCGATCCATCCGAGCGCATCGCGGCCCTGTCGCGCGAGCTGCTCGACGCCTGAGCCTCATCTGTCCAATTCCCCTTCAATGTCCCGGCAGATGGCGTACTCTCGCTCGTAATCGGGTCATGGATCATGGAGGGAACGATGGCGAACAGGACTGCTCTGATCGACGTGGGCGGCGGATTCCGCGCGATCTTCGGCTGCGGTGTGATGGACTACATGCTCGAGGAGGGCATCGACGTCGACATGTGCTACGGCGTCTCGGCCGGTGCCGCGAACATGACCTCGTTCATCGCCCGCCAGCACGGACGCAACCACACGTTCTACACGAAGTACGCGTTCCGCAAGGAGTACGCGAGCACGGAGAGCTTCTTCAAGAACCATAACTTCGCCAACCTCGACTACATCTACGGCACGCTGAGCAACCATGACGGCGAGTATCCGGTCGATTTCGAGGCGTTCGAGGCGAATCCGACCGGTTTCACGATCGTCGCGTGCAACGCGGAGGATGGTTCGACCAAGTACTTCGACAAGTCGCGTATCCGCTATGACGACTTCGACGCGGTCAAGGCCTCGTCGGCGGTGCCGGTGGCGTGCGAGCCGTACGTGGTGGACGGGGTGCCGTATTTCGATGGCGGCATCGCCGATCCCATCCCCGTGCAGAAGGCGCTGGACGACGGCTACGACCGCGTGGTGCTGATCCTGTCGCGCCTGCGCGACGAGACGCGTCAGCAACGCCATGATCTGGCGCCGGCACGCATTCTCGAACACACGTATCCGGCCGCTGCCGAGCGCCTGCGCATGCGCTACAGGACCTACAACGACGAGCTGGAACTGGCCAAGAGATACGAGGCCGAGGGCCGCGTGCTGATCCTCGCCCCCGAGGACCTCTACGGTCTCAACACCCTCAAGAAGAGCTTCGAGGGGCTGGAGATGATGTACCGCAAGGGCTACGCCGCGGCGGCCGCAATCCCCGAATTCCTCAAGAGCTGACCCACGTCCCCGTCCCTCGCGAAACGAAACGGGGATTCCCGGCATTCCCCCTCCAACACCGATAACTGATACGATGGAACCAGCAGTTGCGACCGATGGCGGCCGCAACGCGATGGAAGGGAAAAGACAATGGTCATCGGTGAAATGTTCGGGACCACGGCACTGATTCTGGTCCTTGTCGTGGTCATCCTCGCACTGCTGATCTCGGCGATCTTCATCGTGCCGCAGCAGCAGGCGTTCATCATCGAACGATTCGGCAAGTTCCAGTCGGTGCAGTTCGCCGGCATCCACATGCGCATCCCGATCGTCGATCGCATCGCGATGAAGACGAACATGCGCGTCAACCAGCTCAACGTGCAGCTGGAGACCAAGACGCTCGACAACGTGTTCGTCACCGTCGTGGCGTCCACGCAGTTCCGAGTCAACCCGGAGAACGTGGCCACCGCATACTACGAGCTGCGCGATCCCGCCGGACAGCTCAGAAGCTACATGGAGGACGCGCTGCGTTCCGCCATCCCGGCACTGACGCTCGACGACGCGTTCGCCCGCAAGGACGACGTCGCCTTCGACGTGCAGAAAACCGTCGGCAACGAGATGAGCCGCTTCGGCTTCACCGTCGTCAAGACCCTGATCACCGCGATCGACCCGTCGCCGCAGGTCAAGAACGCGATGGACTCGATCAACGCGGCCCAGCGCGAGAAGGAGGCCACGCGCCAGCGCGCCGAGGCACAGCGCATCCAGATCGAGACGCAGGCCGCCGCCGAGGCGGAGAAGACCAGACTGCAGGGTGAGGGCCAGGCCAACTACCGCCGCGAGATCGCCAACGGTATCGTCGACCAGATCAAGAGCCTGCAGGCCGTGGGCATGAACATCAACGACGTCAACAACGTCGTGCTGTTCAACCAGTACCTCGACGTGATGCGCTCGCTGTCCGAGTCGAAGAACGCGAAGACCGTGGTGCTGCCGGCCTCCACGCCCGGCGGCTACCAGGATCTCTACGAGCAGGTCACCAAGGCCATGCTCACTGCCGCCGAGACACAGTCCGGAAGCGATGTTCCGGGTTCAGCAACGTCGGCGACCGGTCTTCACGCGCGGTGACCGGGGAGACAGACGACTCACCGAGACGGGTCACCTGCTGCGGTTAAACGGGACGAACGGGATATAACGATTCGCGCATCGCAAGACAGCCCGTAATCGACGCTCCTGATCGACCTACACTGGGAGCATGACCGAAAGCAACGAACGTAACGCGAACAACACGAACAAACTGATCGTCAACTGCCTGCCGCTCACCGATGAGGAGCGGCAGGCTTTCGTTTCCGCGGCCGGCGACGTGCCGCAGGAGTTCGTCGGCAATCCGATGGAACGCGGCACGATGGGATGGCACGCGAACGTTCCTTCGGAACTCAAGGAGCGCGCCACCGCGGTGATCGGCAACATCGACCCTGCCGAATGCGCGCAATACCCGAATCTGGAATGGCTGCAGACGTGGAGCGCCGGTGTCGACAGGTACGTCGCGCCCGGTATGCTGCCGGAGTTGACCCATGTGACCAATGCCTCCGGAGCCTACGGCCAGACCGTCTCCGAGCATCTGTTCGCGATGATGTGGGCGCTCATGCGGAACCTGCCGATGTACGCACGCCAGCAGGGCGAGCATCGCTGGCATGATCTGGGACGCGCGTTGTCGCCCGAGGGCGCGACCGTGCTGGTCGTCGGCACCGGCGACATCGGCTCGCATTTCGCCGGCCTGTGCAAGGCCGTGGGTGCGCACACGGTCGGCGTACGCCGCAACCCCGCCAAGCTCGCGGACGGCATCGACGAGATGCATGGTTTCGACGAGCTCGACGCGCTGCTGCCGACTGCGGACGTGGTCGCCCTTGTCGTGCCCGCCGCGCCGGACACGTTCCACCTGATCGACGGACGTCGCCTGACCCTGATGAAGTCCACCGCGATTCTGCTCAACGCGGGCCGCGGCACCGCCGTCGACCCGATCGCTCTGGCGCGGGCGCTGTCCGAGGACCAGCTGCACGGCGCGGGACTCGATGTGACCGAGCCCGAGCCGCTGCCGAAGGACAGCCCGCTGTGGGACGAGCCGCACTGCCTCATCACCCCGCATGTGGCCGGCGGCAACCATCTGGAGGCCACCGAACGCCGCATTGTCGCGATCGCGCTGGAGAACGTGCGACGCTACGCCGCCGGCGAGGCGTTGACCAATGTGCGGCGGTAAGGTAAACCGAGGCTCAGCAACCTGATACCCTCACCACCCCAGTACCGACCTCAGTACCGGGTACCGACCTCTCCACCCCAGTACCGACCTCTCCACCCCAGTACCGACCTCTCCACCCCAGTACTGACCTCACCACCCACTGCCATCCTCAGTACCAATCCCCGCACCAGTACAACCAACCTCAGTACCAATCCCCGCACCAGTACAACCAACCTCAGTACCCCACCAACCTCAGTACCCCACCAACCTCCGCACACCACCAACCTCCGCACACCACCTAGCCAGCGCCCAGCGCGGTCCCCAGCACCACCAATCACCAACCCAGTATCAACACCACCAGCGTCACCAGCACCACCCACCAATCACCAACCACCAATCACCAACCACCAATCACCAACCACCAATCACCAACCACTAACCACCAACCACTAACCACCAACCACCAACCCAGTATCAGCACCACCAGCGTCACATTTTCCCGAGATTTCTCCAGTGCCCGGGAATAAGTGACGCTGGTCTTCAGTCAGCGTCACTTATTCCCGCAGGATAGGATGATTTCGGGAATAAGTGACGCTCAGAAACTGCGATGGAGAGATCCGTATCGGTAGGCGGCTGATCGGCAAGAAGACGGTCGGTAGGGAACCAGTCGATAAGTGCAGTCGGTAAGAAACCAGTCAGTAAGTAGCCGATCGGCAGGGAGCCAGTCAGTACGTAGCCGATCAGTAAGTGTTGTAGTCGGTAGGGAGCCGGTCGGTAAGTGTTGCAGTCGGTAAGAAACCGGTCGGTAAGAAGACGGTCAGTAAAAAGACGGTCAGTAGGTAGCTGATCGGTAAGAAGACGGTCAGTAAAAAGCCAGTCGGTAAGGAGCCGGTCGGTAAGGAGCCGGTCGGTAAGTGTTGCAGTCGGTCGGTAAGTGCGTAACTGGTCCCGGTCGCTGCCGAATGGGGAAGGCACAACCTGAGCAGCGCCAATCGCCGGAGCCCCACCGTCCTAGTTACCCACAATCCCTCACGGAATCGAGGTTTCGTCCACATTCCCCGATCCGCTTGCAATCATGGTCGGCGCATTCGTAATGTCACCTCCATGAAGAAGCACAAAAGACTCATCGCGATGATGCGAACGGCGCAGCAGGAACACCGCTGCGTCATCGGAAGCGACCCGGCCATTCGCCGAGCATGCCGACGACGGTTGGTCGTCGGAGAATTGATCTCGCCATACCGAAATCTATATGCCGAAACCGGATACTGGAACTCCCTCAATGCCGAGGAGCAATCGCTGCATGTGATCCGATCGCTGTCTATCCTTCATCCCCGATGGGTGTTCGCCGGATTGAGCGCCGCATGCCTGTACGGGTTTCAGCATTCGTATTCATTGCACGACGGCACGACCCATGTCGCCAGCACCAGTGGTGTCAAGAGCGGCGATCACGACAGACTTCATCGCATCTACATGAAACGGATCCCCGCCTGGATACATTCCAATCGTTTCCTCTTGACGTCACCCGCCAGAACGCTGATCGATTGCGCCGAATATCCGTTTGCCAACGCGCTGTCCATCTACGATTCCGCATTGCGTATGAAATTGGTCACCGTCACAGACATACGGACTTTGATGATTCAGACCGTCTGTAATGAGAAGGCCGTATCCGAACTGTTGCGATGGGCAAATCCCCTGAGCGAGAACGGCGGAGAATCACTGATGCGGGGACGAATCATCGAACAGGGTTTCGCGGAACCGCTGCTGCAGGTCGAATTCGAGAATCCCGATAACTTCTCCATGCCGTATCGCGTTGATTTCTGCTGGAAGCTAGCCGATGGAAGGATCATCGTCGCCGAATACGACGGCATGGCGAAATATCGCGATGACAGTAACCCGAATCGAGCCAATCTCCAATCGAAACTCGCCTATGAACGCGAGCGGGAACGGTCCCTGAAATCACAAGGAGTCGCATCCGTTGTTCACGTCTTCTATGAGGACGTGATGGCACCGCAACGACTTGAGAGCAAGCTGGTGACCGCCGGAGTACCGAAACTAAGGTGACTTCATCAACGCCGATCCCCCGGTCAACGCCGATCCCCCGGTCAGCCAACGTCGATCCCCCGGTCCTCCCCCATTCCCTCTGTTCCTTCGACCTCAGCGTCACTTATTACCGAAATTAGCTCACCCAGCGGGAATAAGTGACGCTGACTTAAGGTCAACGTCACCTATTCCCGCGCACTGGAGGAATCTCGGGAATAAGTGACGCTGAGGAAGGAACAGGTGCCAAAGGAACCGAGAAATCAAGAACTTGGAGACCCAAGGAACCAAGAAGCCAAGGAGACTTGGACCCCAAGGAACCACGGAACCCCAAGGAACCAAAGGAACCAAAACCGAGAAGCCAATAATGATAAGGAACCAAGGAACCGAAAGAACCAAAGCACCGAGAAGCCAATAGGACTAAGGAGCCAAGGAACCAAAGAACCAAAGAAACCAAAGAAACCAAGAAAACCAAAGGAACTAGGGAACCGAAGAAGCCCATAGAGTCAGGGGACCAAGGGAGCCTCAGAAACCGAAGGATCTAACAACCTACGGAACCACAGAGCCACTCGGACGTCAGTATGCGCCGGCGATGGCCTGGTCGAGGTCGGCAATCAGGTCGTCGGGGTCCTCGAGGCCAATGGATAGGCGGATGAGGTTGTCGGTGACACCGGCGGCGATACGCGCCTCCATCGGCACCTCTCGGTGGGTGATGTGCGCCGGATCGACGATGAGCGATCGTGCGTCACCGATGTTCGGCACGTAGGAGAACAGCTTCGCGCCGTCGATGATGCGACGGACGTTGTCGGCGCTGCCATCCACGAGGAACGACAGGATCTGGCCGACGCCGTTGGGGAAGTACTTGCGGACCAGCTCGAACTGCGGGGTGTTGCCAAGTCCGGAGTAGTTGACCTTCACCACGTGGGGCGTGCGCGTCAGATGCTCGGCGATGCGAGTGGCGGACGCGACCTGCTGCGAGACGCGCTGCGGCAGGGTCTCCAGTCCCACCAGCGACAGGTAGGCATTGAACGGGCTCTGCACCGCGCCGAACGTACGCAGGTACTTGATGCGGATGCGTTTGATGAACGCCGCCTTGCCGAACTTCTCGGCGAAGCTGTGCCATTCGCCGGCACGATCGTCGCTGATGACCTGCTGACGTGCGGTGAACTGCGGGAATCTGCCATTGGCCCAGTCGAACGATCCGCCGGAGATCACGGCACCGCCGATGGCGTTGCCATGTCCGGTGATGCCCTTCGTGGTGGAGTGGACGACCACGTCGGCACCGTGTTCGATGGGGCGCAGCAGATACGGGGTGGGGACCGTGTTGTCCACGATCACGGCGATGCCGTGCTCATGTGCGAGATCGGCCAGCGGCTCGATGTCCAGCACCTCGGTGGAGGGGTTGGCCACGGTCTCGGCGAAGATCGCGCGCGTATCCGGGCCGATCTTCGAGGCGACCTCGTCGAGGTCGTTGATGTCGTTGACGAAATCCGCGTGGATGCCGAACTGGGGCAGGAAGTCGCCGAGCGCATCCACACTGGCACCGTAGAGATCATACGGGGCGATGATGCGGCCGCCGCCCTCGCCAACGCACATCAGCGCATAGGTGACCGCCGCCATGCCGGATCCCACGGCAACGGCTCCGATGCCTCCCTCCAAGGCCGCCAGTCGACGCTCCAATGCGTCGACGGTGGGATTGGCCACGCGCGAGTATTCGAAACCGTCGATGTCACCGGCGGCGAGCGCATCGCCACGCGCCGCATCGCCCAGATCGAACGCGGCCGAAGCGTATACGGGAGGGACGGCGGCATGATCATGGTCTTCCGGATCATAGCCCGCGTGGATGGCCTGCGTGGCGAACTTCGACATCGGTTCCCTCTTTTCTCATCGCCGAATCGAATGCGATACACCAAAATGCGGCGCACCGGACGACACCGGACGACACCGGACGGCATTCACGATTCACGGCGAATGGTGGAATTCACTGTACGTACTGTGACGGAACCATAGCAAACCCTCGTGCGCGAACCGGCGAGGGGATATCACGATTCGTCCGATGACGCTATAAGAGAAGACTATAGGCCTCCGTCGTACGCAAGTGACGAAGGCCTATAGCGGATGTGGAAAACTGTTGGAATGCTAGGAATAGTACGAATTCTTAAACGAGACTGGACATAGTAGTCGACCTGTACGGTCAACTACAGTCAACTACAGTCAACTATGGTCGAATCGATGCGTGCATGCGCCACGGCAACGCACGCACGCATCGGTTCGAATACGGACATCGGGATGGGTTGGAGCCCGACAGGATCACGGGACGGGAATCCTGTCCGTCGGTTTTACAGGTTTTACAGGTTCTACAGGACTGTGAGGCCTGTGCGGAAATGATCGCGCCGACAGCGGCCTTCCATTCCTGCCGATGCCTTAACGACAGGAATCTGTGAGTTTAACGCCTATGACCGGAACATGGACCGGCCACAGGCCAGATCATTCGGAAGGCTCCGGCGGCCGTGCCCGTCATGACACGTACCTTGGCACTGATCATGACAATCCCCTTTCTGTCATGGTGATGGATGGTTCTTCTCCCCTTGTCGTCGCCGGCGGATCCCCCAACCCGCCGACGACGAAGTCCTATGCGACCCGCGATCAGGCGAAGACGCCCGAGGTGAGCTGCGCGAAGAGGTCGACGTCGGAGTGACGTTCGATGTACTTCGTATACGCGATGTCGAACGCCTGACCCAAGTCCTCGATGAGGTCGGTCGCGTCCTCGATGCCGACGGCGAGACGCACCAGTTCGTCGGTGATGCCAACCTTGAGGCGCTCCTCGCGCGGCAGTTCGAAATGCGTCATCTTACACGGCAGTTCGACGAGCGATTCGACCGCGCCGAGCGAGACGGCCAGCCGGAACACATGCAGGTTGTCGAGCACGTCGGCCGGGTCGACGCCGGGCACGACCTCGAAGCTCAGCACGCCGCCGGCGCCCTTGAGGCCCTTCTCGCGCAGCTCATCCTCATGTCCGGGCAGCCCGGGATAGTGCACGGTCTTGACCAGCGGATGGGCGAGCAGGTACTGCGCGATCGACTTGGCGTTGGCCTGCTGACGGTCCATGCGCAGCGCGAGCGTCTGGATGCCGCGGCGCACCGCGTCACATTCGAGCGGGGCGAGCACGCCTCCGAAACGGTTCTGCGCGAAGTAGATCCTGTTGCCGATCTCCTCGCTCAGCGTCACCACGAGTCCGGCGTTCACGTCGGAGTGTCCGGCGAGGTACTTGGTTGCGGAGTGGATGACGATGTCGGCGCCAAGGTCGAGCGGACGCTGCAGGTACGGGGTGACGAACGTGTTGTCCACGATGGTCAGCGCCCCGTGACGGCGGGCGATGTTGGCGATGCCGCGCACGTCGTTGACGTCGAGCAGCGGGTTGGTCAGGACTTCGAAGTAGACGGCTTTGGCCGGCGAGACGCCGTGCTCGCGATCCCCGGCGATCGCGGTTTCGAGCGCCTGGAAATCATGGGTGTCGACCGATTCGATCGTCAGCCCCCAGCGGGAGAAGTAGTCGTGGAACAGCGAGTAGGTGCCGCCGTAGATGTTCTTGCCGACGACGATGCGGTCGCCCGGCTCGAAGATGCTCAGGGTAGCGTGGATCGCGGCGAGGCCCGATGCGAACGCGAAGCCTCGCGTGCCGTGCTCGAGCTGTGCGATCTGGCGCTCGAGGAACTCGCGGGTCGGGTTGCCGCTGCGCGCGTAGTCGTAGCGGGGCATGGCGCCGACCTCGTCGAAAGCATATGTGGTCGAGTTGTAGATCGGCGGGTTCACGGCGCCGGTGGCGTTGTCGCCGATCGGAAGGCCGTGTACGAGCTGAGTGTTGAACCTGGTCATTGCGCACCCCCTATCGTGTGTGTCGCGCGGTTTGCTGTTGCGTGGTTTTGTTGTGGTTGTACCGCCTGTTCGGGGTGTTCCCGTGCGGTTGGTTATGACGATAACGCAGATCGACGCGCAGGAACAGGGCGTTGCTATATGTGTTGGTTATGGAATGTTATGGGTCGGCGACATTCGACGCCTACACTTGGGAATCATGAAGATCACCAAGGCTTTGACGCGTCTGAACGGTTCCGATTCCTCCCACTCCCCTGATCCGGTGTTCGTGCTGCTGCACGGCTGGGGTTCCAACGAGTACGATCTGCCCGACCTGCTGCGATACTGCGGTGCGGGTTCGGCCGATTTCGCCAGTCTTCAGGCTCCGATCGCGTACGGCATGGGCTACACGTGGTTCGGCGACTGGGCGCACGAGGGCGTACCGGAGGGCGAGTCACTGACCCGTCAGGCGTACGATGCGGCCGCCGCGATCGATGAGTGGGTGAAGGCCAACATCCCCGCCGATCGCAGGGTGGTCACGCTGGGCTTCTCGCAGGGCGGCCTGCTCGCGGCGCACATGCTGCGCTTCGACCCCGCCCGCTATACGGCGGCCGTGAGCTTCTCCGGATGGCTCGCCCCGGGTGTGATGGACGGCGACAAGGCACTCGAAGCCGCACAGCCGCCGGTCTTCTACGGCCACGGTTCGATCGACGACATCTTCCCCGCCGCCGATGTGGCGGCGATGAGCGCGTTCTGGCGTGCGCACGGCACGTTGAGCGAGCACATCTACCCGGGCATGGCCCATTCGATCAACATGGACGAGCTGCGCGACGTGCAGCGTTTCCTCGAGTCGAACGACCTGATCCGCCCGCAGATCCCGTGACGGCATGACGGTGTGACGGCATGACGACGTGGCGTGACGGCGCGATCCTGCGAGCCTCGATCACGCCGTCACGTAGTCGAGGTGCATGAATTCGGGCACCTTGTACCACTTGACCGGATAGCCGGCGCCGTGCGCGCAGAACACCGAGTCCGGCATGTTGTCCAAGTCCGATTCCGGGTCGTACGAGGCCTGTTCGATGACCCGCGCCTGATCATGGCACGGCCGGTATCCGCCGAACGTGGCGGAGAAGCGTCCGCGACCGTGCGTGTACGCGTTGACGTCCATCGCGTAGTCACGCATCTCGGAGACGGGAGCGAGCCCCTCGATCATCGCGTACTCGCCGTCCGATACGGCCGGATCGAACGTGCCGGACATGCGCTGGATGTCGGCCATCGCACGTCCGAGCATGTCCTGAGGTACTTCGAGTCGGAAGCGATACCACGGTTCCAGCACGACGCAGTTGCCCGGGTCCGCGGCCACGGCCTTCGCCATCCGCGCGACCGCCTCGGCACGCGCGTCTACGTCCGTTGCACTCCCGTTCGACGACGTGGCCTTCGATGCTCCCGACGCATCGTTCGATTCCCCCGTCTCCTCATCCTCGTCGATCTCGTACTCGGGCCGTACCGTGTCCGTTCCGACGACCGCGTGACCGACGATGCCGGATCGCGCCTCCATCAGCCCCTGACGGATCGCACGATACGTGGCCTGACGGAAATCGCCGCCTTCGGTGTGCTTCAGATGCGCGCGCGCCGCCACCAGCGTCATCTTCACGTCGGTCAGCGGCGAGCCGGTCAGCACGCCCAGATGCTCGCGTTCGGTCAGATGCGTGAGAATCAGGCGTTGCCAGTTGCGGTCGAGCTCGTTCACGGAGAGCGCGGAGGCGACGTGCACACCGCTGCCTGGCTCGCCCGGCTCCAGCAGGATGTGCGCCTCGGCATAGTGGCGCAGCGGTTCGAAATGCCCCACGCCTTCGATCGGCTTCGTGATGGTCTCTCGATACAGGATCGACCCCGCGCCGAACGACACGTCCAGCCCGAAGCGTTCGTGCAGCGTCTGCTGGATGATCTCCAGCTGGACCGCGCCCATCAGCTGCACGTGGATCTCCTGCACTCGCTCCACCCACACGACATGCAGCAGCGGGTCCTCGTCCTCAAGCTCGCGCAGCGCGGTGAGCACCCGATGCAGGGTGAGGTCGTCGAAGCGCGGGCGATCCGCGGGAACGGACTCATCCGCCGCACCGCCCGTGGATTCGCCGTCGACCCCGGAGCCGGCTGTGGCAGGCAGCACGGTGTAGGTGAGCACCGGCTGCATCTCGGGTGATTCGGCATCCGGTTCGATGCCCAATCCCTCGCCGGGGAACGTGCGCTCCAGCCCGGTGACCGCGCACACCGATCCGGACGGCAGTTCGGCGGCGATGTCGAATCGGGCGCCGTTGTAGACGCGCACCTGATCGATCTTCTCGATCGATCCCGATGATCCCGATGATCCCGATTCCTGCGACGCATCCCCATCCACGCCGGGCGACCCCGCACCGGTGTCGACCAGCGACTTCGCCCTGAGCGTGCCGCCGGTCACGCGAAGCCAGGTGAGACGGTTGTGCTTGTCGTCGTGCGAGATCTTGAACACGCGCGCGCCGAAGTCGGCGGGCCATTGCGGCTCGCGCGCGTAGGCGGCGAACCCGTCGAGGAACTCCTCGACGCCGTCGAGCTTCAACGCGGATCCGAAGAACACGGGGAACAGTTCGCGCGCGGCGATCATCGCACGCACGCGCTCGAGCGTGATCGCGCCGGCGTCGAAGTACTCGTCCATCGCCTGCTCGTCCAATGCGGCGATGTCCTCGATCTCGTCGCCGAACGGCACCGTCGTGCTTGCGTCGACTGATGGATCCGCATCGACCGCCGGCAGCGGATGGATCGCGTCGCTCAGCCTCGCGTGCAGCTGCGCGAGGATCGCATCGCGATCGAATCCGGGCGCGTCGGACTTGTTGACGAACAGGAACACCGGCACGTCGTACCGTCCGAGCAGTCGCCACAGCGTCTCGGTGTAGCCCTGCACGCCGTCGATGCCGGAGACGACGAGAATCGCGTAGTCGAGGACGCGTAGCACGCGTTCGGTTTCGGCGGCGAAGTCGACGTGACCGGGCGTGTCGAGCAGGGTGAGCTTGAGATCGCCGTGCTCGACAAGCGCCTGATGCGCGAAGATCGTGATGCCGCGCGCCTTCTCGAGCGCATTGGTGTCGAGGAACGCGTCGCCGTGGTCCACGCGGCCGAGCCTGCGGATCTCTCCGGTGCGGTACAGCAGCGCCTCCGACAGCGTGGTCTTGCCCGCGTCCACATGTGCCACGATTCCCGCTACGATCCGTGTCATCGCCTCGTTGTCTCCTTGTTGTTCGATCGTCGCCATGCGTCGGCCCCGCATGCGTATCCCACCAATATAGACCGACGCCCGCGCCCGGCCTCCACGCGTGCATCTACTATGGATTGAGCATTTCGAGGCCCGCGACCGAGGCCCGCAGCAGCGCACACGTTGCACGACACACGCAGGACGCCCCACCACACACGCAACCGAAGGAGCACCCCAGTGACCGTTTCCGGCATCACCACGTTTGGCCGTACCGACGCTTCCGACGATTCCGACGATCTTCCGACCGGCAACGGTGCGGATCCGCGCGTCTCCCCCGCCGCCGGATCCCCCATGCCCGGCTTCCCCACGGACTATGTGACGCTCGATCTGGAGACCACCGGCTTCTACCCGAACAGCTGCTCGATCACGGAGATCGGTGCGGTGCGCGTGCGCGACCGGCGTATCGTGGACCGGTTCCAGCAGCTGGTGAATCCGCTGCGCCCGATTCCCGCGCAGGTGGTCAAGCTCACCGGCATCACCGACGAGATGGTCGCCGGCCTGCCGACGATCGACGAGGTGCTGCCGCGGTTCGTCTCATGGCTGTCGGCCGGCGTCTCGAGCGACCCGGACGCCTCCTACGAGCCTGATTCCGGCACCGGCACCGACGCCGACGATTCCGCCGCCATCGCCGCCGTCCCGTTCGAGCCGATCGTCGGCCACAACGTGAGCTTCGACATCCGCTTCCTCGATTGGAACGCGCGCAAGGTGCTCGGCGGCCCGTTCTCCTGCGTCGACTACGACACGATGCAGATCAGCCGCACGCTGTTTCCCTCGCAGCGTCACCACCGTCTGCTCGATCTGATCCAGCGATTCGACATCGCGGACAACGAGGAGCACCGCGCGTTGAGCGATGCGATCCAGACCCAGCAGTGCCTCGAATGGATGCACCGCTACACGGATCGCCACGCCGGCCGCGGCTTCGGCTCGGTCGACTGGACCGACGTCACCGCCAAGGGCAACGACGCGGTCATCCACCGCCAGCTCACGCTGCTGTAATCTGCTGCCGCGGCACAATCAACTTCGCCCCCACTCGCCTCCGAGCGCCGAGGTAGCATGGGATATGCGCAGCAGGGGATCGAAAAAGGGGATGACGATGACCGAGGATTTCAATACGCAGGTGCGCGACACGGTGCTCCGCCTGCTCACCGAAGCCAATCGCGTCCCCTTCCTGTTCGTGGGTTCCGGCATCTCCCGCCGATATATGGGTTCCGAGGATTGGGACGGGCTGCTCAAATGGGTGTGTGAAAGCGCAGGCGCCCCGATGAAACCGTACTATCAGTACAAACTCGCCGCCTCCGCCGAGGGCGACGACAGGAAGAACACGGTCTATCCACGCATCGCGACGTTGATGGAAAGGGATTTCCTCGATGCGGTCAATCGTCCGGAATATGCGGCATGGGTCGAAGCGCATCAGGAGGAGTTCGAGTCCGGCATCGAACCGATGAAGGTGTACATCGCCGACCATCTGAAGACCTTCCAACCGACGCAGCTGTCCGAAGAACTGGAGATCCTGCGCAGAGCGACACGCCATGTGGCCGGCGTCATCACCACCAACTACGACTCCCTCATGGAATCGGTCTTCCCCAAGTACGACGTGTACGTGAAGCAGGACGATCTGCTGTTCTCACCACTCATGGGCATCGGCGAGATATACAAGATCCACGGTTCGGCTGACGACCCCGAATCGATGGTCATCGACGAACGGGATTACCAGCGACTCGGCGAACACCGCGATTACCTGACATCGAAGATCCTCACCATCTTCGGCGAATATCCGATCATCTTCCTCGGCTATTCGATGAACGATCAGGACATCCGCGACATCATCTCGTCGATCGCGTCCTGCGCGGGGGAACGCCGCGCCAGAGAGATCGCCAAACGCTTCATCTTCGTGGAGTATTCGGCCGATCACACGATCACATCCAACCGCTACGAAGTAAACGACAGCCAAGTGGTGGAGATGACCGGCATCCGCACGCAGGATTTCACGCCGATCTACGAAGCAATCGCGAAGACCAATCAACGGTATGCGCCGAAGGTGCTGAACCAGATTCTCAGACAACTGTACAGGGCATCATATTCCGGGGAAGACGCCGAAAGCGTGGTTGCCGTGGAACTCTCGCATATGGACGAACTACCGCCCGACAAGAACGTCATCGTAGGCGTGGGCGTGATGGACTACGGTCGCAAGGTGACCTTGTCCGATCTGTATGAAGATGTGCTGTTCGGCACCAAACAGTTCTCTCCCGAACTTGTCGTAGGAGAATACATGGACGCGATGCTCAAACAAGGCGGCGTCCCCATGTACTACTACTTGCGCCGCTACGACGATCCGTTGGGACCACGAACCCAACAGGAGATCGCGACAAAGACCTCAATGGAGTCGTATCTCAATAACACGGACCGAAAGATACGGGAGCATAGCCGCACAAAACTGTCAGACGCCAGCATCGATGGCCTTATCAAGGCTTTCCCCGATGATGCCTACAAACATCTCATTCTGCTTCATCAATCGGAAATCGACGTCGACCAACTCGAGATGCTGCTGAAAACCACCGCAAAAGGCATGCTCAAGGCCGGCAAACAGCTTGACTACGTGTTACGCAAGGACATCAGGATCTACGATTTCCTCAAATACGGCATCGACTACCTGAAAACCAGTACGCCCCCACAGTCACCGTCATCAGCTCCAACTCTTACAGCGGAACCCAACGGATCAGCGGGGGCGTCACCGACATCGGATCCAAGCCACGCGTAAGCCTGTAATCCTGTCTTCAAGGATAGTCGCGTACCTCACTGCAGGCAACCTGCATCCGTTTGTAGAACAGAACATTCACTGACAGCGCAAAGAAGGACAGCGATGCTTCCGATCGTAATGGCACAGCATATCCACGACGGCCTGGCCGATTATCTGGAGACCACGTTCCCGATGACCATATGTATGAGGGAACACGAGCATGCAAACAAACGCCACTAACTGGATACGGATCTCGCCGATCTGATTCGACGGGCGGCAGGCGGACCGGCGTCGCCTCCGCTCCCCCGTGGCGACTACTGTGGGTGTTATGAGTGAAGCATCTGCAACCACCGGCGCGACCAGCGCATTGAAGTCCGGCATCGATCCGGCATCGTTCTCCGGCGTCGTCAAGCCTTCCGACGACCTGTTCCGTTACGTGAACGGCCCATGGATCGACACGTACCGTCTGCCCGACGATCGTTCCCGCTACGGCTCGTTCGACAAGCTCGCCGAAAACGCGGAGAACCAGATCCGCGACATCCTCGAGGATGAGGACGGCTGCCCGGCCGTCAAGTCGCAGGCCCTGTACCGTTCGTTCCTCAACACCGATCTGATCGAGCAGCAGGGCATCGCCCCGATCAAGGCCGATCTCGACGCGATCGACGCCGCCAAGGACAAGGCGGAGCTCACCCGCACGCTCGGACGTCTCAACGCGTCCACCGGCGTCGACGTGTTCGCGCTGCCGATCTACGGCGACCCGGGCAATCCGGATCTCAACATCGCGCATATCGAGCAGGCCGGCATCCTGCTGCCGGACGAGGCGTACTACCGTGAAGACCATTACGCGCCGGTGCGTGACGCCTACGTGCACATGGTCGCCGTCCAGCTCGTCAACGCCGGCTACGCGCCGGCCGCCGAGGACAATCCGAACGTCGGCGACGAACTGCCGAAGTCGCAGACCGACGGCGAGGACGGCGAAGGCGACGACGGCAAGGACGTGACCGTCACCCCGAGCCAGGAAGCGCTCGACATGGCCGCCCGATTCCTCGACGTGGAGACCAGGATCGCCGCGAACCATTGGGACAACGTGGCCACGCGCGATTCGGTGAAGACCTACAACCCCACCGACTACGCCGATCTGGCCGCGACGCTCAAGCACTTCGATCTGGATGCGTGGATCGACGCATGGCAGGCCGGCTATGATGCGACCACCGCCGCCAAGGTGCAGCCGCTCGACCTGCGCGCGGTGTTCTCGCGCGTGATCGTCCACGAGCCGAGCTTCCTGGAAGGTCTTGACGCGTTCTGGGAGGCCGCCGATCTCGACGATCTCAAGCTGTGGGCCCGCGTGCATCTCATCGTCGGATCCGCCTCCTACCTCTCCCGTGCGTTCGACAGGACGAACTTCGACTTCTTCGGCAAGGTGCTTTCCGGCGCGAAGAAGCAGCGCGATCGTTGGAAGCGCGGCGTGAGCCTCGTCAACGGCATCTGCGGCGAGGACGTGGGCCGCGAGTACGTGCGCCGTCACTTCCCCGAAAGCTCCAAGCAGCGTATGGAGCAGCTGGTCGCGAACCTGATCGACGCCTATCGCGTGTCGATCACGAACTCCGACTGGCTGGGCGAGGAAACGAAGGAGAAGGCCCTCGAGAAGCTCGCCAAGTTCACGCCGAAGATCGGATACACGAACCATTGGCGCGACTACACGGCGTTGGCCGTGCACGAGGACGCCGTGCTCGCCGAGAACATGATGGCCGCCTCGCTCTACGAGACCGGATACCAGCTGGAGAAGGTCGGCAAGCCGGTCGACAAGGACGAGTGGCTGATGAACCCGCAGACGGTCAACGCCTACTACGAGCCGACGATGAACGTGATCGTCTTCCCGGCCGCGATCCTCCAACCGCCGTTCTTCGACCCGCAGGCCGAGGATGCGGCCAACTACGGCGGCATCGGCGCGGTGATCGGCCACGAGATCGGCCACGGCTTCGACGATCAGGGTTCGCAGTACGACGGCGACGGCAAGCTCAACGACTGGTGGACGCCTACGGACAAGGCCAACTTCGAGCAGCGCACGAAGGCGCTCATCGAGCAGTACAACGCGTTCGTGCCCAGGCAGCTGCAGGAGAAGTACGCCGACGAGCCGGAGAAGGCCCCGCATGTCAACGGCGCGTTGACGATCGGCGAGAACATCGGCGATCTGGGCGGCGTGAACATCGCGCTCAAGGCGTATGCGTTCGCACTCGACAAGGCCGCGGGCCGCGCCGAGGACGGTTCCGCCGAGGCGATCGAGGCATCGCTCGCCACCGCCCCCGAGATGGACGGGTTCACCGGCGTGCAGCGCTTCTTCCTGAGCTACGCGTCGATCTGGCGTACGAAGAACCGTGACGAGCTGGCCGAGCAGTATCTGCAGATCGATCCGCACTCCCCCGCCGAATGCCGTACGAACGGCATCGTGCGCAACGTGGATCTGTTCTACAAGGCGTTCGACGTCAAGGAGGGCGATCCGATGTACCTCGCCCCCGACCAGCGCGTGCGCATCTGGTAGTCGACCAGACCGGTCATGAAATGGCGGAGGAGCCAGCATGCTGCTGACGCCTCCGCCATTGTCGTTGTTGTCGTTGTTATCGTCGTCGGCTGGGGTTACATTCCCGAGGACGTCTCCCACTCGGTATCGGCCCCATCAGCGTTTTCGCCACCTGCGGATTCATCGTGGATGACACCATCGTCGTCCACGGTCTCGTCGTCGTATTCGGCTTCGCCGTCGGCGGACTCGTCCTCGCTCATGGCTCCATACACCTCGGTGCCATCGGCATCGGCATTCTGCGCACCGAGAATGTCGACCGGACTCGCCGGCGTCGAAGCGCCCGGCAGCGGATCATTGCTGGGAGCGCCGGTGCCACCGGCATTGGCGTACGAATCCGCTCCCTGCTCATTGGGGACGTTCCGCCCGTTCTGATCGTTCCGCTCCGAATCCGCCGCGTCCGAGGCTGGCTGTTCGCGCCCGACCCGGCGGAATCGGCCGATGCCTTGACTCAGGTCGTGACCGACGGCGACGGCGTCGATCACCGGCGTGAACCGGTCGGTCTGTTCACCCTCCTTGCGCCAGCGCTCCGAATGGAGCGTGCCGGTCACGATGACGGGATCGCCCTTGTGCAACGATCCCAGGATGTTCGAAGCGAGCGTGCGATAGGCGCGCACACCCACCCACGTGGTCTCGCGGTCACGCCACTGCCCGAGACCCGAGTCATAGAATCGTGGAGTAACCCCGATGCGAAACGAACAGGCGGGAGCGTCGATGCTTTTGCCGAAGGATCTGGGGTCCGCACCGAGATTGCCGGTGACGGTCACCTGAATTTGCTGGATGCCCATGTCGATTGGTCCTTTCCGTATGCGATCGGCCCTCGTTGGCCGATGCGATCGATGATGGACCGAAGAGACGGCCTCACCCGCGCATGTGACCACGGACGGCCGTTCTTCGGTGCCTCCAGCGTGCGTCGGAGCACGGCGCACGGGCAAGACCGGCCGGAGGATGTGGGCGGAGCCTAGAGCCACGGGCGTGTTGTGGATAACCAGCCATAGAAGCAAAACGGCTCCCCCTGATGACAGGGGGAGCCGGAAGAGGACTTGCCGGAGCGGAGCGTCAGATGCGCTTCGCCAGCTCGTCGACGGCCTGATCGGCCGGCACGGCGACCTTGTTTTCGCCGTCGCGGTCGCGGATCTCGATGGTGCCGTCGTTGACGTAGTCGCGGCCGACCACGGCGATGACCGGCACGCCGATCAGCTCGGCATCCTTGAACTTGACGCCCGGGGAGACCTTCTTGCGGTCATCGTAGATGACCTCGACGCCCTTGGCCTCGAGATCGGCGACCAGCTTCTCGGCGCCTTCGAACGCCTTCTCGTCCTTGCCGGTGGCGACCACGTGGACCTGCGCCGGCGCGATGACGGTCGGCCATGCGAGGCCCTTGTCGTCGTGATGCGTCTCGGCGATGCAGGCGAGCACGCGGGAGACGCCGATGCCGTAGCAGCCCATCCACACCGGAACGGCCTTGCCGTTCTGGTCGAGGACCTTCAAGTCCAGAGCCTTGGAGTACTTGAGACCGAGCTGGAAGACCTGGCCGATCTCGACGCCGCGCTCGAAGCTCAGCGGGCCGGAGCCGTCCGGGCTCATATCACCGTGACGCACCTCGACCGCCTCGACGGTGCCGTCGGCCTCGAAGTCACGGCCGTAGACCGCGTGGAAGCGGTGCTTGCCGGCCTCGTCGCCGCCGATGATCCATTCGGATCCCTTCACGACGTGCGCATCGACGAAGAAGCGCACCGGATCGGCGACGCCTGCGGCCTCGCCCTGCTTGTCGAACGCCATCGGTCCCATGTATCCGGCGACCATCTCCGGGTGGGCCTTCAAGTCCTCCTCGGTGGACTCCTCGATCTCGGACGGTGCGAACTGCGCCTCAAGACGCTTCATGTCCACCTGACGATCGCCTGGCACGGCCACGGCGATGACCTCGCGCCACGGCTTGTCATGGTCCTCGTCCTCGGCGTGCATCACCGTGATGGCGACGGTCTTCAGCGTATCGGCGGCGGTCCATTCGCGACCGTCCTCACGCGGGTACAGGCGGTTGGCGGTGTCGACCAGCGCCTCGATCGTCTTGGAGTCAGGGGTCTCACGGGTCTCCATCGCCGGGGTGTTCGAAGCATCGATCTCCGGCAGCTCCGGAGTGTGCAGCGCCTCGACGTTCCAGGCCTTGCCGGATGGGGCGAGCGCGAACGTGTCCTCGCCGATGGCCATCGGAGCGAGGAACTCCTCGGACGCGGAGCCGCCCATCGGGCCGGACATCGCGAACACGGGCACGTACTTCAGGTCGAGACGCTGGAAGATGCGCTCATAGGCGCCACGCTCGTCGTAGTACGCCTTGCGCATGCCCTCCTCGTCGATCGTGAAGGAGTAGGCGTCCTTCATGATGAACTCGCGGCCGCGGATGAGGCCGGCGCGCGGACGGAACTCGTCGCGGTACTTGGTCTGGATCTGGTAAAGGGTGACGGGCAGGTCCTTGTAGGACGAGTACATGTCCTTGACCAGCAGCGTGAACATCTCCTCGTGTGTCGGCGCGAGCAGGTAGTCGGCCTGATGACGGTCCTTCAGACGGAAGATGTTGTCGCCGTACTCCTCCCAGCGGTGGGTGGCCTCGTACGGTTCACGCGGCAGCAGGGCCGGGAAGTGCACCTCCTGAGCGCCGATGCCGTTGATCTCCTCGCGGATGATGTCCTCGATCTTGTTGAGGACGCGCAGGCCGAGCGGCAGCCAGGTCCAGATGCCGGGCGCGGCCTTGCGGATGTATCCGGCGCGCTGCAGAAGCTTGGCGGAATCGACGTCCGCGTCGGCGGGGTCCTCGCGCAGGGTGCGCAGGAACAGGGTAGACATACGAAGGGTATTGGAAGTCATACGCTCCAAGATATTCGCGTCAACCGACAAGCGGGTGACGCTTATCCGTTCCGTTCGCCCGTTCGTGCGTCCGTTCATCCGCGCATCCTTCCCGCGATCGCCCGCAATCACCCGAGATCACCCGAGATCGCCCGCCGGCGGGGAGATCACCACCTGCCGGCGATCACGGTCCCGCACTCCGGGCAGCGTGCACCATCCGCATCCCGTCCATCGTTCCCGCTCTCTCCTACCGGTGTCCCGCCCGTGAGCCGGTCGCCGATGATCCGGTACCAGTCGCGCACCACGAGCTTTGCCCGGCAATCCGGGTTCGGACAGTACGTGGTGTCCCCTTCGACGTCGTGCACGTTGCCGGTGTAGACGTAGTGGAGTCCCTCGTCCAGGGCGATGCCGCGGGCGCGGGTGAGTGTCGCGTGCGGGGTGGGTGGCACGTCGGTCATCTTCCATGCGGGGTGGAACGCCGAAAAGTGTAGGGGCACATCCAGGCCGCAGTGCTCACGGATCCACGTGCATTCGGCGTGCAGCTGCGCGTCATCGTCGTTCAGACCGGGGATGAGCAGCGTCGTCAGCTCGACCCACACGTGCCGCCCGTCCGGGGTGCGCGCCTCGTTGACCGCATAGTCGATGGTGTCGAGCACGTCCTGCAGGTGCGTGCCGGTGACCTTCCAGTAGAAGTCCTCGGTGAAGCCCTTCAGGTCGATGTTGGCGGCGTCCATCGCATCGTAGAAGTCGGCCCGGGCGGGCGCGGCCATATATCCGGCGGTGACGGCAATCGGATGGATGCCGCGCGCACGGCATGCGTAGGCGGTGTCGATCGCATATTCGGCGAACACGATCGGATCGTTGTAGGTGAACGCGACCGAGTCGATGCCGCGATCGGCGGCTACCTGCGCGATCTTCTCGGGACTTGCCTCGACGCCGAGACGGTCGTAATCGCGAGCGCGCGAGATGTCCCAGTTCTGGCAGAACCGGCATCCGGAGTTGCAGCCGGCCGTGCCGAAGCTCAGGACGCTGGAGCCGGGGTGGAAGTGGTTGAGCGGCTTCTTCTCGACCGGGTCGACGGCGAATCCGGAGCTGCGGCCGTACGTGTCGGACACGATCACGCCGTCATGGTTGGAGCGCACGAAGCAGAAGCCGCGCTGTCCGGGTTTGAGCACGCAACGGCGCGGGCACAGTTCGCAGCGGGCGCGGCCGGTACCGTCGTCGAACCGCGTCTGCCAGCGGCCGAGGGCCGGACCGAAGATGGTTTCACTCACGCTCGGCATAGGCCGTCACCCCGTAGCGTTCGCACTCGATCTCGCCGTGATCCCAGTCGAGGCTCGGCGTGATGCCGGCCTTGGCAAGCAAATGGGAGACGAAGTCGCGCGGGTCGGGCAATTGCTCCCACACCTGCGGCAGGAACGTGGCGCGGCGGCCGCGACCGTCGGCGAGGATGAGCCCGTCCTCACCGGGCTTCAGCGCGTGCTCGAGTTCCGTACGCGAGCGCACTCCGATCGGTTCGGGGCGCGAAAGCACCGACACCTCCACGTCGAGCAGCGGGTATTCGCGCGGTGCCACGGGCATGAACCGCGGGTCGCGACTGGCCGCGTCGACCGCATGGTCGGCGACGTCCCGACCCAGCGACCGGTATGCCTCGAGCGTGCCGATGCAGCCGCGCAGGTCGCCGCGCTCGGTCAGGGTGACGAAGCTCGCGCCGGGTTCGTCGAGCCATGGATGCCGTGCGATGATCGCATCTGGACGGTCAGCGGGATCGTCGTCCAGTCCGAGATGCTCGCGGATGGCTGCTCGGGCGAGCTTGAGGAGCACGGTGCCGCGATCGGCGGACGCATCCTGCTGCCATACCGCGAACGACGAGTAGCCGACGACGGCCTCGTCGGGGTCGCGCATCGCGGGACGCGGTTCGCCGGCGAGCGAGACCACGCCGTCGTCGCCGGAGGTGCTGCGGCCGAGCAGCCGCAGGTCGAAGGCGACGTCGTCTCCTGCGGCGCTCCCCTGCGATGCCGGAGACGAATCGGGATGCAGCCCGCGTGCCAGCACGTCGAGCAGGCCGTTGACCGGGTAGGCGCCGCATGCGCGCCGCGGGTGGATGGGCCCGTGTAGGTGCGCGATCGCGTCGATGGTTTCGTCGTCGAGTTCGCGCGCATACTCCTGCGGATGATAGTGGGACAGGTCGGAGCTGATGACGATCACGGTTTCGGGACCGCCCCACAGGGCGCGCAGCACGTCGCCGACCTCGCGGGGCGTGGCGTCGCCGGCGTTGAGCGGCACGATCTCGAGGTCGGGGCCGAGCACGGTCTGGAGGAACGGGATCTGCACCTCGACCGCGTGCTCCTGCGCGTGCGTCGGATCGTCGACGATGAGCGCCGGGGCGGGTGCGTCCGGCAGCGCGCACATGCCGGAGCGCAACGCGCCACCGACATCGTCAGGCCTGTCCGCGTCATCGCCGGACAGCAGTCCCAATGCACGACGTTCGGACGCGACGTCGATCGGCACCGTGCCGAGCGGGGTCTCGAACGCGACGGCCGACGAACAGGCAACGCCGCGGACCGGTACACGATGCGTCGGCCCGATGATCACCGCGCGGCGGATCGTGCCGCGTCCGCGTTCGAGCAGCGCATAGGCGAGCGCCGCGGTCGTGCCGGAGTACACGTATCCGGCGTGCGGCACGATCACCGCCTTCGGAGCGCCCTTGGGCAGGGCGTCTCCCCCGTTCTCCAGCTTCGCGAGCAATTCGCGCCCGTAGTCGAGCTGTCGGTTGATCATCTTCTTCAATACGACGCGATCGTCGGGATAGAAGGCTCCGGCCACCGCCGCCGGACGAACGAAATCGGCACGCACCATAACGACCACCTCTTTCACGTCCCATGGTAGTCGTCGTTGGATGTCCGCGTCTCGCGATCGCCTATCGCACGACGATGACCGATTCGGCTGGACTCAGCTGGCGGCACCTACTTGACCACCCTGCTGTACGTCGTCGATGCTGCCGAGACTGTAGATCATGTCGCCGGGCTCAACAGGCTGCATGGCACCGGCGAGAAGCGTGTCGACGGTGACGATGCGGTAGCCCTTCTTCTCGAGCCCGGCGATGATCTCGGGCAGGGCCTTGGCGGTTGCGGCGTTGCCGTCGTGCAGGGCGATGATCGAGCCCGGGGCGGCGTCGGAGACCACGCGTTTGGCGATTGCGGAGGCCGTGGCCTTGCCGTCCCAGTCGCCGGAGTCGACGCTCCACATGATCATGGACTGGTTGTTGGCTTTCGCGGCGGCGCGCAAGGCGTCGCTCCATGCACCGTCCGGCGGGCGGAACAGGGTGACGGGTTTGCCTGAGGCCTGCGAGATCACGTCGTCGGTGTCCTTGAACCATTTGGCAAGTTGGTCGGCGCTCATCGCATGCATCTGCGTGTGCCGCCATGAGATCGATCCGACGGAGTGCCCTTCGGCGACCATGCGCCTGACGAGGGACACGTTGGAGCCGTTGACGAACTGCCCCTGCAGGAAGAACGTGGCGGGCACCTTGGCCCGTTTGAGCTCGTCGAGAATCCTCGGCGTGCGCTGCTTGTTGGGGCCGTCATCGAAGGTCAGGGCCACGCAGTCGGTGAAATGGCAGTCGAGCGGCATGGCTGCAATGACCTTGTCCGTGACGTCGGAGAGCGGTCCGGTCGCGTTCACGATGGTCGCCGCGTCGGTGGTGGACGTGGTGTCGAGCGTATGCTGCGCCGCGTCGATGGTCTGCTGCAAAGCGGCACGCAGGGCGTTGTCGGCCTTGCCGTCGGATCGCGTATAGGCGGTGCGTGCCTTGTCGAGGAGCGTGTCGAGCCGTGCGCGTGCGTCCCTGACGGTCAGACCATCGAGAATGCCCTGCAAAGTCCGCATGTCGTACGGCATGGAGATAAGGGCCGTGTCCATCTGGGTGTCGGCGCTGCCGTATCGGTCGGACAGGTCGTCCAGCGCCGCGGTGGACATGTCGTCCGTGCAGTCGGCGGCGGCGAGCGCCGTGAAGTCGATGCCTTCCGTACGGTTCACCTGTTGCTGGAGTCGTTCACGGGTCTCGCTGTTGTCGAATCCCTTGGTCTTGTCGAGCAGCGTCTTCGATGCGGCGAGGGTCGGTGTGAACGTGGTGGCGGTCTCCGTGTACGCGCGGCGGGAGGCGCGGCATCCGACGAGCGCGCTTTCATGCGCGCGACGTTGCGACGCCAGCACCGAGCTCGTGACCGTCCATCCGGCGAACACCAGTCCCGCCACGAACAACGCGATCACCGCAACGACGATCGGCGTGCGCAGGCGACGCAGGCCGCGGGCGTGACGGGTGCGATCGCCATCGCCGTCGTCCGTTCCGCCCATCTGCTCCAGCAGTGTCGGATCATCATCGGCCCCATCGCCATCATTCCGATCCGCATCATGATTCGATTGCCCATTCAGCCCCACCATCGTGCACCTCGCCCCATCTCATCCGTCACTACCCATGCACATCATGCATACCCGTCGGTTCGCATTGCACACACGGCTGCAAGATGGTCTTACATCACATCCTAGTTCGTAGACCTCGGCAGGAAGCCGCTCGATCATCCATCGTCAACAAACGTTGACCGGTTTCCGTTGCCATCGTCTGTCAGGAACAGTGATGTGTCAAGATGGTGCCGAATGAACGCCGTTCGACAATGGGCGGCAAGATCAACAGGAGGCTGCAATGACGAATATACGGGCCGTATACGCGACATTCATCAGACGTCACCGGTGGACGACTCTGGCGGCGCTGGTGGTAATGATCGTATCGGCGAACCAATGGTATATGACGTTGACGGCCAGCATGCCTTGGCAGGTAACCGCCGTACAGATCGCGATGATACTGGCGACGGCCGTATTCTCGGTCGCGCCGTTGCCGGCAAGTCTCATCATCATCGTTCTGTATTCCAGTGAATTGTTCATCACCGTGCCATTGCCGTATGGAGGCTGGCCCCTGTACATGGTCGCCGCATACGTGGCGTACACCATGCGAGTGCGGATCGTCGCGTCGGTATTCTGCTATCTGTGCCTGCTCACCGCGGTGCAGCTGCGGATCAACGAACCTGCAACATCTCTACCCATGATGCTGATGTATGCGGTCAATCTGTGCGTTCCCTATGCCATCGCGATGCTCGTGAGCGGAATGATCCGCCAGCAACGCGAGATGTCACGACTGCGGATGAGACTGCTGCACGCCGAATATGTCGAACGCAATCTCAACGCAGTAACACATCTGCATGACGAAGTCAGCACCGAACTAACCTCCGTTATTCTGTCCGCGCGACTGGGACTCAATACTCCATCCAGTGCCGGACGCCATGACCAGTTCACCGCGATCATCAAACAGTCGAGCACCGCACTGTTCCACGTGCATCAGGTCATCCGGCTGCTGAACAATCAGGTGGGGCAATACTGCAATCCTGAGGAACAGCGTCGATGACGGACATGATCATCACCATCGGCATCGTTGATAACGATACGATCACCGTGCAGGCGTTGCGGATGCTACTGGAACGCGTCGATTGCTTCCGTGTCCTGTGGACCGCGCAATCGGGACGGGAAGCCATCGCCGAATGCCTCAACGATGATCATTGGCCCGATGTGCTGCTCATCGACGCGGAACTCGGCGACATGAGGGGAACAAGACTCTGCCATCAGCTACGCATCAGCAATGCTCGGACAGGCATACTCATCATCACCGCATACCCGTTGGAGTATTTCACGCATGAAGCCGCACAGGCCGGAGCGCAGGGCATCGTCGGCAAAGCCGACTATCCGTGGCTCGCACGGGCGATTCAAGTCATTTCAAACGGACGACCGTTCATCAATCCGCGTATTCCGACGGATTTCACCGATCGCCGTGATCGCACGCAAGGAACGGATTCCGATACGACGTTCTCGAGCTTCGAGAACGCTGCAGTCGCCCATCTCCGTTTGATCGAAGCAGCGAAGCATGGAACCGATATGACGCCCGTCGATTCGCTCAGCCATCAGGAGGCACAGGTGTTATCGCTATCGGCCGCGGGACTGACGCAGAATGAGATCGCCGATCATCTGAATATCTCCGCCGCCAGTGTCCGCACCCACTCATCGCGCGCCCGGAGGAAACTCAATGCCACAACGCTGATCCAAGCCGTAGTGACGTGGGTCACCGGCGATCATCGTGATTGAAACCATTTCAAAGCGTCAGAACAGAGACTCCTGGGCGAATTCGTCGTTGGGGTCCGCGTCGGAAGCGGATGCGAGCGCCGATGGCTTGAATGCACCAGCACCCTGATCGACGAGCAGGTCGGATGCGGCGGCGGACGCCTCGCGCAGATCACCGTCGAGCATGACCGCATCGGGCGAGACGAGGAACATGCGGTTGTTGACGCCCTCCAGATACAGTCCGCCCAATGATTCGACGCGGGAGAGCGCCACATACCCCATGCCGGGCGCGAACGTACGCCTCAGATCCATGACCGCGCGATCGAGCGTCATGCCCTGCGACTTGTGGATGGTGATGCCCCATGCGCAGCGCAGCGGCACCTGAGAGACGGAGGCGAGTACCTCGTCGCCGTCCATCATCTCCCATGTGGCCTGTTTCATCGTGACGATGTTGCCGTTCTCGAATTCGACGATCGGCCAGCCGCCCTTGTTGTCGGCGGCGAATCCGCGCACCGTGCCGAGCGATCCGTTGACGAACTGGCGGTCGGTGTCGTTGCGCAGCGCCATGACGGCCGCCCCCTCCTTGAGCACAAGCTGTTCGGGGGCGAGCATGTTGCGTTTGAGCCGGTCGACGAGGTTCGCCGGCCCCGCCTGTTCGGCGTGGAACGTGTGCTGCTCGGCGTCGATCCGCGCGAGCTTCATATCGTTGAGGTTGTCGGCCTGCCGGTTGACTGGGAACAGGTGGACGGCCACCTCGCCTTCGGCCGGCCGGACACCGAGACGTGTGACGAGGAGGCCACGGTCCGCGTCGCTGACGCATCCGGAGCGGATGTCGCTCAGGACGCCGAGCAGCTTGCCGTCGTCCTGACGATGCTGTTCGGTCAGGTAGCAGACGGCCGGATCAAGCTCGGCCCAGACAAGCGATTCGGTGACAAATCCCTCCGGGTTGAGTCCGGCGCGCGCATACCGTTCACGCGAGGCGATGAATTCGGGACGCACCGGCAGCACGTCGCGGTCACGCCCGGAGACGGAGACGGGAGGCAGCTGGAAGAAGTCGCCGGAGATCACCACCTGCAGACCGCCGAAGGGGCGCGGATCGTGCCGGACCTGACGGCACACCTGATCGACCATGTCGAACAGCCAGGCGTGCAGCATCGACACCTCGTCGATGACGAGGATGTCGGCGGCCTGGATCCGGCGGCGTCGCCGGGTTCTGATGGTCTTGAGCAGGCTTGCGGTGAGCACGTCAGCGAGACCGATGCCACTCCACGAGTGGATGGTCTGGCCGTCGATGTGCGTCGAGGCGATGCCGGTGGAGGCGGTGACGGCCACGTCGGCGCCATCGGCACGCGCCCCGCGGATGAACTCGTTGAGCACGTACGTCTTGCCGGCACCGGGCGCACCCGTCAGGAACACGTTCGCCCCGGCGTTCAGGATCGCCAACGCCTCACTCTGCCGCATCGATCAGCCCCTCGAAGACGGTCTCACTGGTTGGTCAGGCTGGTCGCGACGATCTCGTCGCGGATGCGCGCGGCCTCGGATGCGTCCGGTCCGGGGGCGGCGGCCATGACGGCCGCGCGGTAGTAGCGCAGCTCGTCAAGCGATTCGATGATGTCGGCGAGCGCGCGGTGGCCGCCGTTCTTCGGCGGACGGTTCTCGTACACGGCCGGGTACCAGCGGCGGGCGAGTTCCTTGAGGGTGCTCACGTCGATGCTGCGGTAGTGCAGGTGGCTCATGAGGTTCGGCATGTAGTGGTCGAGGAACTTCTTGTCGGATCCGATGGTGTTGCCGGCGAGCAGGGGCCTGACGCCGTCCGGGGTGAAGCGAGCCACGTACTCGGTGACCTTCTGCTCGGCCTCCTCGAGCGTGAGACCGTGCTCCCACTCGTTGATGAGTCCGGAGCGGGTGTGCATCTGGCGCACGAAGTCGTTCATGTGGTCCACGGCCTTCCGGCTCGGCTTGATGACGTAGTCGACTCCCTCGTCCAGCACGTTCAGGTCGAAGTCGGTGGGTACGACCGACACTTCGACGAGTTCGTCGCCGCCGAAGATGTCGAGTCCGGTCATCTCGCAGTCGATCCAGATGAGGCGCGAATCCTTCGCGCTGTAGGTTTCGGCGTCATGTGCGTCAACCATTGTCGTCCCTCTTTCGTCATCGTTCGTCTTGGAAAAGAACAGTTCAGACTATACCCGGCAGGGGACGCGTAGACACGGATCACAGGCGTGCTGTGGTGGATCGCGTCAGCAGCGATGCGGGCAGGATCGTGTGAGGCTCGTCGAGCGTCTCGCCGCGCATGAGCCGCAGCGCCTTGTCCGCGGCGACGCGTCCAAGTCGTTTCGGATCCTGCCTTACGGTGCTCAGGTCGACGACGTCTCCCAGCGAGTCGCCGTCGAATCCGACGAGCGACACCTCTTCGGGGATGTGCCACCCCAGTCTGCGCAGTTCCTTGAGCAGCATCACCGCGCACCGGTCGTTCTCGACGCATATGCCGGTGGGTCTGGGGGTGGCTCCGACCAGTTGCGCGGCGATGTCGGAGATCGCCAGATGCTCGTCGTTCCCGTCCGCGGAGCCATACCGGTTGATCGAGGGGATCGTCAGCACCTGGGTCTCGTCGTAGCCCTGTTCGTTCACCGCGTCGAGGAATCCCTGAAGACGAACCGAATCGCTGCACACGAACGGCGATGGCTGCACCGGCTGCTCGACATACGCCACGGCCTCGTGGCCGAGGGAGCGTAGCAGTCTGATCACCCCGCGCATCGCCGCCTTGTCATCGATGCGTACGGAGGCGTCCAGTCCTTCGACCGATGGCGTGTTGATGCCGATCGTCGGAGTAGCCAGTTCCGCGAGCATACGCTGACGGTCGGCATCGAGCAGGAACGAGGCGACGATGATCGCGTCGACGTTCTGCGTTCCCGACACCGTTCGCAGGAAGCTGTCCAGATCGGCCTCCGACCACATCACGTAGGGAACGACGTCGTATCCCTCGCCCGAAAACCCCTCGTATAGTCCCTCGAACGCATTGGCGTTGAACCATTGGTCCATGCCACTGGGCAGGAGCACGGCCACGCGCATCGATCGTCCGCTGGCAAGCGACGATGCGGTCTTGGAGAAGGTGAAGCCGAGTTCCTCGGCGGCCCGTTCGACGCGGGCGCGGGTGTCCGGATTGACCTTGTCCAATCCGCGCAGCGCACGCGAGACCGTGGATACGGAGACGCCGGCCTGACGGGCGACGTCGTTGATCGTGGTACGAGTTGCCGTCCTGTCCATATGTCCGCCCTCTCCCGTGTCCGTCGATGCCGTTGCGATCCCCATCCGCCGCCCGATGCGCGAATGACGCCGCATCAATCACCATACACCAGCGAATCACACCGTTTGCACTCCATTGTTGTAAAAACGCTTGCATCATTGGTATTTCAGTGCAATCAGCACACTTCACACCAACACGACACGCCGATTGCACCCAATTTTGCACAACACTATGCAAGCGCTATTATTCAACTACCAAACAGAACGAAAACACTTTGCAATACAAGGTGCAAGCGCTTTTACAACTCTGGATTCAAGGAGGAACCACATGACCAACGCCACCGACCCCGCACTGTGGTGGAAGCAGGCCGCCGTCTACCAGGTCTACCCGCGCAGCTTCAAGGACACGACCGGCTCCGGTCTGGGAGATCTCGCCGGCGTGACCGAGAAGATCGGCTACCTGTCCCGGCTTGGCATCGACGCGATCTGGTTGAGCCCCTTCTACCCCTCGCAGCTCGCCGACGGCGGCTACGACGTGGACGACTATCGCAACGTCGACCCGAAGCTCGGCACGATGGACGACTTCGACGCCCTTGCCAAGGCCGCGCACGCGCATGGCATCAAGGTCGTCGTCGACATCGTCCCCAACCACAGCTCCAACCTGCACCCGTGGTTCCAGAAGGCCCTCGCCGCAGCCCCCGGCTCCCCGGAGCGCGACCGCTACATCTTCCGCGACGGCAAGGGACCGAACGGCGACCAGCCGCCGACCAACTGGGAGAACCACTTCGGCGGCCCCGCATGGACCCGCGTGCCGGATGGCCAGTGGTACCTGCACATGTTCACCAAGGAACAGCCCGACTGGAACTGGAACAACCGCGAGGTGCGAGACGACTTCATCACCACACTGCGCTTCTGGCTCGACCACGGCGCCGACGGCTTCCGCGTGGACGTGGCGCACGGACTCGCCAAGGATCTCGACCGCGACGACCTCGACAACTACGTCGTGTGGTGCACCTCCGACCAACCGGACGACGGCTCCCACCCGGTCATCGACCGCGACGAGGTCCACGAGATCTACCACGAGTGGCGCAAGGTCTTCA
Organism: Bifidobacterium sp. UTCIF-38; assembly: GCF_006454495.1. NCBI lineage: Bacteria > Bacillati > Actinomycetota > Actinomycetes > Bifidobacteriales > Bifidobacteriaceae > Bifidobacterium > Bifidobacterium sp. UTCIF-38. Next base: position 75,316 of record NZ_JFAL01000024.1, on the reverse strand, counting down.
ACGAGTACAACCCGCCGGCGTTCGCCGTGGCCGAGGCCTGGGTGCAGCCCAACCGCCAGTACCTGTACGCCAGCCCCGACGATCTGGGACAGATCTTCAATTTCGAGTTCGCCAAGAAGGATTGGATCCGCGATGCCTTCCACGAGGCCATCGAGGAGGGAGTCGCCAGCGCCGAGCGTTCTGGGTCCTCAGCCACGTGGGTGATGAGCAACCACGACGTGGTGCGTCACGCCACCCGATACGGCCTGCCGCAGGTGCCGACCAGCGAATACCACCAGCTCGCCAAGGATTGGGTGCTGCGAGACGGCACCACGTACCCGCTCGACAGGGAGCTCGGCACCAAGCGCGCCCGCGCCGCCATCCTCATGGAGATGGCGCTGCCCGGTTCCGTCTACGTCTATCAGGGCGAGGAACTCGGCCTGTTCGAGGTGGCCGACATCCCGTGGGATCGAGTCGAGGATCCGTCCGGACACCGCACCTCGCAGGCGGCCAGCACCAAGGGCCGCGACGGCTGCCGCGTGCCGCTGCCGTGGACGACGGACCCGTCCGACTCCTTCGGCTTCACTCCCGCCTCCAAGGCGGACGGCACCCCGAGTCAGGAGGCGCATCTGCCCCAGCCTGCATGGTTCAAGGACTTCGCCGCCGACATCGAGGACAGCGATCCGGAATCCATGCTGAACCTCTACCGTCGCGCGCTGGCCCTGCGTCACGAGCTGCAGACCGACGACCTGAGCCTGACATGGCTGCCCGAAGACCGCTCCAGCGGCAAGCCGGACGGCGCGAACGGCTTCACCGGCGGCACCATCGCCTACAAGCGCGCCAATGGATGGGCGTCGATCACCAACTTCGGCGCCGATCCGGTCGACCTGCCCGCCGGCGAGGTGCTCCTCACCTCCGGACCGCTGACGGACGACGGCAAGCTCCCGCAGGATACCTCCGTCTGGATCCAGCTCGCCTGAGAGCCGTTACCGGGCGGCCGCCGTCCTTACCAACCGTGCCTGTCCAAGCCTTCCCCCTCGGCCCGGACAGGCCCCACACATCCAAGATTTCCTTTCGGCAATAACCCTCAACGAAGAGAAAGAAAGAAACAATGACAGCAGCAAGCGTGACACCCGCGCCTTCCAACTCCAAGTCCGACAAATGGCGCTACGTCGCCGGCTTCATGGCCTTCGCCGTGCTCTCCGGCGTCGCCTTCTTCGGCACGATGTCCGTGCTGGTCCCCCAGCGCCTGCGCGCCGATCTCGGCATGGGTGCCGTCGAATCGACCGCCGCTCTCGGCGCGATCAACTCGGCCGGCTCCATCGCCTCCATCTTCATCGCCCTGTTCGTCGGCGCACTGTCCGACCGCACGCGCTCCAGGTGGGGCAAACGCACCCCGTGGATCTTCACCGGCGCGTTCATCTACGGCATCTGCTTCTGGTCGCTGTCGCGCCCGTCCAGCGCACTGCTCATCGCGATCTTCTACATCCTCGCACTCGTCGGCCTCAACATGGTGCAGGCCCCGATCTACGCCCTCATCTCCGACCGCGTCGAGGAATCCTCGCGAGCCACCGTGTCCGCCGCGATCGGCGGCGGCGGCGTGATCGGCCAGGGCATCGGCACGCTCATCGGCTCCCGCTTCATGGAGAACGTCGAGATCGGCTTCATCTGCACCGGCCTGTGCGCACTCGCCGCCGGCGTGCTCGCCGTGATCCTCGCTCCGAAGGAACCGTCCAGCAAGGACTTGCCCAAGGACACCTCGAAGCCGATGTGGAGGATCATCCTCGAGTCCCTCACCCCGCCGCTGAAGGATTGCGGCGACTTCTACCGCGCCTTCATCTGCCGCACCTGCCTCATCGTCGCCTATCAGATGATCTTCAGCTACCAGCTGTACATCCTCACCGATCACATCCACGACACCGACGCCCAGGCCGCGAACGCCATGGCGATCATCTCCGTGCTCACCATGGTCGCTTCGCTGGTCGCCTCCCTGATCTCCGGCCCGATCGCCGATGCGCTTCACCGCCGTAAGGCTCCCATCGCCGTCGCCTGCGCCGTGTTCGCCCTGGGCCTCGCGATGCCGTGGATCTCCCCGACCGAGATGGGCATGTTCCTCTTCGGCGGCATCGCCTCCTTCGGCTACGGCATGTACCTGTCCGTCGACCAGGCGCTGAACGTCGACGTGCTGCCGAACAAGGAGACCGCAGGCAAGGACCTCGGCTTCATGAACATCGCCACCTGCGCCGGACAGGCCATCGGCGTGGCGATCACCTCCAGCATCGTTGCCGCCACCCACTCCTACACCCTCGTGTTCCCGACCGCCATCGCCATGGCCGCGATCGCCGCGATCGCCGTGCTCGGCATCAAGCGAGTCAAGTGAGACAATCCTCACCATAAGGAATGGCCTCCTCCCGAATTCGGGAGGAGGCCATTCCTGTCGTCACCGTCGAACCATCACGTTCGAATCGTCACGTTCGATCAGTTGCTGTGGAAGCCGGAGTAGTTCGGCGCCTCGGCGGTCATCACGATGTCGTGCGGGTGCGATTCACGCAGGCCGGCGTCGGTGATGCGGATGAAACGGCCCTTCTCGGACATCTCGGCGATGTTGTGCGCGCCGATGTAGAACATCGACTGATGCAGGCCGCCGATCATCTGGTAGAGGACGGCGTTGAGCGGTCCGCGGTACGGCACCTCGCCTTCGACGCCTTCCGGCACGACCTTGTCGTTGGAGGTGACGTCGGCCTGGAAGTAGCGGTCCTTGGAGTAGGACTTCTTGCCGCGCGGGGCCATGGCGCCGAGGGAGCCCATGCCACGGTACAGCTTGTACTGCTTGCCGTGCAGCAGGACCTTCTCGCCCGGAGCCTCCTCGCAGCCGGCGAGGGTGCCGCCGAGCATGACGGAGGACGCGCCGGCCACGAGGGCCTTGGCGATGTCGCCGGAGTAGTGGATGCCACCGTCGGCGATGCAGGGCACGCCGGCGGCACGGCAGGCCTGGGCGGCCTCGTACACGGCGGTGAGCTGCGGGACGCCGACGCCGGCGACGATGCGCGTGGTGCAGATGGAGCCCGGTCCGATGCCGACCTTGACGGCGTCGGCGCCGGCGTCGATCATGGCCTGGGCACCGGAGCGGGTGCCGACGTTGCCGCCGATGATCTGCACGCCGTCGAAGGCGGAGTCGTGCTTCAAGCGGGAGATCATGTCGAGGGCCAGACGGGCCTCGCCGTTGGCGGTGTCGACGACGAGCACGTCGACGCCGGCCTCCATCAGGGCGGAGGCGCGCTGCCAGGCGTCACCGAGGAAGCCGACGCCGGCGGCGACGCGCAGGCGGCCCTGCTCGTCCTTGGTGGCGTCCGGGTACTGCTCGGTCTTGACGAAGTCCTTGACGGTGATCAGACCGGTCAGGTGGCCTTCGGCGTCGACGAGCGGAAGCTTTTCGACCTTGTGCTTGGCGAGCAGGTCGTGCGCATCCTCCTTGGAGATGTTGGACGGACCGGTGACCAGGTTCTCCTTGGTCATGATGTCCTTGACCTTGAGGCGGTCGTAGTCCTCGGAGGCGATGAAGCGCATGTCGCGGTTGGTGATGATGCCGACGAGCTTGTTGTCCTTGTCGACGACCGGCAGGCCGGAGATGTGGAACTTGCCGCACAGCTTGTCGAGGTCGGCGAGGGTGACGTCCGGGTTGACGGTCAGCGGGTCGGTGATCATGCCGGACTCGGAGCGCTTGACGACGTCGACCTGAGCGGCCTGATCGTCGATGGACAGGTTGCGGTGCAGCACGCCGATGCCGCCGTTGCGGGCCATGGCGATGGCCATCTCGGACTCGGTGACGGTGTCCATGGCGGCGGAGAGCACCGGAGCCTTCATCGTGATCTTGCGGGTCAGGTGGGTGGTGGTGTCCACCTCGGAGGGAATGACGTCCGTCTCGTTCGGCAGCAGCAGCACATCGTCATAGGCGAGGCCAAGCTTCGCGAAAATCGGCGGAAGGGGAGCATACGCGGATTCTGCGTTCATATCGAGGTTTGTAGCCATGTGACCACTATATGAAAGTGCATTGACGTAGGAAACCACAATCGCCTATGGGCGTTCCGCATCCGTTCTTCCGGAGTTTTACTGCCGTTCATCAGGCTTCCGTTCGATTGTCCGCTCCCAGAAGGAGGGATCTCACTTGCCGTTACGCACGTGTTTGGCGCCTTCGTTTTCGGCGCGGATCTCGGGGATGCGGCGTTTCAGGTACGGGTACATCGTGACCACGGCGAGCACCGCTCCGACCACCGCCATGCCGATGAGGACGTGCCACGCCTTGAAGAACAGGATCATCAGGGATCCGAAGGCGATGAGCGCGGCCCACGCCCACAGGATCGTCACGGCGCCCTGCACGGTGTGGCCGATCCGGAGCATGCGGTGATGCAGGTGCATGCGGTCGGGGTGCATCGGCGACTGCCCCTTCGACAGACGTCGCACGATCGCCAGACACATGTCGAGCACCGGCAGGAAGAGCACGAGGATCGGCAGCAGGATCGGCATGAACACCGGCAGATAGATACTGGTGTGCACCGAAGCCGGGTCGATGCGCCCGGTCATCACGATCGACGCGCAGGTGATGAGATAGCCGAGGAGCATCGAACCGGAATCGCCCATGAACAGCTTCGCCGGATGCCAGTTGTGCAGGATGAATCCGACGCAGATGCCGACGAGCGCCACGTCGATGAGCGTGGCCATCGACGCGTACGAGGGCGAGGTGCGCGCCAGTATATAGGAGTAGATCGCGAAGGCGATGCCGCCGATCGCTACGATGCCGGAGGCCAGTCCGTCGAGTCCGTCGACGAAGTTGACCGCGTTGATCGACGCGACGATGAGGAACGCGGTGATCGCCATCGACAGACTGGGGGATGCGGTGACGAGCGATCCCAACGGCAGCGAGATGATCTGCAGTCCTCCCCATGCGACGAACACGGAGATGAGCAACTGCCCTGCCATCTTGAGCATCCAGTCAAGATCCCACAGATCGTCGGCCATGCCGAGCAGACAGATCAGGGCCGCGCCGATCAGCACCACCCACGCCTGCCGCGTGCTTTCGAACAGCCCCTGGATGAACGGGATGTGGCTGGCGAACAGCATGGCGACGGCGAAGCCGAGCAGCATGCCGAGTCCGCCCATGCGCGGGGTGGGGATGGTGTGTACGTCACGAGCACGCACCTTGCCGACGGCGCCGATCTCGATGGCGATGTGACGGATGATCGGAGTGAACAGGTAGGTGGCACCGCCCGCGATGGCGGCGATGAACAGGTAGATCCTCATGCGCCGAGCCCTCCGCCGTTGACGTGGAGCGCCTCGCGGATCGCCGACTGCGGGATCACGCCCTCCCGAAGGATGCGGATGCCGTCGCGCTCGTGCGGGTCGGCGGCAACGACGGTGCTGGCCACGTGCCCGGGCGTGCTGCCGCCGTCCAGATACAGCGGCACGGCGTCGCCGAACGCCTCGACCGCCTCGGCGACGCTCTGCGCGCTCTCGCCGCCGGACAGGTTCGCGCTGGATGCGGCCAGCGGGCCCAGCGCCTTGAGCGCCTTGAGGCACAGCGTCGAATTGGGCACGCGCACGCCCTGCGTGCCGTCCTTCGCGAGCGTGCGCAGGGTGCATCCGTCCTTCGCGACGGCGATCGGCGAGAACGCTCCGGGCAGGAACCGCGCGGCGAGCCGGTTGAGCGGTGCGGGCAGCGCGAGGTCGAGCTCGTCGAGCTGGTCGATGTCGGCGAGCAGCACCTGCAGCGCCTTGAACCGCGGGCGGCGCTTCAGCTCGTAGATGCGGTCGATGGCCCTGCCGTTGCGCGGGTCGCCGGCGATGCCGTACACGGTGTCCGTGGGGATGACCACCAGTCCGCCGTCCCTGATGATCTCGGCCGCCTTGACGAGCGCCTCGTCGTTCACCGCAAGAATCTCACTCATCGCTTGCTCTCCTTCTCGATCCGCGTCATCATCGTCCTCCGCCCGTCCGTCGTCTCGCTCATCGTCCTTCATCCATTCTTGCGTCCATATGGTCACCGCTATCCGTCTGACCCATGGATCGGCACACAATCTATCATTGCATCATTGCGCACGGACCGCAGCACGAATCACGGCGGCCGATCGTAACGCCACGCGACGGACGTCCATTATGTACGGGCGTACATTACGATGTGTAGGCGACGGATGACAATCATCAAAAACCGTATGCGGCACGCATACGCACCATGCACACAGCATGCACGCAGCATGTACACATCATGCAAAGGAGCCATCACTTATGACCGATCAGATGACCGATCAGATGACCGATCAGCCCACGCCCACCACGGACCTCGGCGCCGCCGCCCCGTTCCGCATCCCGCCCATCGAGCTGCGCACGCCGCGTCGCTCGGAGCGCGAGGAGATGCTCGCCGGCAGACTGTACGACGCGTCCGACGCCGAGCTCGACGATCTGCGCCGCAATGCCGGCGACCTGTGCACCCGGTTCAACGCCACGTCGCGTCACGACGATGCGACGCGCAGGGCGATCCTCGACGAGCTGCTGCCCGGTCACGGCGAGAATCTCGACGTGATGGGCCCGGTGTTCTTCGACTACGGATGCCATACGACGATCGGCGACCGCGTATTCGCGAACTTCAACTTCACCGTGCTCGACTGCGCGCCGGTGACGATCGGCGACGACGTGCTGTTCGGTCCGAACGTCTCGCTGCTGCCGCCGATGCACCCGCTGCGCTGGCAGGATCGCAACGTGCGCAGGCGCGCCGACGGCACCGCCTACGACTACGAGTACGGCGAGCCGATCACGATCGGCTCGAACTGCTGGTTCGGTGGCAACGTGACGGTGCTGGGCGGCGTGACCATCGGCGACGGCTGCGTGATCGGCGCGGGCGCGGTGGTCACGAAGGACATTCCGGCCAACTCGGTGGCCGTCGGCAACCCCGCGCACGTCATCAAGACCATCACCGACAGGGACGCCAGCGTCTATCAGGAGTACGCGCAGTAGGGACGGGACCGTTTCAGCCTTTGACGGCGAAGAGGAAACGGGGGCGACCGGTCCAGTCGTTGTCGGTGCGCCCCTCGGTGAAGCCGTTGGCGCGCGCGAAGGCGACGAGCCGATCGCCCTGCGAGATGTCGTGCTCCATGACGAGCGCGCCACCTGCGTGCAGCAGTCCGGCCGCGCGCAGGATGATCCGCTCGGGGATGAGCACGCCGTCCGCCGACCCACCGTACAGAGCCATGTCCGGATCGAAGTCGCGCACCTCGGGCTGTTCCGGCACCTGATCGAGCGGCACGTACGGCGGGTTGGTGATGACGATGTCGACGGTGCCGTCGAGCTGCGGCAGCGTCAGCGGGCTGGTCGCGTCGCCGCGTTCCAGATGGTAGTTGCCGGCGACCGACGGGTACGCCCGCGCGACGCGCACATGATTGCGCTCGGTCCACGCATACGCCTCGGCCGACAGTTCGACGGCCCACACCTCGGCGCCGGGAACCTCGCTTGCGACGGCGAGCCCGATCGCGCCGGACCCTGCACACAGGTCGACGACGCGCGGATGGTACATGCCCTGCCGCGTGATCCAGTCCAATCCCGCCTGCACTACGGTCTCGGTCTCCGGACGGGGAATGAACACTCCCGGCCCGACCGCGAGATCGAGATACCTGAACGGCGCGTGGCCCACGATATGCTGCAGCGGCTCGCGCTTCGCCCGCCTCGCGACCATCGCATCGAACCGCGCGGCGTCGAAGGCGAGGTCATCGCCCATCAGCAGCGCCTTGTCGACATCGCGCAGCTCAATGCCGTCACCGGCCGCCTCGGCCATCAGCAGCTTCGCATCATGTTCCGGCGTCTCGATCCCCGCCGCTCGCAACACAGCCGCAGCGGCCTTCACCACCTCATTCAGGGACACAAAACCTCTCTCCCCTGTCAAAAACGCAACTTGAAATACGAACGAGGTGTGGTGCGGCTTATACGGTGCTCGACCGTAGGCTTGGCCGAACGGCCTTGAGTGTGTCGAGCACCGTATAAGCCGCACCACACCGGTCAAGCGATCACTGCTGCTTGGCGAGACGTTCGGCCTCGTCGGCCTGAATGTCCGAGTCGATGACCGCCTGCAGATCCCCGTCGAGCACCTGATCGAGGTTGTACGCCTTGTAGTTCGTACGATGATCGACGATGCGGTTCTCCGGGAAGTTGTACGTGCGGATGCGTTCGGACCGGTCGAGCGAGCGCACCTGGGAGTGACGCATGTCGGCGGCCTCGGCGGCCTCCTGCTCGTGCTTCATCGCGAGCAGTCGCGATTTGAGCACGCGCAGTGCGGAGGCGCGGTTCTGGATCTGCGACTTCTCGTCCTGCATGCTCACGACGATGCCGGTGGGGATGTGCGTCATGCGCACGGCGGAGTACGTGGTGTTCACGGACTGGCCGCCGGGGCCGGAGCTCATGAAGATGTCGATCTTCAGGTCCTTGGGATCGATCTCGATCTCGTCGTCGTCCTCGTCGGCCTCCGGGAAGACGATCACGCCGGCCGCGGATGTCTGGATGCGCCCCTGCGATTCGGTGACGGGGATGCGCTGGACGCGATGGACGCCGCCCTCGTACTTGAGCGATGCCCACACGCCGTCCTCGGGGGCGGGCGTGCCCTTGGCGCGGATGGCGACCTGCACGTCCTTGACGCCGCCGAGCTCGGTGCCGTTCTCGGACTGGATGGTGACGGTCCAACCGCGCTTTTCGGCGTATCGGGTGTACATGCGCAGCAGGTCGCCGGCGAACAGCGCGGCCTCTTCGCCGCCGGTGCCGGCCTTGATCTCCATGATGACGTCACGCGCGTCGTCGGGATCACGCGGGATCAGCGCGGTGCGCAGCTTCTCCTCGGCCTGGGGCAGTTCGGCTTCGAGTCGCTTGGCCTCCTCGGCGAAGTCGGGGTCGTCGTCGGCCATCTCACGCGCGGCCTCGAGATCGTCACGGATGCCGAGATACCTCTGGTATGCGGAGACGATGGCGCCGAGTTCGGCGTGGCGCCGTCCGAGCTTGCGCATCTTGTCCGGGTCCGTCACCACTTCGGGGCTGGCCATCTGCTCCTCGATGGACCTGTACTCCTCCAGCGCGGTCGCCGCCGCGGGGAACTGTTCGTCTGCCATGCAGCCTTCCTTACCGTCCTGCCGTGTTGCCTGTGATTGTCGTTTCGGGTCGCATCCCGCCGCGGATGACGGCGAATGCGGAGAAGATATGAAAAAGCCAGCCCCGGCCGGTTCGCGCGGATGCGCGCCGGACCTGATGGGCTGGCGTGAAGTATGCTACTTGGTCCTCTTGCCGTAGCGCTTCTCGAAGCGGGCGACGCGGCCGCCGGTGTCGAGAATCTTCTGCTTGCCGGTGTAGAACGGGTGGCACTTCGAGCACACGTCAACCGTCATGTGGTCACCGTTGTAGGTGGAACGGGTGACGAAGGTGTTGCCGCACGAGCACAGGACCTCGACGGCATGGTAATCGGGATGAATACCCTGCTTCATAATGTCTCCTAAGGAATTCAGGTGACCCGGGTCGCCATGCCCCTCTGGCTGGCGTGAACCGGAACCTACGGAATACTAGACGAATGCACCGACAACACGCCGGCACAGTGCCTCCGGCGGCACGATGCCCCCGCACGGTGCCCCCGCTGGGACTTGAACCCAGGACCCACACCTTATAAGGGTGCTGCTCTAACCGACTGAGCTACGGGGGCGGACGCACATATTCTACCGAGGGCCGGGACGGAGAAACACGGCAGGCGCCCGAACGCCACGGCATCACGACACGCCGGACTGGCACATCGGATCACACACAAATGTTCGTTTCGACCTCAAAACTATCAAGCTCACTGTTCATTTGAGCGGGAATATGAACAGAAACTCAACCTGACGAACAATACCAACCAAACTGGTTACCTAAGGGTTAACGAGACAGAAAATCGCACCACTTCACCGATTTGAAACATTTCGCAGTGCTATTCTTAGGTCTCGGACGTTCACCTGAACGCCTGTTGCAGCCAATCGATAACGTCATAGACGTACATAACGCGCTATCAGAATCGAACATTTTGCCTGTTCGATTTCTCGTAGGAAGGGAACATCATGGCAGAGGACAATAAGAAGGTCATCACCGTCAACTTCGATATGTTCGACAAGACCCCGGAGGAGAAGACCGCCGAGGCCAACAAGGTCGCCAAGTCGTTCGGCATCAGCGACGAGGCGATCGCCGAAGTCGAGGACTACAAGGCCAAGCTCACCCGCTACGACGCCTGGGATCTGCCGTTCATGGGCTACGTGAACGACGACGGCTACGGCTACGCCTACGTGCCGGATGCGGCCATCGTGCGTGAGCCCTACTGGGACGCCCACAAGGCGTTCCTCGCGCTGCCGGAGGACGTGCAGACCGCGTTCGCGATCCGCATGCTGTTCACCCACCGTCCGGTTGACCGCTACGGCGCCAGCATGTTCCTGCACTACCAGCGCGGCTTCCAGGTGAACTTCGTGGGTGAGGGCGCCAACAAGTACTGATCGGCACCCATCCAGCGAAGCGCAGTGAGGGCGATGCATCTGCAATCGCCCTATAGACGGAGGGCTTCGCGGTCGACGTTGACCGCGAAGCCCTCACTGTTCTCCATGGAGCGGACGCGCCAGACCCGATGACGGGATCACCAGCGCATGTCCTTCAGATCAAGCTTGAGATGCGGGTCACACCCGAACAGCAATCGCACCAGATCGATGAACTTCGGGTCCCACGTACGCAGGCATGAGGCCAGATGCAGGCGGAATCGCGCGGAATCGGGCTTTCGGGCCTGGAACAGCGGGTCGCCGACCATACGCCATGCGCCGCGCACGCGGGCGATGCGCACCACCACGGCCCCGCCCTTGGCGCCGTCGAACGCCGCGGCCGTCGCGAAGTCGCGCACGCCGTATATGCCGCCGTTGATCACGTCCTCCAGCACGATCCGTGATTCGGCGGCGTTCGCCTCCCGCACCCAGAACCATGAGGCGAAGTTCGTCCGCGACGTCTCGCACAGCTCCGCGTAGCCGCGCTCCCCCACGGTCTCGTTCTCGTCACGCGCGTAGGCGGAGGCCACCGCGAACGGCGTCAGACCGAGCTGATCGAGGTGATAGTCGAAGGTGAACCACTGGTCGAACGCGTCCTCCATCCTCTGATGGAACTCCTCGCTGCGCGTGCGGAACGGATTGAGGTTCACCTGGATGAAGAACTCGCGTCTCGCGTCATCATAGGATTCCGGATCGGCCCGTCGGAACATGCTCGCCACATGAAACGCGGGGATGGAGGCGGGGGCTCCCCAATCGTCGCGCTCGCACATCGTCGTCTCGCTCATCGTCATGATCGTTTCCTTCCCCTGTGAAGGCTTGTGGGAGAACGCCATCGTTCTCCTCGTGCATGCCACATTAGGAGGTATCCGACAGGGGAACAAACGTCGGCACGAAACCTGTGGATACGGTGGACGACGCGGTGGATAACCGGAACGCACGTCACTCGCCGGCCAGCTGCCCGATCCGCCCAGCATGCGTACATATATATGAAATTGTTATCAAACCGTTAGCGTTAACCACATTGCGGAATGTACCATGTGGTTGATCATCCTACGGACTCGAATCACCTACGGCAATACAGCCGCAAGGCACGACCGAAGACACGAGTTGGGGTATATCGGCAACAGACATCGGAGCATCGAAAGGGCGGCAGACAATGACGTTCACCAAGGAGCAGATCACGTATCTCGAATCGCTTCCGGCGGTCGAGCACGTGACCGCGACCCGCATCACCTACACCGACGCATTCAAGACGCAGTGTCTGGAACGCTACATTCAGGGCGACAGCCCGACAGGCCTGTTCCGAGAGGCGGGACTCGATCCCAAGATCGTCGGATACAAGCGCATCGAACGCAGCTTCGCCCGCTGGCGCGACCTTCACGATGTGCCGGCGTACCCACGCACGCCCGGTCTTGATGGCCGCGGTCTCGACAGCCGCGGCGGGATGCGCCCGATCCGCACCGACGCGAACACGAACACGGACACGATCGATGCGACGGACGCGATGAACGCCATGGATATTCTGGACGCCACGCAATACACCCCGACGAATGCGTCCGAAGCGACAGCTCCGGATCCGCGCGACCTGCTCATCGCCCGGCAGCTGCATCGCATCGACGAGCTCGAGCGCGAACTGGCGGAGCTGCTCCACGTCAGGGCAGCGTGATCGTCACGCAATACATCGAATGGACCCGCTAAGTGGCAACGTTTGCAATGTAAACGTACGTCAATCAGCGCCGCCCTCCCCTGCCAATCCCCGTCGATCAGGCTTTTCCATAAGTGAACGGCTGGTGACATTTGACGCAAATCATGCGTAGACACTGGCGAAACATGCCGAAAGGTCACTCGCAATCACCCGGTATCACTACACTTTCACAAGTGAAACAGCCTAATGGAGCAATCAAAGGAGAAGCGATGACCACGTTGGCAATCGATATCGGAGGAACGAAGATCGCCGCGGCCGTGTGCGACGCAAACGATAGCATCATCCAGCGCTGGAGGGTTCCCACGCCGATGGACGCCGATGCCATCAACCAGCACATCGCCGACATCTACCATCAGGCCGTCGCCTCGGGCCACGACGACATCGAGGCCATCGGCATCTCGGCGGCCGGCAACGTCGGAGCGGATCGCAAGACCATCACGATCGCCGCGAACATCCCCGCGTGGATCAACTACGATCTGTCCGAGCACGTCGGGGCGCTCATCGACCACGCCGTGCCGGTCATCGTCGAGAACGACGCCAACTGCGCCGGTTGGGGCGAATACGTGCACGGCGCCGGCCAGGGCAGCCGCAACATGGTGGCGCTGACCGTCGGCACCGGTCTCGGCGGCGCGATCGTCATCGACGGCCATCTCTACCGCGGCTCCTTCGGCATGGCCGCCGAGCTCGGCCACCTGCCCATGGTGCCGGATGGCGACACCTGCGGCTGCGGCCTGCGCGGCTGCGCCGAGCGCTACACGTCCGGCAGCGCGCTGGAGCACTTCGCGAAGTCGGCCGTGCGCCGCCGTCCGCAGGACGCCAAGCGCCTGCTGGAGCTGTGCGGCGGCGACGTCAACAAGCTGGAGGGGCCGATGGTCTCCCAGGCGGCGCAGGAGGGCGACGTGCTCGGCCTGTACGCGTTCGGTAAGATCGGCGAGTGGCTGGGCCGCACGATGGCCGCCGTCTCCGCGGTGCTGGACCCGGACCTGTTCGTCATCGGCGGCGGCGTGGTGGCCGTCGGCGACATCCTGCTCGATCCGGCCCGCTACAACTACGCGCGTTTCCTTGAGGGCAGCGCCTACCGCGGCCACGCCAAGATCGTCGCGGCGACCGCCGGACAGGACGCCGGTCTGATCGGCGCGGCGAACCTCGCCCTGCACTGACCGCACGCGATCGATCCCACGCAAACGATCATGGAATCCGTCCCGCTACGTACCGGATTACGTAACGGGACGGACCACCACATGAACAGACCGCAACATGGGCGTGAACACCGTCGTTCCACCCGCGCGGAGAGGCGATACGGCTTTTAGACTGGGGTTCGTGACCGTCATAGACACCGCACCGCATCCGTTATCGAGCATTCAACCCCCTACGCACCAGACCGCGTATGAGGAGCGCAAGCTTTCGGTACTCGTCGTCAGCGAATCGTCGCTGGAACAGACCAATGGTGTCTCCGGAAGCGTGAAGCATATTCTCGACCGCTTCTGCGAACGCGGGTTCGACGCCCACGTCATCAGCCCGCAGCCCGCTCCCGACGACGGCGAATACGACGGCTACAACGTGGACACGACCCCGTCATGGCCGATTCAGAACTTCAACGTGGCCGTACCGACGAAGACGTCGGTGATACGCCTCATCAAGGAACTGCCCCGCCCGGACGTCATCCACGTGGCCGCGCCAATATCGAAGCTCGGACATGCGGCGCTGATCGCCGGCGAGGAGATGGGCGTGCCGACGGTGGCGATCTACCAGACCGACGTGGCCCAGTACGCTCGGCGGTTCGTCCGCGAGGCGCTGGACGGCGTCGTCGACGGCGTCATGCCGAAGCACACCGGGTGGCTACGCAAGGTCAGCAAGGCCTCGGGCGAAAGCGCGGAGCAGATCGTGGGCGCACGCATCGCCCAGATGCACAACATGGCGACGCTGACGCTCGCCCCCACGACGCAGGCCGCCGAACGGCTCGAATCGTTCGGCGTTGCCCCGGACCTCATCCGGCAGTGGGGCCGCGGCGTCGATTCGTGGCTGTTCAATCCGCGGCGCCGGGAACGCGCCGAGGTGCGTCAGCTGCACGACAAGTGGAGCGGCGGCACGGCCCTACCGGTCATCGGATACGTCGGCCGACTCGCCCCGGAGAAGCAGGTCGAACGCCTTGCGGCGCTGGACGGGCTCGGCATGCGTCTGGTCATCGTGGGCGGAGGCCCTTGCGAGGAGGAGTTGCAGGAGCTCCTGCCGCACGCGGTGTTCACCGGCATGCTGCACGGCGATGAGCTGGCCGACGCATACGCCGCGCTGGACGTGTTCGTGCATACGGGGGCCGAGGAGACGTTCGGACAGACCATTCAGGAGGCGATGGCCAGCGGTTTGCCGGTCGTGGCTCCGGCCGCCGGAGGACCGCTCGATCTCGTGTCGGACGGCAGAACCGGCCTGCTGTTCGATCCCGACGACGAGGAGGATCTACGTTCGTGCGTGGAGCGACTGATCGAGGATCCCACGTTGCGCGAGACCATGGGATTCAACGGACTTGCGGCCGTCAAGAGCCGCACGTGGCCCGCGTTGGTCGATCAGCTCATCGGCTACTATCGACTCGCCGCCGAACTGCAGATGGCGCACGCGGCGTGATTCGCCGCTGATCCGAACCGGATACGAAAACGGGCTTCCGAATCATTCGGAAGCCCGTTGCTGGCGACCCCGGCCGGACTTGAACCGGTGACCTCCGCCGTGACAGGGCGGCGCTCTAACCAACTGAGCTACGGGGCCGTGTGTTTCTCACTCTCGTGAGGCACGAGTGGATATATTACACACTTTTTCATGATCGCAAAACTCGGCGTGTCGCACTGGAATCCACACTTCGGTCCGCACATCCGGCGCATCGACCAGCACGATCAGCGCACGGCCAGATCGCGCGTGGCGAACAGACGGTACGCGGCCGCAAACCCGACCACGACGATCAGCACTGCCAGCACGGCGAACGGCACGGGCATCCGCCCGTCGATCACCTCACGCGGCGTGGAGTAGCGGAACGGGGAGAGAACCCGCGCCACGACCGACGCATCATGATCGGAGAACATGTCGAAGACGACGCCGGCACCGTAGGCCACGACCACCGAGGCGTTGCCGATGGACGCCCCCTGCTCCGGGCGCGGGCACGCCGCGGACGCGCAGGCCCCGATCGCGCCGAAGACCAGCATCATGACGAACAGCCAGACGGAGAACCGCCAGATCACCGTGGCGGCCGTAGCGTCATTGAGCCCGGGCACATCGCCCAGCAGTCGCAGGCACAGCAGCGACGAGATGCAGTTGACGGCGACGAACGCGATCGCATCCGTCAATGCCGCCATGAGTTTCGCGCTCAGAATCGTGGTACGCGAGACGGGCCGCACGAACAGGAACTCGTAGGTCCCATCCGTCATCTCGCGCGACACCGCGTTGCGGGCGAGCGCGACCGTGTAGACGGCCGCCATGATGCCGGTGTAGAACTCGATCACCGCGTAGTATCCGGCGAACGTGGACATGTCAAGGTCAGAGATGCCCATGACGGCGAGCGCGACCTTTGGGAAGGCGTCGGTGAGTTTGCGCACGGCGTCGGCGTCACCGCCAGCGATGCCCTCGAACTTCATCACGCCGGCTATGTTGAACAGGATGATCACCACGCTCCAGATCAGCCAGACCTTCATGTTGGCCTTCAGTTCGCGCGCGATCATGGCGAACAGCGTCTTCATCATGACGCCCTTCCTTCCTCTTCCCATGGTCATCGAACGCGATCGACCGGTCCGCAGCGCAGCCACTGCCTGCCGTCGATGATGATGCGGTTATGGTCAATGCGAATGTGGTCGTTCATGCTCGCGGATCCTCCTTCGTCGGCAGCGAACCGAACCCTGCGGATACGTACATGATGGCGCCGGCGATCAGACAGACGAGAACCGTCACGGCGAACAGAGCCACATAGCCCGCCTCGTAACGTCCGTGGTCGAGCGCTTCGGACACGTTGAACCAGGTGAACGGGGCGATGATGCGGTACTTGTCCTCGCCGGTCATCTCGGGCAGGCAGACGAGCATGAATCCGAGTATGCCGAATGCGGTCGCGATGCCGGACACGCTGCGGATGCGTCTTAGCAGCACCGCCGTCAGCGCTCCGATGGCAAGGAACAGCAGCCCCACACCGAACAATGACGAGGCGGCGAGCAGTAGGCGCGGCAGGGCGATGGACGTCGCGGTGGGGTCGTCGCCGAACCGGGTGTAGGTCAGCGCCACCGAGGCGAGGAATGCCAGTCCGGCGACGATGACGAGCGTGAGCCCGGCCGCGAGCTTGGCCAGATAGATGGCGATTCGCGATATCGGCATGACGAAGAGGAAGTCGGCGTCCTTGGCTCGCTTCTCACGGCCGAAGATCGCCAATCCCCATGCGCAGGCCATGATCGCCATGGTCAGCATGAGGTAGAGCGAGCTGAACCGGTAGAAGCCTCCGAAGGAGAATACGTCGTCGTTGACGCCGAACAGTGCGGCGAACTGCGGCGGGAATCCGTCGATCACCTGTTCGACGCTCGATTTGGAGTCGCGGTAGATCGGATAGGCACCGGCAAGCAGCAGGATGGTGACGATGAGGAGAGTCGCCACGCCGATGAGGAACGAACGAAGCTGGGACTTCAGCTCGAAGGCGTAGACGTGCAGTGCGGGCGCGCCTACCATGGGCGCGCTCATCGGCCCGGCTCCGACTGGTAGTAGTGCATGAACACTTCCTCCAACGTCGGTTCGGCGATCTCCACATCCGTGAGCCTCATGCCGGCGAGCGCCGCGATGAGCGCGTTGCAGTCGCCCTCGTAGAGGAACGTGGCGGTATTCGCCTCCCCGTCTTCCCCTCCCGCTTTCAGCGACCTGACGCCGGGCGTGGATTCGAGCGCGTGCACCGCGGACGCGCAATCGTCTCCCAGTGCGAGCGTCACGCGCTTGACCGCGGACCGACGCATGTCGGCCACGCTGCGGACCGCGACGATGCGTCCTTCGCGGATGATGGCGACGCGGTCGCAGATGCGCTGCACCTCGGAGAGGATGTGCGAGGAGAACAGGACGGTGGCGCCGCGGGCGTTCTCCTCACGGATGAGGTCGAAGAACGCGCGCTGGACGAGCGGGTCGAGGCCGCTGGTCGGCTCGTCGAGGATGATGAGCTTCGGCGAATGCATGAGTCCCTGCACGATGCCGACCTTCTTGCGGTTGCCGAGTGACATGTCCTCGACCTTCTGATCGAGGTTCAGTCCGAGCCGCTTGGACAGCTCACGGATGCGCGCCGAGCAGTCCGTGCGGTAGAAGCCGGCCGCGTACTTGAGCAGGTCGCGGGCGCGCATGCCGTCGTAGTAGAACACCTCGCTGGGCAGGTATCCCACCTGTTCGAGGATGCGCGTGCGATCCTTCTCGCAATCGAGTCCGAGGATGGACGCCTCGCCGCTCGTCCTGCGGATGAGCCCCAGCAGCGTGCGGATCGTCGTCGACTTGCCGGCGCCGTTCGGCCCGATGAAGCCGAAGATCTCGCCCTGCCGCACGGTGAGGTTCACATCCTCGATGCCCCGCGCCCTGCCGTATCGTTTGGTCAGATGACGTGTGGAAATCGCAGGGACGTCGTTCGTTGTGGTCATTGCCTCTCCTCGAGATGCCGCCGCCTTCTCCTGCGATACAGGATAGGAGCACGCCGCTGACCTGTCATGCCTTCCTTACGGAATCCTTATGGCGTTCGTATCGCGCACGCAAAACAACGTCCCCCGGACGCGATGAGCCTACAATGTCATGCGGTTCAACCTCACGGATCACACAACATATGTGGCAGCCCCGCCGGCAGGTACGCCAGATGAAGGATGAAGCACCCATGAACACGACCTCCACAACCCCCCAATCCCGCGACGCAGCAGCACCGTCCAACGCGCACCCCAACACGGGGGCGATGATCATCACGCTGATGATCGGCTCGTTCGCCGCAGTGCTCAACCAGACGCTGATGATCTCCGCTCTGCCCACGTTGATGCGCGAGTTCGACGTGCCCAACAGCACCGTGCAGTGGCTCACCACCGGGTTCATGCTCACCAACGGCATCATGATCCCGATCACCGCGTTTCTCATCGAGACCTTCACGACGCGCCAGCTGTTCGGCTACGCGATGGGCACGTTCTTCGCCGGATCGCTGGCCTGTGCACTGGCACCGAGCTTCGCACTGCTGATGGCCGGACGCATTCTGCAGGCGTGCGGCGCGGGCGTGCTCATGACGCTGCTGCAGACGGTGCTGTTCCGCGTCTACCCGCCCGAACGCCGCGGCCAAGCGATGGGCATGTTCGGCATGGTCATCGCGTTCGCCCCCGCGCTCGGCCCCACCGTCTCCGGGCTGCTGGTCGAATGGCTCAGCTGGCGTTGGATGTTCGCGATCCTCGTCGCGATCGCCGGATGCGTGCTGATCGCCGCATGGTTCACCGTGTACAACGTGGGCGAGCCGACGAGACCGCACATCGACGTCCTGTCCGCGGTGCTCTCCACGCTCGGTTTCGGCGGTGTGCTGTTCGGCTTCTCCGACGCGGGCAAGGCCGGATGGGCCAGCGTGACGGTATTGGTTTCGTTGGCGGTCGGCGTCGTGGGATTGACGCTGCTCATCGTCCGTCAGTTCAGGCTCGAACAGCCGATGCTCGACTTCCGCATCTTCACGATTCCGATGTTCTCGCTGTGCCTGACCGTGTCGGTGATCGGATTCGCCTCGTTCATCGGCATCGAAAACGTGCTGCCGCTGTATCTGCAGAACGACCTCGGCGTCAACGCGCTCGAATCCGGTCTGATCATGATGCCCGGCGGCATTGTGATGGGCCTGCTCAACCCGGTGGCCGGCCGTCTGTACGACCGCATCGGCGGACGCCCGATCGCCCTGATCGGCTTCACTCTGCTCACCGCCGCGGCCGCGATGCTCGCCACGATGAACGAGCACACGCCGGTGTGGCAGCCCGCGCTCTACTTCACGGTGCTGCTGGCCGGCTCCGCGTTCAGTTCGATGCCGCTGGTCACCGCCGCGCTGAATCAATTGCCCGGTCAGCGCATCCCCCACGGCACCGCGATGAACAACACGATGCGTCAGACCTCCGGCGCGATGGCCATCGCCCTGCTCATCACCATCATGAACACGCATGCCGCAAGCGCCGCCGCGGACGGCATGGACGAGGCCGCCGCCTCCGCCTTCGGCATGCGCGCCTCGTTCCGCGACGTGGCGATCGTGTGCGCGATCTGCCTCGTCGCATCCCTGTTCATCCGCGACCGCGGCCGCCGGGCCGAGTGAGAGCCGCTGACGGACGCCGCCGGTCTCTCAGTGGCGTTCTCCGGCGGTGACGGGGACGGTCACGGTGTTCTCGGCCGGGGCCAATGGGCAGGTGCAGTAGGGCGAGAACGCGCACGGCGGATTGAAGGCGCGGTTGAAGTCGAGCAGCACGTCCGACGCGCCGCCGTCGGTGCCGTCGGCATTCGCGGCGACCGTCGCGTTGAGGAACCGGCCGCTGCCGTAGGTGGTGTCGCCGTTGGTGGGATCACGGAAGATGATGAACAGTTCGCGGGCGCCGTCCTTCACGCCGCCGTCGAACGCGATGAGACGCTGTTCGACGCCCTGCGCCTCGAAGCGCACCACGCCGATGGCCTCAAGCGTGCTCGTCAGCCATTCGACGCGGGTGCTCACCACCGTGTCCTGCGACTCGCCGTACGGCTCGAACCGACCCTCGATCCGCCACGCCGGATCGAAGTCATAGACCGGGATGCCCGTGAAATCACGGCGGAACGGCGATTCGGGGTCCCGCACGCGGATGCCGAACCGGCCGCCGCGCTCGATCACCGCGGCGCGGATCTGCCCGGCTTCGACGTACGATCCGTTCGCCGTGGCGTCGCTCGGCACACGCACGGAGCCGGTGATCGGGGTGCGATCGCCCCTGGCATCCACCAGCGTCAGCGCGTTGGACTGGTCGCCAGCACTGTCGGCACCCCTGCCGCTTTCCACGGACGGCTGCGGCGTGAACATGACCTCGCCATCCTGTAACAGCCATTCGCCATTGATGCCCGGAATGACGGCCCTGAATCCGCCGAGCGCCTGCAGCCAGTACAGTCCGGTCTGGGACAGCCATCCGTACGGCGCACACAGCCCCTCCTCACGTTGACGCCTCCATGCCAGCCAATCGGCACGTTCGATGGATTCATCGGGCTGTTCGATCGTCGTGGAATCGGTCATCATATGCTCCTTTTCGATGTTTCGAGGTATCGGAGTCCAGCTTCCCTCGCCGACCCCTCCTGTCCCACGACCATACCTGCTGAGATTATGCCGACGGCGAGCGCCGCGCCGGCAAACCGTTATATCACGGCGAATCGCCGTATCAAGCCGATGCACGGCTATTCCACATTCCGAGACGACCCCGGTCCGGAAGGCGGTCGCCTGTATAGTCGTGCCCTGATAAATCAATATGCATCTTCAGGGCAGGGTGAAATTCCCGATCGGCGGTACAGTCCGCTAGCCTCGCGAGTGATCGCGCGGCCGAACCGGTGAGATTCCGGTACCGACAGTCATAGTCTGGATGGAAGAAGTTTGCGGAAGACATGCGAATGTCGGCCGACGTTCGCGCGTACTCTCATGATCGACGCCCTGAAATCCAATGGATTTCAGGGTTTTTGCGTTTCAGGAGGGTCGCGCGGACGTCTTGCGGCAGGCGAGCCCATGTCCTCCCCCATGAAACACACCCCTGGACATGCCCTATCGAGCAAGGAAAGGGGACTCATGGACGATAGGGACTTCATGTCCGTGGCGTTGCGCCACGCGCGGCTCGGAGCGGGCAGGGTCAACCCGAATCCGATGGTGGGCGCCGTCATCGTGCGCGATGGCGAGATCATCGCCACCGGTCATCATGATCATTTCGGCGGCTGGCATGCCGAACGCGCCGCGCTTGAGGCCGCGAAACGGGCGGGCGTCGACGTTCGCGGCGCCACCATCTACGTCACGTTGGAGCCCTGCTGCCATACCGGCAAGCAGCCGCCGTGCTCCAAGGCGCTCATCGATGCGGGACTGGCCCGCGTGGTGGTCGGCTCTCCCGATCCGAATCCTCTGGTGGCCGGCAAGGGCGTGCGTCAGCTGCGCGACGCCGGCATCGATGTCGTCGAAGGCGTATTGCGGGACGAGTGCGACCGGCTCAACGAGATCTTCCTTCATTCCATCACCACGCGCACGCCGTTCGTCATGCTCAAATACGCGATGACGCTGGACGGCCGCATCGCCACCTCGACCGGCCTTTCCCGTTGGATCACCGGCGAGGATGCGCGCCATCGCGTGCACGAGGATCGCTGCAGGTTCGCCTCGATCATGGTGGGCGTGGGCACCGTGCTGGCGGACGATCCGCAGCTCACCTGCCGCATCGACGGCGGTCACGATCCGGTGCGCGTGGTGTGCGACACCCATTTGCGCACGCCGATCGACGCGGCGATCGTCGCCACCGCGCGCGAGACGCCGACGATCATCGCCACGGCGGTCGACGACGAGCAACGTACGCTCCCCTACCGTGAGGCCGGATGCGAGATCCTTCGCGTGGACGCTGACGACGACAACCACGTGAGCGTCGCCGGGATCGTGAGGGCACTCGGCGAGCGCGGATTGGACAGCGTGATGATCGAGGGCGGCGGAACGCTGGCGTGGTCGGCGCTGCGGGATCATGTGGTGTCCAAGGTGAGCGCCTACGTCGCGCCGAAGCTGTTCGGCGGGCGAAACGCCCCCGGCCCGGTGGGCGGCGAGGGGGTCGAGGCTCCCGATGACGCCTTCCGCATCATCGATCGCACCGTCGCCACGGTGGGCAGCGACATCGTCATCGAAGGAGGCGTCGAGTATGTTCACGGGAATCGTTGAGGATCTGGGCATGGTCGTGCGATTGGATCGTGGCGCCGATTTCGCGCATCTGACCGTCGACTCGCCGGTGGTGGTGACCGATCGGACGATCATCGGCGAAAGCATCGCCGTCAACGGCGTATGCCTGACCGTGACGGCCGTACATGGCACGGCGTTCACCGCGGACGTGATGCACGAGACGCTGCGCCGCTCCTCCCTCGGGACCTTACGGCGCGGCGACCATGTCGACGTGGAACGCGCGATGCCCGCCGACGGCCGCTTCTCCGGACACATCGTCTCCGGGCACATCGACGGCACCGGCGCGGTCGAGTCGATCATGCCCGACGGCATCGCGAAGGTCTATACGATCCGCGCGCCATACGAGCTCATGCGGTTCATCGCCGAGAAGGGGTCGATCGCCGTCGAGGGCATCAGTCTGACGGTGACGACCGTCACGGAGACCGCGTTCGGCGTCTCCCTCATCCCGCACACCGCCTCGAATACGGTGCTTGCCGAACGCGGAGTCGGCGACATCGTCAATCTCGAAACCGATCCGATCGCGAAATACGTCGACCGACTACTCGCACTGCCGTCGCGCGATGGCGACGCCAACAGGGGAGGTTCCGGCGGATCCGGGGCGATCACCGAGAACTTCCTCATCGAGCACGGCTTCTGACATGCACACGAACCTCTTCACGGACAAAGGACACAATATGACTTCATTGAACACCGATCACACGAACATCGATCAGGTGGCACGCGCGATCCGTGACATCCGGGCGGGACGCATCGTCGTCGTGGCGGACGACGAGGGGCGCGAGAACGAGGGCGACCTCATCTGTGCCGCCCGTTACGCCACGCCGAGCAACATCGCCTTCATGGCCTCGCACGGCCGGGGACTCATCTGCACGCCGATGAGCGCCGAGATGGCCGATCGCCTCGAACTGGCGCCGATGGTCGCCACGAACACCGACAACCATCACACGGCGTTCACCGTGTCCATCGACCACGTGACCACGTCCACCGGCATCAGCGCGCGCGACCGTTCGCTGACCGCACTGGCCTGCATTGACCCGAATACGCGGCCGGAGGACTTCCGCCGCCCCGGACACATGTTCCCGCTGGTGGCATGCGAAGGCGGCGTGCTGGAACGCAACGGACACACCGAGGCGACCGTCGATCTGGCCCGGCTGGCCGGATTCGAGCCGTGCGGCCTGTGCTGCGAGATGATGAAGGAGGACGGCACGATGATGCGACGCGGCGATCTCGAACGGTTCGCCGCCGAGCACGATCTCGCGTACATCACCATCGCCCAACTGCAAGAGTACCGGCGCACGCACGCGTTCCCGAGCGTGGTGCGTCGCGTCGCGCAGGTGGATCTGCCTACCGACTACGGACGGTTCACGATGGTCGGCTACGAATCCGAGAACGGCGGTGAGCATGTGGCGCTGATGATGGGCGACGACATCCTCGCCGCGATGGCCGACGCGGAAAACGTCTCCGGCGTATCCGATACGGCGGCGGCGATTCCGCCCGTGCTGTGCCGCATCCACTCGCAGTGCATGACCGGCGACGTGTTCGGATCCCAGCGCTGCGATTGCGGTCCGCAGCTGCACGAGGCGATGCGTCGCGTGGCCGACTCGGGCCGCGGCGTGATCCTCTACTTAAGTCAGGAGGGCCGCGGCATCGGGCTTCTCAACAAGCTGCGCACCTACGAGCTGCAGGAGCAGGGCTTCGACACGCTCGACGCGAACCTGAAGCTCGGCTTCCCCGCCGACGCGCGCGAATACGACACGGCAGCGGCCATGCTGCGCGATCTCGGCATCGCATCCGTCAACCTGATGACGAACAACCCGGACAAGATCGAGCAGCTGAAGCGTGCCGGCGTCGCCGTCGCATCCCGCGTGCCGATCGTCATCCCGCCGAACGCATACGACGCAAACTACCTGTCCACCAAGCAACGGCGCATGGGACACCTGCTGGGCGTCCCCGCAACCGCAACCACCACAATCACCACTACAACAATCACCAAGGAGAACTGACATGACCGTATTCGAAGGCCAGCTGGTCGCGAACACCACCACCCTCGCCGGAAGCGAAGCGAACGCGCCGATCCGCATCGGCATCGTCGTGGCCCGATTCAACGAGTTCATCACCTCGAAGCTATTGTCCGGCGCGCAGGACGGTCTGCGCCGTCACGGCGTGGCCGACGAGAACGTCGACGTGGCGTGGGTGCCCGGCTCGTTCGAGATCCCGATCGCGGCCAAGCGCATGGTGTCCACCGGCCGCTACGACGCTGTGATCTGCCTCGGCGCGATCATCCGCGGATCCACCTCCCACTACGATCTCGTGTGCAACGAGACCGCGAAGGGCATCGCGCAGGTGTCGCTGAGCTCCGACGTGCCGGTGCTCTTCGGCGTGATCACCACCGAGAACATCGAACAGGCCATCGAACGCGCCGGCACCAAGGCCGGCAACAAGGGCTTCGACTGCGCGCTCGGCGCCATCGAGATGGTCAACGTACTGCGCGCCATCGGCGCCGGCAAGTGACCAGTCGGCATAGCCGACGTAACCGACGTAACCGACGTAACCGACGTAGACGTACGCCCCATGACCGACCCCGACGGCGGCACCGGTCATGGGGCGTACGTTCGTCCGGGTAATTCCTCCATCCTTTCCGGGCGAACGTACGGTGAGTGCCCGTCAACGTACGTTCGCCCGGATACGGGTGCCAAACATCCGAATGAACGTACGGTAAGTATCCGTCAACGTACGTTTGTCCGGATACGACCGCGAAACAACCGGGCAAACGTACGGCACCCCACCGCCGACAGTCACAGCCCCGCCATTCCAGCCCTTCCGTTACCATGGTGGGCGGTGGTTTGGCATGGAATCGACCGCTATGCGGACACGCGCCGCATGGACGCGGACGACAAGGCGAGATGACGGCAACGCAACCAACGGACGGCGACCGTCAATCCGCATGTGTCAATCTGCATGCATGAACCAAAGAAACGGCGGAATTCCAACTTTTGTAAGGAGCAGCTGCAACTCATGGCAGAATTCGTTTTCCAAATGATCAAGGCCCGCAAGGCGTTCGGCGACCGCGTCATCCTCGACGACGTGACGCTGAGCTTCCTGCCGGGCGCGAAGATCGGCGTGGTGGGTCCCAACGGCATGGGCAAGTCCACGCTCCTGAAGATCATGGCCGGCATCGAGCATGTCTCCAACGGCGAGGCCACGCTCACCCCCGGCTACACGGTCGGCATCCTGCAGCAGGAGCCGCCGCTGGACGACACCAAGACCGTCGGCGAGAACATCAAGATGGCGTTCGGCCCGATCGCGGAGAAGGTCGCCCGCTTCAACCAGATCGGCGAGGAGATGGCCAACCCGGACGCCGATTTCGACTCCCTGATGGAGGAGATGGGCAAGCTCCAGACCGAGATCGACGCCGCCAACGGCTGGGATCTCGACTCCCAGCTCGAACAGGCCATGGACGCCCTGCAGTGCCCGGATCCGGACACCCCGGTCTCCGTGTGCTCCGGTGGCGAGCGCCGCCGCGTGGCCCTGTGCAAGCTCCTGCTCGAAGCCCCGGACCTGCTGCTGCTCGACGAGCCCACTAACCACCTCGATGCCGAGTCGATCCTGTGGCTGGAGAAGTTCCTGCACCAGTACAAGGGCGCCGTCATCGCCGTCACCCACGATCGTTACTTCATGGACAACGTTGCCGAATGGATCTGCGAGGTCGACCGCGGCCACCTGTACCCGTACAAGGGCAACTACTCCACGTATCTGGAGACCAAGGCCAAGCGTATGGAGATCCAGGGCGCGAAGGACGCGAAGCTCGCCAAGCGCCTGAAGGACGAGCTCGACTGGGTGCGTTCCTCGCCGAAGGCCCGTCAGGCCAAGAACAAGGCCCGTCTGGAGAGGTACGACCAGATGGAGGCCGAGGCCCGCAACAACAAGAAGCTCGACTTCTCCGAGATCCAGATCCCGGCCGGCCCGCGTCTGGGTTCGCTGGTGCTCGAGGCGAACCACATCCACAAGGCGTTCGGCGACCGCGTGCTCATCGACGACCTGTCGTTCACGCTGCCGCGCAACGGCATCGTTGGCGTGATCGGCCCGAACGGCGTCGGCAAGTCCACGCTGTTCAAGACGATCGTCGGCCTCGAGCCGCTGACGTCCGGCGAGCTCAAGATCGGTGACACCGTCAAGATCAGCTACGTCGACCAGAACCGCGAGGGCCTCGACCCGAACAAGAACCTGTGGGAGGCGGTCTCCGGCGGTCTTGACTTCATCGAGGTTGCCGGCGTCGAGGTGCCGACCCGCGCCTATGTCGCGAGCTTCGGCTTCAAGGGCTCCGACCAGCAGAAGCTCACCGGCGTGCTCTCCGGCGGCGAGCGCAACCGTCTGAACCTGGCGCTGACCCTGAAGCAGGGCGGCAACCTGCTGCTGCTCGACGAGCCTACGAACGATCTGGACGTCGAGACGCTCGAGAGCCTCGAGAACGCGCTGCTCGGCTTCCCGGGCTGCGCCGTGGTGATCTCCCACGACCGTTGGTTCCTTGACCGCGTCGCCACGCACATCCTCGCGTGGGAGGGCGATGACGAGAACCCGGCCAAGTGGTACTGGTTCGAGGGCAACTTCCAGGCGTATCAGGAGAACCGCGTCGCCCGCCTCGGCGAGGATGCGGCCCGCCCGCACCGCCTGCACAGGAAGCTGACGCGCTAGTACATGCATACCGGCTTTCTCTCCCCCAGTCAGCTTCGCTGACAGCCCCCTCGTCAGAGGGGACCGGGATTACGGGCCTTTCTCCGCCGCGGATAACCGCCGACGGCCGGAGGAAGGCCTTTACCATATCCGCGTTACCATTGCACGATAACCCGATGTTCACGTTGCACATACGCTCGTAACAATCGTCTCCGGCACGGGTAACGCCCCGTCGCTACAGTATGAGCAAACGACAGTGAACCGAGCAAGTACATCAGGGGGAGAACATGACCGATGACACCATGACGCCGCTGGAGCATCTGGTGAAGGTGCTGAAGCTAGGCAAACCCTCGGGGTATCGCAATCATACGTATATCAACGGCGAGAGCCTGTACTTCCCCACCGGTCGCGTCTATGGCGGCCAGGTCATCGCGCAGTCGCTGATGGCCGCGGCCAAGACGGTTCCGGAGAATCGTCTGCCGCATTCGATCCACGGCTATTTCGTCGCTCCGGGAGATATCCGCCAGGATCTGCTGTTCGACGTCGAGAAGCTGCGCGACGGCCGGTCCTTCTCCGCCCGACGTGTCAACGTGACGCAGGCCGAGGGGGCGATCCTCACGGCGATCGCCTCGTTCCAGGTCGAGGGGCAGTCCGGCGTGGAGTTCGCCGATCCGATGCCGTCCGACCTGCCCGACCCGGAGTCGCTCACCAGCGCGAAGGAGCTGATGGAGCCGTACGCCGGCAAGTCGCCGTTCGCGAACTATTACGTGAAGAAGTCGCCGTTCGACATCCGCCATATCACGCGCACGATCATGCTGGGACCGGACAAGGAGTCGGCCGCCGCCGATTCCGGACGGCAGATGGTGTGGATGAAGGCCGATGGCGAGGTCGACGTGCCGCAGCTCATGCACCGTGCGATGCTGGCGCTCGGCTGCGATCAGGTGATGATGGAGCCGGTGTTGCGCCGCGCCGGCCTGTCGATCTCGACACCCGGCATCTCCTACGCGTCGATCGACCATTCGATGTGGTGGTACCGCGACGTGAACATCAACCAGTGGCATCTGTATGTGCAGGATACGCCGACCGCCGCGCACGGCCGCGGACTGGGATTGGCGAAGGTGTATTCGCGTGACGGCGAACTGGTTGCGGCGATCGCGCAGGAGGCGATGATCCGCGTGCCGCGCGACTGAAACCTTGGGCTTATCTCTCCCCCAGTCGGCTCCGCCGACAGCCCCCTCGTCAGAGGGGGCCGGAAGAATACGGTGATTACCGAGTCTTTAGCGCACGGTCTTGGCGGCGGCGGGGGCGACGCCGCGCTCCCTCTCAGCCCTCTTCATCTTGGGATTCTCCGGGCCTTCGGTGGGCGGCAGCTGGCACAGCCACTCCCCCACCAGTCCGATGACCATGTCGATCAGGCAGACCACGGCCGTCACCGCGCATTCCAGTACCGCCTGCGAGTAGAAGTCGGCCTCGATATGCCCGATGGTGGGGATGATCTGCCCGCCGTACCATCCGGCGAGCATCGCACCGGCCAGCGCGAGCGCCTTCGACAGCACCAAGGTGTCGAACGCGAGTCTCGGATTGATGAAGGTGCTGGGGCGTTTGCGTGGATCCGTGGTGGCGTACTTGTGCACGTTCAACGCGAGGATCAGCACGATGACGCCGATGGCGATGAGCAGTGCGGCCACGAACCATGGGGCGCCGATCAGCGTGAGATTGAAGCGCTCCCCCAGTTCCGCGACGACGGCACCGGCGACCGTTCCCAACGCAAGGGCGAGGGCGGGCTGCCACCACGGCGTACGTTTTGCGCTCATCGAGGGGTTCCTCCCAGAATCCAGTTGTCGGACAGTATGCCGACGCGCGCCGCGTCGGGTGCCATCGCCAGCAGGAACGACACCGGGTCACCGCCGAGCGTGGCGTTCGGATCCATGTCCATCCACGGGGCGAGTACGGAAGCGTGTTCACGAGCCGTGGGCCATGGTACGCGGCAGTCGGGATCGTCGGATTCGACGCCGTCCATGTCGACCAGATCGAGGTCGATGGCGTTGCCGTGCGACTGCTCGATGGTGCCGAGTGCGCTGATCAGGGCACGTGCACCAAGTCTGGTCTCGATCTGGATGACCGCGGACATCGCGTCCGGTCCATCGAAGTTACTCACGTGGTACAGGGGCGAGATGCCTTCGACCTGATTGCCGGGAAGTCCGTCGATCGCGACGATCGCCTCGCGGAACAGTCGTTCGGCGTCGGTGGAGGTCGAGTCCATCGAGATCACGGCCCTGCTGGAGATCATCGCACCGTCACCGGCATCGACGACGGTCCGCGACGGACGCAGCCCCGAAGCGTCAGCCGGCATCCCAGCCGACTCCGCGCCCATCCAATCCTTCGAGACGAGTGTGACCGGCGGCCTGTCCGGATCGGATTCGGCAAGCAGTCCTTCGGCGAGCTCGCGCACCGGACCGCCATGCATGCCGGGCAGATCGGCCTTGGGATCCAGCGCGGCCCACGGTACGAGCACGAACGCCCGCTGCCATGCGCGAGGATGCGGCAGGGTCAGGTCCGGATCGTCCGATTCGACGCCGTCGTAGTCGATGATGTCGAGGTCAAGCGTGCGGTTCGACCAGTGTGTGTCGCGCGTGCGGCCGTGATCGGCCTCGATGCACAGCAGCTCGTGCAGCAGACGGGATGCGGGCAGCGTGGTCGTCACCTCGACCACGGCGTTGAGGAAATCGGGCGTGCCGTCGGGCATGCCCCATGCGGCGGTGCGATACAGGGGCGAGACGCCGACGATCTGCGTGCCGTCCAACGCGTCGATGCGACGCACGGCATCACGCAGCGTCGATGCGATATCGCCCTGATTGCCGCCGAGCGCGATCACCGCGCGATGAATGCCGTCCGACGCATCCTGTCCGTCACCATTATTCCCCGCATCCGATTCGCGCGTACGGTCGATGGTGACGGCGACGTCGTCGAACGGCACGGTGATCGGCGCATGGGGCTTGTGCACGGTGACTTCGACTTCGCGGATCGCCGTGTCGACGGCGAATACCCGATCGGCGATCTCCTGCGCGAGTTTTTCGATGAGATCGACGTGATCGCCTTCGATGACATCCACGATGGCCTTGGCGACCTTCCCGTAGTCGACGGTATCCCCGAGCGCATCGGTACGCCCGGCGCGGGTCAGATCGAGATGCAGCGTGGCGTCGACGATGAACGGCTGGGCGCGTTCGTGTTCGAAGTTGAGCACGCCGTGCGTGCCGCTCGCACGCACACCGGTCAGTCGGATGATGTCCATCGAATTCCTTTACTTAACTTAACTGTCTATTCGCGTATTGTCCCGCGTACTGCCGCCACACGTTGCCCACGGCCACGGCGGCACGGGATCTGGGCACGTCGTGCACACGCACCGCCCATGCGCCGTGTTCGGCGGCGAGCGCGCTCAGCGCCGCGGTGGCGTCGTCGCGAGCGGCCATATCGGGGCCGGCCCCGTCCACGCCGTCGATGCCCGCCCCGGCGAGGATCGCGGTGACGAAGCGTTTGCGCGATTGTCCGATGAGCACCGGATAACCGGTGGCGCGGAACGTGTCGAGTCCCGCGAGCAGCGGCAGGTTATGTTCGATGCCGGGCTTGGAGAAGCCGAGACCCGGGTCGATGATCACGCGCGTCGGGTCGACGCCGGCGGCGAGTACGTCGTCGACCTGACGCATCAGCTCGTCGCGCACGTCGCTGAGCACGCCATGCTCGTAGTGCGAGGTGTCGGCGTCGGGGGTTGCGCCGTGGGATCCGGCGAGCCAGCCGCGCCAATGCTGCACGATGTACAGGCAGTCGTGGTCGGCGACGACGTGCGGCAGTTCACGGTCGAGCGTGCCGCCGGAGACGTCGTTGATGATCTGCGCGCCCTCGTCGAGCGCGGCCTTCGCGACCGATGCGCGCGTGGTGTCGATCGACAAGGTCGCTCCGGCGGGGATGAGCGCCCTGACCGCGCCGGTGATGCGCGCCAGCTCGTCGGCTTCGGAGACGCGCTTGGCGCCGGGCC
This sequence comes from Bifidobacterium sp. UTCIF-38, assembly GCF_006454495.1. Classification (NCBI taxonomy): domain Bacteria; kingdom Bacillati; phylum Actinomycetota; class Actinomycetes; order Bifidobacteriales; family Bifidobacteriaceae; genus Bifidobacterium; species Bifidobacterium sp. UTCIF-38. Next base: position 44,456 of record NZ_JFAL01000024.1, on the reverse strand, counting down.
GCGTGGATTCGGCGCCGATGTCGATGATGTCGGCGCCGGCGTGGGCCATGGCCCGCCCATGGTTCGCGGCCGCGACCGGGTCGAGCCAGAGGCCTCCGTCCGAGAAGGAATCCTCGGTGATGTTGAGTACGCCCATCACGAGCGTGCGATCGGTATCGTGCAATGCTCGCAGATCAACCATGATGTTCCCCTTCGTGTGATTGCGATTCCATGGATTGCGAGTCGGCCCGTCACCTGTAGACGCCTGTGCGGCGCGTCCTCACCGACTCATGATGAGGCTCATCGCCTCGGAACGCGTGGCGGGATTGCGCAACAGCCCCCGTACGGCGGAGGTGACCGTGCGTGCCTCGGATTTCTTGATGCCGCGCATCGACATGCACAGGTGCTCGCATTCGGTGACGACGATCACCCCACGCGCGCCCGCGTATTCGACGAGCGCGTCGGCGATCTGCTGGGTGAGTCGCTCCTGCACCTGCGGGCGGCGCGCATACACCTCGACGAGCCGTGCGAGCTTGCTCAGTCCCATCACGCCGTCCTTGGCGGGGATATACCCCACGTGGGCGATACCATGGAACGGCAGCAGATGATGCTCACACACCGAATACAGTTCGATGTTCTTGACGAGCACGAGCTCGTCGGTGTCCACGTCGAAGTGCTTCTCCAGCACCTGCGCGGGCGAGGACCCGAGGCCCGCGAACAGTTCCCGGCAGGCGCGGGCGATCCTGTCCGGCGTCTCCACGAGTCCTTCGCGATCAGGGTCCTCGCCGATGGAGGTGAGGAAGAGGCGTACGGCACGGCGCACGCCCTCCTCGTCGTAACCGCGGTAATCCGGGTTCGTGCTCGTCATCGTCCGATCACTCGCCCGGCTTCATGCCGACCGAACGCTTGAGCGATTCGGGGATCTCGACCGGCGGACGATCGGAGTCGGGGCGCTTGTCGTCGGACAGCCACACCGGACGTTCCGGTGCCTTCTTGATCGGCGCGAAGATCTCGGCCAGCTCCTTCTCGTTCAAGGTCTCCTTGACGAGCAGCTGACGGACGAGTTCGTCGAGGATGTCGCGGTTGTCGTTGATGATCTTCCACGCCTCGGTGTGCGCGGTCTCGACGAGCTTCAGCACCTCCTCGTCGATGATCTCGGCGGTCTGGTTCGAGTACTTGTGCGGGCCGATGCCGTTCAAGTCCGAGCTCTGATCGTCGTCGTCGGCCCACTTGATGGCGCCGAGCTTCGTCGAGAAGCCGTACTGGGTGATCATCGTGCGGGCGATCTTCGTCGCCTTCTCGATGTCGTTGGACGCGCCGGTGGTCGGGTCGTGGAACACGATCTCCTCGGCGGTGCGGCCGCCCATCGCGTACGCCATCTGATCGAGCAGCTGGTTGCGCGACTGGGAGTAGCGGTCGGAGGTCGGCATCACGGCGGTGTAGCCGAGCGCGCGGCCACGCGGCAGGATCGTCACCTTGGTGACCGGGTCCGTGTTGTGCAGCGCGGCGGCGACGAGAGCGTGGCCGCCCTCGTGGTACGCGGTGTTGCGCAGCTCGTCCAGGGCCATGCCCTTCGACTTGCGCTTCGGGCCGGCCTGGACGCGGTCGATCGCCTCGTCGATGGCGCGGTTGTCGATCAGCTGGGCGCCGGCGCGGGCGCACAGCAGGGCAGCCTCGTTGAGCACGTTGGCGAGGTCGGCACCGGTGAAGCCCGGCGTGCGCACGGCGACCATGTGCAGGTCGACGTCCGGCACGAACGGCTTGCCCTTGGCATGAACCTTGAGGATCGCCTCGCGGCCTTCGAGGTCCGGGGCGGCGACGCCGACCTGACGGTCGAAGCGGCCCGGACGCAGCAGGGCGGGGTCGAGCACGTCGGGGCGGTTGGTGGCCGCGATGATGATCAGGTTGGTGTCGTTGTCGAATCCGTCCATCTCGACGAGCAGCTGGTTCAGGGTCTGCTCGCGCTCGTCGTGGCCGCCGCCCATGCCGGAACCGCGCTTGCGGCCGACGGCGTCGATCTCGTCGATGAAGATGATGGCCGGGGCGTTCTTCTTCGCCTCGTCGAACAGGTCGCGCACGCGGGAGGCACCGAGGCCGACGAACATCTCGACGAAGTCGGAGCCGGCCATCGCGTAGAACGGGACGCCCGCCTCGCCGGCGATGGCTCGCGCGAGCAGCGTCTTACCGGTGCCCGGAGGACCGTACAGCAGCACACCGCGCGGGATGCGCGCGCCCAGCGCCTTGTACTTGGACGGATCCTTGAGGAAGTCCTTGATCTCCTCGACCTCCGCCAGGGCCTCGTCCTCGCCGGCGACGTCGGAGAACTTGGTGGTCGGGGTCTGGCCTTCGAGCAGCTTGCCGTTGTTCTTCTTGCCGCCCATGCCGAGCATGCCGCCGGCACCGCCCATACGGCTCATCATCCACCAGAACAGGGCGAAGAAGATGACGAACGGCAGGATCGAGCTGATGAGGTAGCTCATCATGCTGGTCTGCTCGATGTCGGCGCTCCAGCCCTTGGATGGCTCGGCGCTCTCGACGGCCTTGATGATATCCTGCCCCTGCGCGAACGTGTAGTAGAACTGCACCTTCTGACCGTAGTTGTGGTCCTTGCCGGTGTCGGGGTCCTTCTTGGTGTAGTCGGCCTTGAGGTCGAGCGTCACCTTCTGCTTGTTGTCGACGATCTTCGCGTAGTCGACCTGCCCGTTCCTGAGCAGCTGCAGGCCGTCCTTGGTGTCGATGGTCTGCGCGCCGGTGCCCGTGAACATCTGGAACATGAGAGCGACGATGACGACGATGACCGCGCCCCACAGCCACGGCGACTGCCAGAACGGCCTGTTGCCGTTCCCGTTGCCGCCGCCGTTGCGATTGTTCCCGTTGCCGTTGTCCTTATTATTATTGCGGCGGAACGGGTTGTTGAATGGGTTGCCGTTCCCGTTGTTCGGGTTGTTCGGCTGCCCCGGCCCCTGAGGGAAGCTCATGCCTGTTCTCCTTGGTATACTGACGGCTTCAGCACCGCGATCGAATCGAGATTGCGGTAACGCTCGTCGTAGTCCAGACCGAATCCGACGACGAACTCGTCGGGGATCTCACGGCCCTTGTACTTCACATCGACGTGCACCTCACGCCTTGCCGGCTTCTCCAGCAGGGCGAAGATCTCCACGGATGCGGCGCCACGGCGCTTCAGCTCCCCGACCAGCCATGCGAGCGTATGGCCTGAATCGATGATATCTTCGACGATGAGGATGTGCCGACCGCGAACATCGGTCGACAGATCCTGACGGATCGTCACGGTGCCGCTCGATTCGGTGCCCGAGCCGTAGCTCGACAGGCTCATGAAATCAAGCTGGCACGGAATGGACAGCGCCTGCGAGAATGCGGCGATCGTGTTCACCGCGCCCTTGAGCACGGCGATGACCAGCGGATTCTTGCCACGGTAGTCCTCGCTCGCCTGTGCGGCGGCATTGTTGATGATGCTCTGGATCTCTTCTTTGCTGACCAGCTCGTGGTCGATGTCGTCTTGTACGTCAGCGATTCGCATGCCAACCATCTTGGCACACGCGAATGACGTGTTTCTGAGGAAAACCTGAATGGATTCCGAGTATTTACACGAGCTACCGAGCGACCGGACGACTTGACCGGACGACCTACAGCTTGGCCAGTCCCGCCGCAAAACTGTCGACGGCCTTGTTGGCCTCCCATGCGTTGACCGGATTGTTGACGATCACCGCGAAGGCGAGCACACCGCCCTTGCTCAGGGAGATGTTGCCGGCCAGGGATCGCACATTGTCCAGCGAGCCGGTCTTCACGCGGATCAATCCGCGCGTGGACTGATCGGCCACGCGGCTGCGGGCGGTGCCGACCAGTCCCGGCACCGACAGTCCCTCGAGCGCCGCTGCCGCGCCATCGTCCGGATCGACGAGTCTCGACTGCACCTCAACGAGCGTCCTCACGGTCAGGCGCGTGCCCGGAGCCAGTCCGGAGCAGCTGCTCAGCGTCATGCCTTCGGTGCTGATGTCTCCGTCCTTCAGCACACGTTCGACGGCCTTGACGTCTCCGGTGATGGAGTTGCCCGTACCGAGCTTCAACGCGGTCAGACGTCCGAAGAGCTCGGCCAGTGTGTTGTCGGAGTGGCGCAGCATGAACGCCATCACCTCGTTGAGCGGTGCCGAACTGACCGAGGCGATGCGGTTGGACGGCTTCTGCCCGCTCACGTCGGTGGAGTCGGTGACGGTGATGCCTCGTGCGGACAGCAGCGTTTTGAACGTGTTCGCCGCGTCAATCGCCGGATGCTCGGACAGGATCGGGTATTCGGTGAAGGAGTCCCGGTCCTGGCTCTCCAGTCCGGTCCAGTCGCGTCCGCCGTCGATGGCCATCGAGGAGATGGCCGTGTAATAGCGGTGTTCGGCGTTGTTCTCGATGATGTTCGACGGAGTGCGGTCGTCGCCGAACAGGGAGTCGTCCGTTGCGAGCGCGACGCGGGTGACGCCCTGCTTGCGAAGCGCGGCGGCGGTCCTGTCCGCGAGGGTGGCGAGCCCCGCACGGCCGTTGATATGCGTGGGATCGTTGTTGCCGGCGCCAAGAAGCATGTCGCCGTTGCCTTTGAGGACGATCGTGGGGTCGTCGCCGGTGCGGGTCAGATACACCTCGGTGTCGAGCGTGGACCCCATCTCCAGCGTGTTCGCGGCCGCATACGCGGTCAGTGTCTTGGTGGTCGACGCCGGCTCGCGCAACGTGTTCATCTCATGTTCGGCGATCACGTTGCCCCGCGCGTCCGCCACGGCGACCGAGAAATCGGTGCCGATGCCTTCGGTCTTGCCAAGTTCGTCGATCAGGCGGGCGACCGCCGCCTTGTCGATGTCACCGCCGTCGAGGTCGACATCGCCGGAGACCGTACCGGCTGCCCTGGCGGCGGACGGATCCGGGTAGGAGCGCGTGGCGACGCCGCGCATCGTCAGCAGTCCGGGGACGGCGTCGGCGGCGTCCGCCACGGCGTATCCGACGCCAAACACGGCCGTCAGCACCACGCACAGCGCGCATACGATGACGCGATGGCCCGCCTGCCGCCGGCCGTTGCTCCGACTCATTCCTCCCCCTTCCGCGCCCCCGCGTTCCGGGACACGCATACGTGTGGATCGCCGCGCGGCGTACGGTCCTACCGCCGCTTCCTCTACTTCTTACTTCTGCAGGGAGGCGAACTCGTCCAACGTGCCGAGGATGCCGACCGCGCGCGCATCCAACAGCTTACCGCCAAGCCATGTACCGAGCGCGAGAGCACCCGTTCCATTCACCAGCGCGGCCACGGCGATGGTCATCGTGGCGCCCGGGGCGCCGAACGTGTGCATGACGAGCGTGACGAGTGCGACGATGCCGGCGGGCAGCATGACGAACACCGTGCCGAACATGTGGACGAACGGGAACACGCCCTGTGCGGCGGCGCGTCCCTGCGGCGTGGAGAAGGGACGCTCGATATCGGGAACCGGGTAGAGCAGCAGTGTCGAGACGATCTCGGCCAGTCCGAGTGCGGCGAACGCGACGCCGATGCCGATGAACAGGCAGCCCAGTCCCATCGCGATTCCCTCCGGCGTGCGCCAGTCCCCGGTGAACGCGAACAGTGCGACGGCGAGTGCAAGCATGTAGATGATGACGAATCCCACGAGTACGCGTATGCGCCCCAGACGGTCGTCGATTCCTCTGACGCCACTGATCACCTCCATGGCGAATCCGGTGCCGTCGTAGGCGAGGCCGTTGCCTTCGACCATCATCATGAACAGTCCCAGCCAGATGAGCGTCTGCCATGCGAGGAACGTGGTGCCCGCGGTACGTGGCTGCATGGTGAAGATGACGACCATGATGAGCGGCATGACGAACAGCACGGCCTGACGCGGGTCGCGTTTGAGATAGGTGAACAGTCGTGCGGAGATGGCTCCGGACACGCTGTCCGGCATACGGGCGAAATCACCCAGACCGGCCTTGACCTTGCTGGACGTGTCGGCACCACGCATGTGCCGCTGACGTCCGAGGCACCACATGGAGACATAGAAGCAGACCACCCATGCGACGGCGAGGATAATCAGACGGATCGCGAGCGGCAGCCACGCGCCGGCGATGACGTCGAACGGCAGCTGGAACGCGGCGCCGAACGGAGTGAATGCGAGCAGTCGGGACAGAGCGGAGAACGTCCCGAGGCTGGACTGCGATCTGCCTGAACCGTCCTGCGGGAGGATCAGCGCCGGTAGCTGAGTCGCCGCGATGAACCCCACGATGACGATGATGTAGAACGTCGCACGGCCGCGTGCCGTGGTGACGAGCGTGGTGGCGAGCGACATGACCGTCTTGCCGACGAGAACGGTCGTGATGACGACGAGCAGCGCCGAAAGAACACCGGCGAGCACGACGCCCCAACCGATTGCGCGATAGATGAACGCCAGAGCGACAAGGGCGCAGAAGGCGATGATCGCGGCCGGTCCGGTCAGTCCGGCGGCGATGAGCGCCCACAGCAATCGGGAGTCGCGGATGCCGTACAGTTCGAAGCGCTGCGGGGTCAGTGCCGATCCCTCGCCGAGAAGCATGAGCTGGATGATGACGGCGAACACCATGCCGATGGCCCCGATCGTGACAAGCAGGGCGTTCAGTCCGGGCACGAAATCAGGATCCGCCGCGAACTGCGGCATGCCGAGCAGGGCCGCGAACACGATCATGACGACGACTGCGCCGGCCCCCATGGTCAGCAACAGTGCGAAGCCGATGGTCTGCAGGACGGAGCGGCGCAGCACGGATATGGTAAGGATCCAGCGCAGGCGGACGACTACGGCGATCTCGCTCATCGTCCGACTCCCGGCTCCTGCGCGCCCATCGAACCGTCGAGCCAGTCGAGTCTGGCCGCGGCGTGGCGTCCGCCGACCAGCTGAAGGAACCGATCCTCGAGGTCCATGCCGGCCGCGACCTCGGCGACGGTGCCGGCCGCGCACACGCTTCCCCGGTTGATGACCGCCACGTGCGTGCACATCCGTTCGATCAGAGCCATGACGTGGGAGGAGATGATGATGGTGCCGCCGGTGGCCGCGTATTCGGCGAGGATGTCCTTCAGGTTCGCGCTGGAGACCGGGTCGACCGATTCGAACGGCTCATCGAGCACGAGCAGACGCGGACTGTGGATCATGGCCGAGGCGAGGCAGATCTTCTTGACCATGCCGGTCGAATAGTCGACGACCATCTTGTCGGCCGCATCGACGAGGTCGAACGCGGCGAGCAGGTCGCGCGCACGGGCGACGGTCTCGGCGCGCTTCATGCCACGCAGCATGCCCGCATATACGAGCAGCTGCAGGCCGGTGAGCCGGTCGAAGATCTGGGATTGCTGCGGCATCACGCCGATCATGTGCTTGGCCGTGTTGACGTCGCGCCACACGTCGACGCCGAAGATCGACGCGCCGCCCATGTCCGGCGTGAGCAGGCCGGTGACCATGTTGAGCGTCGTGGTCTTGCCCGCGCCGTTCGGTCCGACCAGACCGTAGAACGAGCCGACCGGGATGTCGAGGGACAGCCCGGCGACGGCGGTCTTCGCACCGAAGCGTTTGACGAGGCCGCGGATCGACACCGCCGCATGAGGGTCATAGGGTACGGCAGGAGGTTGCATGGTCTTTCACCCTTTATGTTGGATCGGTTTCCACTGGGCTTTGGAGAAGATGGCCTGGAAGGAGATCGGCACGTAGGAGAGCATGTAGATCGGGAAGCTCAGCACGTAGGCGAACAGCTCCTTGTTGGTGGCGCCGATCTGATCGCGCTCGGCCACGATCGTCAGTCCCGCAAGCCCCATCATGCCGAGCACGGCGAACACGATGCCGTTCGCCCAGCCGGATATCGCGCCGATCTGGCTCTGCCAGGTGACGAAGCCGAAGGCGGCGAACAGCATTCCCAACACGATGCGGAACACGCTCAGCACGGTGAACGGGCACAGCAGCAGCGTGAAGTCGACCGCCGAGAAATCCCGTTCGCGCACGGCGCGGCGGATCAGATACGGGCCGTAGAAGCGGAACACCTGCAGGAAGCCCTTGCTCCAGCGCAGACGCTGCCGCCAGCTCTGCGCGAAGGTGACGGGCTGCTCGTCGTACAGGATCGCGGTGCCGCAGTATCCGACGCGATCGCCGTGCAGCACGGAGTCCATCGTGAACTCCAGATCCTCGGTGAGCAGATGGAACTTCCATCCCTTGTTGCGTTTCATGACCTCCTTGGAGAACATGAAGCCGGTGCCGCCCACATGGCAGCTGGATCCGAAAAGCATGCGAGAGTTGTTGAGGAATCGCGATTCGCGGATGAACCACAGTGCGGAGCCGGAGGACACCCAGTTGTCGTTGAGGTTCACCGAGTTGCGGTAGCTGGTGAGGATCCTGAATCCGGCGTGGAAGGCCTTGTTCATCTCTTCGAAGTAGTGCTTGTCGAGACGGTTGTCGGCGTCGAACACGAAGTAGGCGTCGTACGTGTCGGACAGGCCCTCGTCGATCATATGGTCGAGCAGGTAGGTCAGCGCGTATCCCTTGCCGATGAGCTGGTCGTTATGACGTTCGACGACGTTGCAGCCGAGCGATCGCACGAGGTCTGCGGTGTGGTCGGTGCAGTTGTCGGCCACGAGCCAGATGTCGATGAGTTCGGCCGGATAGGTCTGTTCGCGGATGCATCCGATGAGGTTGCCGATGACCTGTTCCTCGTTGCGCGCGGAGATGAGGACCGCATAGCGCTTGTCCATCGGGGCGTCGGGGAATCGCACCGGTTTGGAGACCAGCGATTTGAGGACGCACGCCACCTGGTAGATCATGCCGACGGCGCCGACGACAAGCATGAGGACGTCGAGTACGGTGAGCAGTACCATGTCAGCGCCACCCCGCACGCGGGTTGTCGGACACGTCGGACGAGTCATCGGATTCGGACGAGTCAACGGATTCGACGGACGGGTCGGGTCGGTCGGCTCGTGACGAGTCGTCGGTTTCCGTGCCCGCCAGTGCGCTCACCGATCGCTTCCCGACCTGCCGATCGAGCACGCCCTTCGGGATCGCCACCGTGGCGGATTCGTCCGGATCGCCCGAACCGGAACGGCCACGGCCGTCGCTACGTCCGGAGCCATGCTCCGCGCCGATCCCCTCGTCCGGGATCGCGTAGATCTCCTCCTGCAGACGACGGATCTCGTCGTTCATCGGCACGCGATTCGTCGATCCCCTAGCGGCACGCGGCATGTGGTCGCCGAGCGGGTGAAGCACATGCTCGCTGAACGCCTCGGACGCCTCGACGACCTTCGACTTCCTGCCGATCTCCGGATCGTACATGAGCGGCGAGTCGACCAGTTCGTAGCGGCGGGTGTACACGCGGAAGATCGTCTGCAGGGATGCGGTGACCGGCAGTGCGAGGAACGCGCCCAGAGCGCCGAACACCGAACCGAACGCAAGCACGGCGAGGAACGCGATGGCGGCGTTGATGTCCATCGTGCTCTGGGAGATCTTCGGCGAAAGAATCAGATTCTCGATCTGCTGGTAGACGATGATGAACACGAGCACGGCCACCCCGTACACCCAGCCGCGGCTGCCCAGTGCGAACAGGACCGGCAGTGCGCCGCCGATGTACGTGCCGACGGTCGGGATGAACTGGGAGACGACGCCGCAGAACAGCGCCAGCGGCAGCCAGTACGGGACCTTGAGCACCTCGAGGAAGATCGCGGTGCAGGCGGCGTTGATCATCGCGAGGATCGATCGGGAGAACAGGAACGAGGAGATCTGATCCTGCGCGACCGTCCACACCAGAAGGAACCGACGCTGCATGGCGGGCGCCATCCACTGGCAGAAGGAGCGACGCAGCTTCGGGCCCGCGGCGGAGATGTAGTACGTGGTCATCACCACGGTCATCAGGTTGAGCAGGAACGAGAACAGCCCGCCGACCGTGCTCATCGCGGTGCCGGCGAAGTCGGTCACCCACGAGGTCTGGATGTTCTTGAGGATCTCGGTGCCGAGGTTGTCGATCTCGGGCATCTCGAAGTTGCTGTACTGACTGACGAGACCCTTGATCTGCTCGTACATCGACGGCAGACCGTACAGCATGGCGACCACCTGCTGGACGAACATGCTGCCGAACAGGGACAGCAGCACGCAGATGACGACCGCGACGATGACCAGCGCGAACGCGGAGGCGGCGCCTCGCTTCCAGCCGTGCCTGACCAGGGAGATCACCATCGGCTCGACCGCGAGCGCCAGGAACAGGGAGATGATGATGTCGAGCACCAGATAGGAGATCTGGCCCCACGATCGCCAGCAGAAGGCGAAGACGATGACGGCGATGGCGATGTACAGCAGGCCGCGCCCGAACCATTCGGGTGGTCTGCGCGGATCCCCCTTGGCCGGAAACAGCGTGCCGAAATCCCATCGCTGCTCATTGCCATCAGTAGTATCACTGCCGTATTCGCGCGCGCTTTGACTCATGGCTCCCCATTGTAGCGGCGGGAGTTCCGCATGGGAGCTCGTGGAGGCTCGTGGAGGCTCGCGAAGGCCCGTGTACGCCCGCCCATTTATTCTGAAGGCATGCTGAATGTCTCGATCGTCATCCCGGCCTGGAACGAGTCCGAACGCATCGCCGACTGTCTGCTCAACACGATTCGGCAGACCGTGATGCCCCACGAGATCATCGTGGTCGACAACCGTTCCACCGACGACACCTGCAAGGTGGTCGAACAATTCATGCTCGACCACCCCGAGGCCCCGATCAAGCTGCTGCATCAAGATGCAGAGCAGGGGCTCATCCCCACGCGCAACTACGGTCTCGACCACGCCACCGGCGATGTGCTGGGCCGCTTCGACGCCGACTGCATGATCAAACCCGACTGGGTGGAGGTCGTCTCCGGCATCTTCACCGAGGATCCGACCGCGATGGGCGCCACCGGTCCGGTCATGTACTACGACATGCCGTCGCGCCATTTCGGCCTCAAGAGCGACAATTCGATCCGCAAGCGCATCTACCGCGCCGACGGCGGCCAGCCGCTGCTGTTCGGCTCGAACATGGCGCTACGCGCCTCCGCATGGCGCGAGATCTCCGGCGAGGTATGCCGGGACAAGGCCGATGTGATGCACGAGGACATCGACATCTCCCTGCACTTGATCGGCAAGGGCCTCAAGACGGTCTACTCGCCGCGGATGATCGCCGGCATGAGCGCCCGTCGCATGGATACGTCGTTCTCGTCGTTCCTCAACTACATGCGCCGGTTCAGGAACACGTTCGACGCGCATCCGCAGCATTGGCGCAAGCACAAGCCGGAGATCCTGTTCACGGCCATGTACCCGGCGATGCACCTGTTCTACCCGGTGTGGCAGAAGGTGCTCAACACCGCCGACATCAATCCGGCCGAGGCCGCGTGGATCAACGAGCAGATGGAGCTCGCGGAGAAGGAGGGTCGCGAGCTGTACGACGAGACCCCCACCGACGAGACCTACGACGAGAAGCACGAGGAGCGGAACTGACGGTCGGTCGGGCCAGCGTCACATATTCCCGAAATCATCCCATATCTCGGAAAATTGTGACGATTGACCATTGTCAGCGTCACATATTCCCGAGATCACCCTACATCTCGGTAAAAGGTGACGCTGACGATTGGGGAGCGTCACCTTTTACCGCGCACAGGGGAAATTCCGGGAATTTGTGACGCTGAGGGCTACGGGCTCTTTCGGCCTCATAATAGACAGCGGCCCGATGGATCAGAGGATCCGCCGGGCCGCTCAGTCCATATGCCATATGGATATGGATCACATGGATCACATCAGAGAGATCACATCAGCGAGGTGTAGATCTTGAGGATGTCCTCCTCGGTGGCCTTGCGCGGGTTGCCCGGGGTGCACACGTCGTTGAACGCGTCGTGGGCAAGCGGGGCGAGATCGGCCTCGGTGGCGCCGACCTCGGAGATCGTGGTCGGGTTCTTCAGGTCGACGGTCAGCTTGTGGACGGCCTGCACGGCCTCCTCGCGGACCTTCTCCAGATCGCCGGTGTAGGCGTCCTCGACGCCGAACGCATCGGCGATGTCACGGTACTTCTCACCCGTGTAGTCCTTGTTGTACTCCATGACCGGAGCCAGCAGGATGCCGTTGGCGACGCCGTGCGCCACGCCGAGACGGCCACCCAGCGGGTGGGCCATGCCGTGGACCAGACCGAGGCCGACGTTGGAGTAGGCCATGCCGGTGATGTAGGAGGCGTACGCCATCTGCTCGCCGGCCGGGATGTCACCGTCGGCGGACTTGGCGAGGTTCTTGGCGATCATGCGGATGGTCTGCATCGACAGGCAGTCGGAGAGCGACCAGGCGCCCGGGGTGATGTAGCCCTCGATGGCGTGGGTCAGCGCGTCGAGACCGGTGGCGACCTTGAGGCCACGCGGCATCGAGTCGGTCAGGTCAGGGTCGACGAACGCGACGATCGGGATATCGTGCGGGTCGACGGCCACGAACTTGCGCTTGTTCGCGGTATCGGTGATCACGTAGTTGATGGTCGTCTCGGAGGCGGTACCGGCCGTGGTCGGCACGCCGAAGATCGGGACGGACGGGTTCTTCGTGTCCGCCACGCCCTCGAGGGAGAGCACGTCGGAGAACTCGGGGTTGGCGGTGATGATGCCGATGCCCTTGCATGTGTCCTGCGGCGAGCCGCCGCCCAGACCGATCAGGAAGTCGGCGCCCGAGGTGGCGAACTTCTCGACACCGTCCTTGATGCACTCGACCGGCGGGTTCGGCTTGACGTTGCTGAACACCTCGTACGGCAGTCCGGCCTCATCGAGAACCTTGGTGACCTTCTCGGCGGTGCCGGTCTCCAGCAGGACCGGATCGGTGACGATGAACGCCTTGGTGAAGCCATGCTGCTTGGCGACGGCAGGAATCTCCTTGATGGCACCGCGGCCGAAGTAGGCGGTCTGGTTGAAAATCATGCGATAGACCATGGCGAGCTCTCCTTTGAAGCTAGTGTTCTGTCTGTGCACGTGGGCGGATGCGCTCTTCGCATCTCCCGACGATGCCCAGTGTACTCGTTTGCGTGAGCGTTCACCAACACGACTCTGGAAATTTTCGAAATTGTTCCAGAAAAATGGAGATCCTCCAATCGTCACAATCATCTCACCAAGCACCCCGTTTCCCCCACCCACCCGCGTCGACAACCGCGTCGGCGACCCGTCCCGTCACGGATAATTCGACGACGATCGGCGTTTTCACGCGTTTTCCATCCCACGACGAGGACTAATATGATGCTCGAATTTGGGGTTTCACACCGTCTGCGTAGCGGTCTGACACGCAGCGGCTGCGAACGACACGATACTGTCCGGCACGATGCGCGGCAACGCGGAAATCACGTGACGCGCAACGCAACAGACACGAAGAGAACAGACAGTACAGATAGTTAGGAGGTAGCCTTATGGCAAACGGCAAGTCCATGACCGTCGGCGAAATGGTTGGATTGTTCCTGGAGGATGATGCGCCCGTACGCGTGGACGCGTTTGACGGATCCCACTTCGGAGCGGCGGACGCCGATCTGAAGGTCCGCATCACCAGTCCTCGCTGCATGTACCAGCTGCTTATGCATCCCAATGAGATCGGCGTCGTGCGCGCCTACGTGCTGGGCGACTTCGACGTGGAGGGCATCGACTACGCCGACCCGTATCCGGCATTGCGCGCCCTGTTCTCCATGGCCAAGTACGTCAAGCCGCTGACGCCGGTGACCGTGGCGCGTGTCTCCGCCGGCATCCTCAGCCACGGCTTCAAAAAGCCGCCGGTTCCGGCCACCGAGGGCCCAAGCAAGTTCGATCGCCTCGAGGAGGGCCTCCTCCCCCACACCGAGAAGGCCGACTCCGAGACCGTCAGCTTCCACTACGACATGTCCAACGAGTTCTATGCCGACTTCCTTGGGCCCTCGATGACGTACACCTGTGCGGTGTTCGAGAACGAGGACATGAGCCTCGAGGACGCGCAGGCCAACAAGTTGCGCCTCATCCTCGACAAGCTGGGGCTCGAGCCCGGCCAGCGGCTGCTCGATATCGGCTGCGGCTGGGGCTCGATGGTCATCACCGCCGCCCGCCGCGGCATCAAGGCCCTCGGCGTCACCCTGTCCAAGGAGCAGGCCGAATACGCGAACGAATGGATCGCACGCGAGGGCCTGACGGATCTGGCCGAGGTGCGCGTGCAGGACTACCGCGAGGTGCCCGAGCGCGACTTCGACGGCATCTGCTCGATCGGCATGATGGAGCATGTGGGCGTCAGGAACTACGAGAGCTACTTCAAGGAGATGTACAAGCTCCTCAAGCCGATGGGACGCCTGCTCAACCACCAGATCACCATCAGCCACGACAAGCCCGACGGCAAGCCCGGCACCGACGAGTTCCTCGACCGCTACATCTTCCCTGACGGCGATCTCGGCGCGCCCGGCTTCATCGAGTCCTGCATCCACGATGCAGGGTTCAACGTCGTGCATCAGGAGAACCTGCGCCAGCACTACGCACTGACCCTGCATCACTGGAATCGCAACCTGTCCGAGCATTGGGATGACGCGGTCAGGCAGGTCGGCTTCGAACGTGCGAAGGTGTGGGGCCTCTACATGGCCGCCTGCGCGCTTAACTTCGAGCTGGATGGCATCCAGATCCACCAGTTCCTCGCCGTGCGCCCCGACCGCGTCGGCCACCCGGACGGCAAGTGGTATCCGCTGCGTCCGTGGTGGAAGGCCTGATCCGGCCCCCACGCCTCTCAGAACTGGATGTAATCGATCTCCTCGTGTTCTCCGGTCTCGAGCCACTGGCTCAGATCATCAGGGCCGGAGAACACCATCTCGACGGCCTGCGCCACCATCAGATTGACACGATCCATCGGAGTCAGGCCCTCCGCATAGCCGTACACGGGCATGCCCAGCGCATGCGCATACCCGATTTCGAACATCGTGCCCGGGTCCTCGTCCATGAGATTGGCGATGACGACCTTCGAGGAGCGGATGCCGTTGATGTCGTCCCTAAAGCAGCCATCCGGCCCTGCATCCTCGATCTGACTGACGAAACGCGGCTTGAACAGCTTTCTGCCGTATCGCTCGAGCACCGCCTCCAACCGCTCCATGCTGTCCGACTGCTCCGGGTCGAAGAACGGACCCGCCACGTAGAAGTCGTACTGCTTGGTGTTCGTTTCGCCATTCACCCGGCTGTCGACATTGTCGATAACGTCGATATCGTCATTCATCTTGTCATTCACGCGCACCATTGAACATCAGCAGCGGCCATCACCTTCACCCCGGTTCACTGTTCGGACGAAAGCCCACGATATGGTCGATATGTGAGACAGGCACAGCGGGAATCCCCGTTCGCCGTTCCAGACGACACCATCAAGGAGGCCACACGGGACATACCCGCCCTTCCCCGAGAGGTTTCCGCCAGTCCCTTGCAGCAAGCCCTCACCCGACTTCCACTTTGCTAGTGAATGTGCAGAGTAAATGCAGACTTGGAGGTAAGTGCAGACTTTGTTTCCGGAATCAAGAAACCCCGCAAGCCTTGGAATGATTGGCTTGCGGGGTTCCGCGTGGTGGCTCCGAACGGCGTCGATCCGTTGACCTAGCGATTTTCAGTCGCTCGCTCTACCAACTGAGCTACAGAGCCAATGAATGGTTTCCCATTCAAGCGACCCCGGCCGGACTTGAACCGGTGACCTCCGCCGTGACAGGGCGGCGCTCTAACCAACTGAGCTACGGGGCCGTGTTTCTCTCGCGTTTCCGTGAGGCAACAGGTAGATATAATACAGGTCTCAGCTCCGCATGCAAATCATCGGCGTGTCGCCCGGAATTCCAACGAAAAGGGGCGCAGCCGGATGAATCCGACCACGCCCCTTGCGAGCCTATGAAGCCCAGATCAGTCGATCACGACCGTAAAATCAGTCGGCCTGCTTCCAGTTCTCGACGTCGATGTGGTGCTCCGGGTTGGCCTGCCACGCCCTCCACGCGGATTCGACGATGTCCTCCACGTTGTACTTGGCGTGCCAGCCCATCTCCTCGTTGATGCGCTTCGGGGAGCCGATGAGGTGCGGCGGATCGCCGGCACGACGGCCCTGGACGTGCTCCTGGAACGGCAGGCCGGTGACCTTCTTGAGCTCGTCGACGATCTGGCGCACGGAGGTGCCCTCGCCGGTGCCGACGTTGAACGCGTCGTACTTGCGCTCGTCGCGGTCGAGATACTTCAGGGCGGCGATGTGGGCGTCAGCCAGATCGGAGACGTGGATGTAGTCGCGAACGCAGGTGCCGTCCGGAGTCGGGTAGTCGTCGCCGAAGATCAGCGGAGCCTTGCCCTTCTTCAGACGATCGAGCAGCATCGGGATGAGGTTGAGGATGGCCGGATCCTCAAGCTCGACCGGACCGCAGCCGGCGACGTTGAAGTAGCGCAGCGCGCAGAAGCGGATGCCGTAGCGGCCCTCGCAGGCGCGGGCCATCCACTCGCCGAACAGCTTGGTCTGGCCGTAGGGGTTGATCGGCAGCATCGGAACGACGTCCTCGGGCACCACGTCGACCGGCGGGACGCCGTAGGTGGCGGCGGAGGAGGAGAAGACGAGCTTCTTGGTCTTCTGGGACTTGCTCATGCCGGTCAGGACGTTGAGCATGCCGCCGATGTTCTGCTGGTAGTACCACAGCGGCTTCTCGACGGACTCACCGACCTGCTTGCGGGCGGCGAAGTGGATGACGGCGTCGACGTCCTCGGCATCGAGGATCTCGGCGAGGCGATCGCCGGCACCCGGAGCGGAGATGTCCATGCCGTAGAGGCGGGAGCCCTCGATGCGCGTGGGTTTGCCGTAGCTCAGATCGTCGACGACGACGACCTTCTCGCCGGCTTCGTGCAGCGCGTGGACGACGTGGGCGCCGATGTAACCGCACCCACCAGTGACGAGAACTGTCATGTTCTGGCCTTCCTATCCATGAGAGAGGCATGCGGTCCGACTACGCGAGCCGCTGTTCGCTTCTGCTCACATTTGTTATCTTTTCGAACAATTTGAGTATAACACGTAACAGGACCGAACACACGCGATTCATCTGCAATCGTGGTGAATAATGAGATAAGCGCGCACGGCAAGACCGTAAGAGACCGCGATAGACCGCGGCGGCCCCGACGAATTCACAGAAAGGACCCCATGACCGACACCACGTCATCACCCGAAACGACCGAAACGACCGAGGCGACCACGCTGGAGGCAACGCCCGAGACACCCGAAACGCAGACGGCGTCCGCAACCGAAACCGATCCCACACCTGACTCCCCCGCCGAGCACCCCGCGCACCCCATGCACAAGGTACTCTCCTTCGTGCGTCGATCAGGCCGACTCGACGCCAGACTCCAGCGCGCGTGGGACAACTACGCCGGCGACTACCTGCTCGACATCGCCCCGGCCGCGGGATCACTTGACGTGCGGGAAGGGTTCACGCTTGACCACGATTACGTGCGCCACGCGTGGGGCAACGACAATCCGCTCATCATCGAGATCGGCACCGGTCAGGGGGAGAACGTCGTCGCGGCGGCCGAGTCGCGCCCGAACGAGAACTTCCTCGCGCTCGAGGTCTACGATCCGGGCGTCGCGCACACGCTACTGCTTGCCGGCAAGCGGGGACTGAAGAACATCCGCGTGGCGCAGGTCAACGCGCCCGAGCTGTTCAAGGCGTGCGCCGACGGCGTCGCCGCGGAGGTGTGGACGTTCTTCCCGGACCCGTGGCCCAAGATGAAGCACCACAAGCGCCGCATCGTCCAGCCGGAGCTTGCTGGCGAGATCCGCCGCACGCTGGCCGACGGCGGCATCTGGCGCATCGCCACGGATATAGAGGACTACGCCCTGCATGTGCACGAGGTGATGGATGGCCTCGACGGATGGCACAACGAGGGCGGAAACACCGTGAGCCTGCCCACCGGACACGTCGGCAAGGGCAATGCCGAGCTCGCGGCGGACATGCCGCACGCCGACTTCACGGAGTCGACGCGATTCGAGGGCCGCGTGCTCACCAACTTCGAGAAGAAGGGACTCGCCGCCGGCCGCGTGATCCACGATTTCACATACCGCAAGGCGTGACACGCCGAACAGGTACGGCGATTTGCTCTCCGACGACGACTTGTGTATTCTAACTCGAGTTGTCAGCCCCCATCGTCTAACGGTTAGGACACCAGACTTTCAATCTGACAACGAGAGTTCGACTCTCTCTGGGGGTACCCACCGGCTCCGGGATTCACGAGGTATCGTGGCCCGGAGCCTTTTGTTTCCAATGGTTTCAGGCTGTCAGCCTGGCCTTCAGCCGCGCGCACAGGAAACCCGGCGGTGGCCGCTGCCACCAAAGATGCACCTCCGTCGCCGTTCATGCCACGCATCATCTGCTCGTACATCGACGCGTCCAGAAGGTAGAGGGGCGAGACGTTGAGGAACTCCGCCACCGCGGCGATGTCCTGGATGGTCCAGGTGGTCTTGCCGGTCATCTTCGCGGACACCGCACCCTTCTTCAGCCCCAACGGGGCGCACAGGGCCTGCTGGTTCAGGCCGCGTCCCGTCAGCTGCATGTTGACGTTCCAGATGAACACCTTCTGCATGTAGTCGCCGAGTCCATTGGTTCCGGGAGATGATTCAAAACTTGTCATATCAGGTTCCTCCATATTTGCATACGTCCATTGCCGATGGACACAATCCTACAACAGCGATTTGCTTCGACGCAAGTTCCCTGATATATTGTCTATCGTGAATGGACTTACAGCAAAAAGATTGGATTCTCCGATGCGTCGATACATGACGTCGGCGGGTCTGAGCTGCCGCGACCTCGCGAAGGAGATGGGCAAGTCCAAATCCTCGGTCGCGGGGAAGGTCAATGGTTCGATACCGTGGCAGCAGTCCGATCTGATCTGGCTGGCCATTCACCGAAACCTGTCCCCGGGGTACGTGCTCGGCATCGATGCATACCTGACGGACGGCGGGTGGAAACCCGAAGCAAGAATCCCCGGACCGGCTGGAACCCGGCACGGGGATTGAACGGCAACAACCATGGGACGCGCCGGCGCGTGCATCCGCCAAGATCAGACGCCAGCTGTCCCGATTCCCCGAAGGAGGATCATCGCCATGACCGATTCTACCAATGCCGCCGGCGTTCGCCCGGCGCATGTTTCCGAGCCTACCCGTTCGCGCGACTCCGCGCGGCGGACGACGCGAGTCGATGGGAACGTCGACATGCGCATTGCGAAAGCTCATGTGCTGTCCATGCTCGCCCACCCGTCCCGGGGCTCGCGCCGTTGAGGCGCGCGTCCATGGGACATCCCCTCGAATCCGGCCGAACCATGTGGTGGATGGTCGTGGTCGCCGTGTGCGTTTCCGGCGGCGTTCTCGCGTATGCGTTGTGCCGCGCCGCCCGCTTGGGCGACGAGATCGGCGCAAGACTGCGCGAACGGCGTGAAGCGGACCGGCGGTGTGACATCGAGGAGGACTGTCGATGAGCAGCAGGGCCGAGAACTGGGCATGGGAGCGTGACGACGTCAAGGGCATCACCAAATTCGTGCTGGTGTATCTGGCCCGTCGCGCCTACTACGACGATGGCGCCGCCGCCTGGCCGAGCGTGGAGACCATTGCGTTCAACTGCGGATGCTGTGAGCGCACGGTGATCCGTTCGTTGCAGGAGTTGGAACGCAAGGGCTACATCAGGCTCGGTGACCAGGAGATGTCCGCGCGCAATCCACGCACGCGCAAGCCGATAGCCAAGGGGCATCGCTCCCGCGTGTGGGACGTCGTCATGGACGGCGACCGACCCGCCGAGAACATCGAGGAGAAGCCCCGGAACCTGGACGCGCTGGCCTGCTCCGGCGAGTCGGATACAGGCAAGGACAATTTGTCACCCGACGGATTGTCACCCGAACCGACGGACGCCGGCTCGCGGACAAATTGTCCCGAAATTCCGGACAGAAAGTCACCCAATAGACAAGTGATAAACAATTCTCCCTTCATCCCCTTCGGGGATGCCTCCCTCAACGCCGGACAAGCCTCCGCTCGGACGTCCGCCACCAATTCGAAGCCTGGAACCGTTCCAACGCCCGATTGGGGCAAGGCCCTGCCTCCACGGGGATGCAGGAACCCGCTGTGGGTGCCCGAGCCCGGCAAACTGCCCGAGCCGGTCACAGAGCGCGCCGGCCAGGAGGTTCGCGTACTCGACGGCATCCGGCAACACCTGCTCGCCGTGGATCGACGGTTCGACGTTCCGGCGACCATGGCCGACCGCAAGGCCGTCCACTCACTGCTGATCGACCGGCCATACGGCGAGATCGTCGCGACGATGGACTGGGCGTACCGCAACCGTTACTGGCTGCCCCGGCTCGCCAATGGAGCCAAGTTCGCCGCGAACTACGTGCAGCTGCGGCTTGAGATGCTCACCCATCCCGATCCGACGGGCAAACGCGCGCCCGACGCCCCACTGCCGGTCGTCAAGGATCCCAACCGGGCGATACCGGTCAGCTCGTTGTCCGCGAGCCGCGTGCCGATCTACGGGGCGGCGCTGCTGCGCACCTCGCTATGCCAGGAGCACATCGACGGTAGCATCTCGCAGGAGGCATGCCCGGTATGCGCGTACGACAAACGCAACCATGCCACCCACGACGTCGCCGGACGCCACAGGGCGAAAGCCGGTGCTACAGCGGGGACGGTGCGGCCATGAGCGGGGTCGCGAATCGTCTTGAGGAGTGGAAGCAAGCCGGCGAATGCCGCGACTTCCCGCAACCCTGGTCCGACTACCTGTGGTCGTTGGAGTTCGAACACCGTCCAGCCGACGCGAAGGCGTTCCACTCGGTCGCCAGGGCAGTGTGCGAACAGTGCCCGGTCCGGGCCGAATGCCTGGCCTACGCGGCCAGCGGAGGGCTCGAATGGGGTGTGTACGGCGGCAAGGTATGCACCGACCGGCGACGGATCGCCCGCATGGCCGAAGCCGACGGCGTCCCCTGCCGGAATCGCGGCATGCCATGGATCCAACGCTGGCAGCTGCTCACGGACTGGATCCGCGCCCATGGGAACGTGTTCGACGACGTCACCGACGAGGCCAGCGCGGAACGCCAGCAACGACGCCTACGTGCGCGGTCCGGCCAATCCCCGAGCACCGCATGACCCGTCGAACCGGCAGACATTCAAACAAGCGGGAATCCAAGCAGCCAAGCAATCAAGCAATCAGACAATCAAACGATCAGGCAGCCCGGCCTGCGTGATCACGGGCAATCGCAAAGGAGAAGAACGAATGCGCATCGCCATAGCCAACGCCAAGGGCGGGGTCGCGAAGACCACGTCCAGCATTTACATCGCCTCGGTCATCGTATCCAGAGGAGGCATGGCCGTCGTGTACGACGCGGACCCGCAATCCAGCGCCAGTCTGTGGGCCGCCGCAGCTGAGCAGACTGCGGATCCGTTGACGTTCGACGTACTGCCCGCAAACCAAGCCACGCTTCGCCATCTCGCCTCGGATCCGGACCCGGACGAATGGGCGATCATCGACGCGCCTCCGCAGGGACCGGCCCTGGATCTGGCAATCAAGGCCGCCGACTTCGTGATCGTGCCGGCATCGGACTCACCTATGGACCTCCAACAGGCATGGAGCACCCTCGACATGGCCAGAATGAGCACTCCCGCAGCCCTGCTGCTGGTCAAGGCCGAACGCAGCACAAAGGCGTTCCGCGACACTATGGACGCCCTCATTGCCATGGACACGCCCCGATTCGATACGATCGTGCCGAAGGCCCAGACCTACAAGCGTTCGCTCGGCACCAACCCGCACCAGTTGGGCGAATACCGAGACCTCGTCACCGAGCTCCAGCAGATCGCCGGAAAGCAGGGGTAAGGCCGTGCAAGGAAACTACCAGCCGCTGGCCCGGCCAGTGCCGTTCGACGACGTGCTGCGCCAGCAGAACAAGACACCCAAGACCACGGGCGAACCATTGGTCATGCTTTCGCTGCGCATACCCGTGTCGCTCAAGACCCGTCTCAAAACCACGGCCGCCGCACACGACCTTCCCATGCAGCAGCTCCTGCGCGACGCCATCGAACACGAGCTCGACCGTCTCGACGGCAACGACGAGACGTAATCCGTCCGGCAATCAAGCAATCCAACAAGCAAACAAGCCGACGACCAAGCATACAAGCAGTCAAACATGCAGACACGATTCCGTGAATACGCCATGTCTGCGGAAAGGAGCCACTATGGACTATTCGATGGAGGTCTCCGTGCTCGGCGACCGGATCAGCGTCGGCGAGGAGAGGCGCGTCATCACCCTCGGCGTGAACACCGGATTCCCGGCAGGCTCGACGGCGGGGCTGGCGTATACGATCTCGCCGTTGCAGGCCCGCGTGTTCGGCGCGCAGCTGCGCGCGGCCGCCGATGCCGCCGAAGGGCATCCGGGCATGCCGTCCGACGAGGAGGTGAACGCGGCGGCGAAGGTGTTCTGCGGCGGAGTGTGGAACGGGTTCGATCCCGCCAGCATGATGCCGACCGAACAGTTCGACCGGTTCTGGAACGACGGCGAAGGCCACCAGCTCTACCGGTCGATCGCACGCCATGCGCTCATCGCCGCCCGCATGTCCATCCTCGCCGGACAAACCGAAAGCTGACAGGCCAACAAGCCTGCATGCAGACAAGCAGACATGCAGACAATCCAGCAATCAAACAAGACATAAAGCAAGCAATCCAGCAATCAAGAATGGAGCGGGACCATGAACGACAACCACGACGAAACCGAAGAACCTTTCGACGGTGCGAGCGAGGATTCCACGATCGAGGACCGGATGAGCGCGCACATCGCGGCCATCGCCGCCAGTGGCGTCGCCGCCGAAGCCGAAGCCCTAGCCAACCGACAGGTCGACATGGCGGCCAAGGAACGCCGCGAAACCCGGCTTGCAATCCTCGCCGCCATCGCTATTATTGGCACTTTCGTTATCTGCGTCGTTAAAACGTTAAAAACTATGCACGACTCGGACGATAATCATTCTGATTTTATATTAAAATAAACCCAATTAGCTCAATTATTCCTCAGATTGCAATAAGTCAATAAGTTGACGAGTTAAACTAACGTTTTTCTTTAGTCTTGCGGTTCTTGTTTCAATAAACAAGAACCGCCTATTTTTTGACGATAAAGAAAAGTAGCAAGTATACAGCAATAAGATAAATATTAAAACGCAGCTTACATAAAACAAGTATTGATGAGATGTAAGAATAAAGATCATACTCAAATACATTGATGTAATAAAAGAGAAAACAAACAATGCAATACTATACAGTATTTTTAGTGGAAGGATTTCTTTTGTCGATCCTTCAAATATCCTTATTGAATCATAAAGAATGCTTCCCAGAACGTAAACTGACAACCAGTAAAAAACGACCAATGTAAAAGAGATCGCCAAATTGGCTAACGATAGCTTATACTGATGTACAGATGAGCAAATATAGACTAGAATAGCAAACGACAATCCGATGCCATTGAGAGTTCTATTCCATTTTTCTACGCTGCGAAACACATAGCGCTTTCTTTCGATATTGGCGACATTGTGTAGCTCTTTTTCTGCTTCGTGCAATCTTTTGGACAATTCCTTCAATTGAGCACGATAATTCACAGATATATCGCCTATGCCGTAAAGCATGGTAAAACAAAACAATAAGCCCAAAATAAGAAGAACGCCAAGCCCTTTCCCATACCGGAGAATCAGGCTAGCAGATGACAGGCCAAGAAAGCAGACGGAAAGATTGCTGAATCGCATGAGCGTTCTACTCATAGATCTGAATCTAAACATATGGGTTTTTGAAAGATTTTCAACTGCAATGCCCACGGAAAGACCTGCAACTATTGCCAATAGAGCAAGGATTATAGATAGGCCTGCATCTTCTGCAAAACAAGGAAAAGCTATTAGCATAGATTCTGTCTTGTTCCAAGAAGATTGTTTAGCCAATTCATTTAAAGATAATTCTTTACCATAATGAGCTATGGCTGAAATGGAGGATAATATTATTCCAGCAACTAGCCAGAAAAACTCATATCCAAACCATCGTAAAAATTCAGCATTTTCAACCTTATTGTCAGCATATATACTATCTAGGTCGATTCCCTGCTTACCAACTGAAATATGATATTCGGTATTGTGGCATAGCGGACTCTTATAAGGCATAGAGATATGTTTTCATGTATTTCCATATTGTAAATATCCTTGTATGCAATCATCTGCAGTTCATTGACAATGTCTTATCGACTGTGAATCAACATTCCATATAGTCTTCATTATCTACATCATGTCTGCATTCGTTGAAGCTAAAATAGATACGAAATACAACGTTATAGACGGTTTCTGTGTTATGTTACAAACAATCTAAGTGTATATATTCTCAACCAAAATTCGCATCTGCATCCGGACGGTCCTAGCATTGCTAATGCGACTCTAGGGCCATCCGGCTACGGATACCCTATTACAGTTCGCCTGCTAGGTATGGTTCCACGAATGCGAGGTTGCTGCCGCGTTCGAGTGAGTGGCAGTCCTGCATAGCGTATTGCCAGGATTCCTCCCAAGTGACCGGGTTGCCGTGTATGCGTCGCAGGGATTGGAGGGTCGTCGAGAACAGGTTTGGGTCCTGCGTGAAGCGATCGGCCAGTTTGATGGCACCGCTTTGCTTGTGTTGTGCGTTCAGGTTGTCAGTCCTGCCTCGGAACGCGTGTTCAAGGTTGCGGCTGACATAGAACAGACGGTATGGAATCACGGCGGTGCGACCGCCCTGCTTCTTCCTGAATCCGTCGAGTTTGAGCAGGGCGTCCACGCCGTTTCGCTTGGTCGTTCGATCTGCGATCAGGGCGTCGCGGTTTGTGGTGATGATGTCCGTCATCGAATAGTGGGTTCCATCCACTGACGGGTCCTCCCGCACTCGGTCGTCGGGCGTGAACGCCCCGTCGAGGTCGCAGATCTGGATGACATGGCCGAGCTGGCCCCATGTGCGGTCATGGTCCTTAAGATAATTCTCGACGAGTTCGCGCACGGTTTGCGAGGGTTTGTCCGCAGGGTAGAACCCGTTGCGCCGGTAGAACTCCTCGCGGTGATTCGGCGCGGTCAGCACGTCGCAATGAAATTCCTGACCTTGGAACAGGCGGTTCTCGATCAATGCTGAGAACGCCGGAACGAGCAGGCTGGCGTCGCTCGAGCCCTCCACGACCAGCAGGACGATCTTGCGTTTAGCCACGCTCCGCCTCCGTCCCGGCGGCATTGAGTGCGGCCAGATCGTCGTCGATGTCGTCGTCCTCGTCGGGGTGGCCGGCGGCGTAGAGGCTGTTGCCGAACATGCGCGGTATGGGCGGATCATAGATGTCCGGTCCGCTCCATCCGAGCTCGCTGGCCGTCAGGTACCGTCGGCGCTGGTTGTTCGTGGAGGACTTGCGAGGGATGGTCGCGAACCGGTTGTCGGGATCGGTCACCGTCGTGCGGATGCAGCTGTTCGGCAGCACCTCCAACGCCCGCAGGTTATGGGCGGTGAACACCAATTGCCCCGCGCACCCGTCCGCCAGCTGATACAGCATGTCGCCGAGCAGCAGCTCGAATACGCCGGAGTCGAACTCGTCCACGGCGACCAGCGCGTTCTCGTCGTTGTATGCATGTTTGAGGTAGCCGAGCAGAGCGGTGATTCGTATGATGCCCTCGCTCTCGCATCGGAAGGGTACCGTGACGTCGCCACGGCGGGAAAACAGCTCTGCGGTGACCCGATCCTCGCCGTCCTTGCCGGAGGGTGCGGTGCCGGTCTTCAGCAGGACGTGCAGGCCGGGCACGATGGTGGGCAGGATGCGGTCGAAGGACTCCACGGTCTGTCCGAGCCGTTTCGCCTGGCCGGGGGTCAGCGGATTGGGCTGCAGCAGGTCGAACGCGAACTCCGTGTTACGGCCAGCCGGGTTCTCCTCCATGATCGGGATGATCGCAAACGCGGCAAAGGAGCCACGACGGGTGGTGGATACGAAGATGTCGTTGGTCGCATAGCCGCACAGGGCCTCGCGCAGACGAACGAACTCACCGAAACGCTCGTTGATATACGTCAACGACCTGGAGGACACGCCGTTCGCCTCCCGTGCGCGGGCCACCGCCCAGTCGATCAGAAACTCGGCGTCCGGCCGATCATCGAGCGTGGCGCACCGGGAGAACAGGAACGAGCGCCCCTCCATGTACGCGCGATCCGCGGTGCGCGAGACCACGGTCTTCACCGAAGCGATCGCCTCGATGGAACGCCACACGTAGACCGGGGTCGACACGAACCCGTCCGCCTCGGAATCCTCCATGCGATGTCCCAGCACCTCGCGGCCCAGACGCGAGAGGTCGTCGCCGATGCGCACCGACTCGGCGACGACTCGCGCCCGCGTCGAATCCTGGTTCGCCTTGCGCATGGACACCCTGTACTCAAGATAGCTGGGCTTCTGCTTGTCCCCAATGAGGAACGTCGCCGTCACGGTCGCCGTACCGGCGCTGGCGCTGACGACATCACCGGCGGTGTCCGGCAGCATATTCCCGGACAGCAGCGCGCGCAGTATCCCGATCGCATCGATGACTGTGGTCTTGCCCGACCCGTTCTGCCCGTAAATGCCCGTGACGCTGCCACCGGCGGGCAGATCATCGAAATCCAGGACGCCATGCGATATGTTCCTCATGTCGTCCAGAACAAGTCTTTTCAAGCGAATCATCGCATTGCCATTCTCTAAAACTCATAATAGTCAATTATTAATTGAAATACATGACTATCATACAATGTGACCCGTATGTATACCGCCGCGTTTCGCAATCAGATCATAACCAGAGCGACGCAACAGCCCCGATCCACGATGAGATGGTTCGATCGAGGCAACGTCTGTCCGCCGCGGAGGAACCCGACGTGGGGTGATGCTGGTGATGCGTTCGGGGTCCGGCGGTCTGCCGTCAGGCTTGCGGGCGTGCTTTTCTTCCAGGGACCCGGGAGGAGGCGGGTTCTGGAGTCCCCGTCTCCGCCCTTTCCCGGAGAAAAGCGCTTCTGTCGCATGAGGGAAAGGATCCCGTATGAGGTTCGGGAGGAAAAGCATCAGCGTGATGGCGTCGATCACCGCCATCGCTGCGCTACTGGCATGCCTGGTTCCGGTCGCGTTGGCCGATAACGGCGGTGGCGGTTCCGGAGAGGACGGCGGCGGTTCGGGTGGGGGCCCGACGCAGACGGCCGATGCGCATTGGATCTACAAGGATTCATGGCCGGCCACGTTGGATGGTATGAAGACAGCGCTGAGCGACGCGAAGGTGCGTCTGTCGTCCGATCTGACGAACGGGCAGAACCAGTTCGTGAACATGAACAAGACTTTGAGCGACGCGATCGATGAGTGCCAGCGTTCCTATACGGGTGACGGGAACGCGGACTGCCGTCTGGTGGCGGTGGGCTACGTGCGTCTGGCGGATGGTTCGTTCAATGGCAGCTACGTGAGCTCGAACGCGAAGAGCCGTTGGGAGGCGCAGTGGAAGGCCGAGGCGAAGGGAGACTACACGTATCAGGGTCAGAAGTATTCGACCTCGACGACATGGAAGGACAAGCTTGGCACGCGCAGCGTTGACTCGCTGGCGCAGGAGTCGATCAATTCCAACCCGAACGCGTCGTTCCGTGTGATCGTGCTGGCGCAGAACCAGCCGCCGGTCGATTACAAGCTGAACGTGACCACCAGCCATAAGCAGAAGACGGACATGCGGGTCGGCTCCACTGATCCGATCGGAGACGTCATCCATGCTGACAATGGCGGCTCCGCGATCAAGGAGACGCTGAACGGCACCGCGATCATCCACTACGAGAACGGCCCGTACCTGCCTGCGAAAAGCGTGAGCAGGCCGATCAGTTTCTCCAGCAGTGGAGACACCCAACTCGACGATCTCGCTTCGCCGAAGGATTTCGGCATGAAATACTGGGCCGAGGGCTCGTACTGGATCGACATCCAGGTGCCCAAGCAGGGGCGCATGCAGACTGCCGTGGACACCGCGGATCGCGATCCGTCCGAATCCTGGAAAGTGAGCTCGGTGCCGCCCGAGCCCCCGGTCAAGAAGATCGAGGACGGCGTGAGTGCCGACCGGATGACGAACCGCACCACGATCGCGTACGGCACCGGCCGCGGCGGCTACGAGATGCGTTTCCGCGACGTGATCGAGCCCAGCGGTGTCGAATACTCCGTAAGCAACTACAGGCTCATCGACAGGACCGACAGCAACCGAGACGTTTCCGGCGAGTTCGAGATCAATTGGGACAAGGCATCGAACACGGTGTCGGCCGTTCGCTCGGCGGACAAGGGCGAGATGCCCATGGATCATGTGTACGAGTTCAGCTTCGACGTGACCGTGTCGAAGCCTTCCGACTTCCAGCAGGTCAAGGACCATGCGTGGGGCAAGTGGAACCAGGAGCCCGAAGCCGATGCCGGAACCAAACAGTTCGATACATGGCGGCCGAATCCCGACAAAAGCTGGATTCGTCTGAACACGAAGGGCCAGTGGGAGGCTGTCATCGACCCGAAGGAGACCAACCAGACCGGCGTCGACAATATGACGCTTCTGGACGGCGACCGGGTCGCGTCGGTGGTCAACGGCACCATCGCCAAGAACTTCATCCAGGTTCCGGAAACCCTGACGCTCACGGACGACTGGTCGGCCGCCGACTACCTGTTCGATGCCGATGACAAGTCGAAGATCAAGGTGTACGAGGCCGATGCCGGCACCGACCGCGAGTCCAGCGTCACGGACATCGCCAATCACGGCAGGGACGTCACCGACCAGTGGACGATCACGATGGAAGGCACCATGGTGACCGCCACCGCCGGCCAGGCCTACCGCGAGGGATTGAAGGGGCTGAAGACCGCGAAGCAGGTCACGCTGCTCATCCCCGGCAAGGCGGCGTACGCCGATGGCAAGGGTGCAGGCCAGGTGCGCGACGACTTCGGCAAGAAGGCAAGTGACGAACTGTCGTTCTGCACCGCGCCGGATGGCAAGTCACTGACGAACAAGGGCTCCCAGACCGTCAACACGCACACCATCCCCACGAACGAGCCGAAGATCTGCGGCTACGTGCCGCCCGTCGTCAAGGACGTGGTTGGCGAATCCTCTCAGGGAGGCGACCAGGCGTCCGTGGACGGCAAGGTCGTCTACCCGGGCCAGCGCGTGGAATACCGTCTGGAGACCCAGCCCCATCTGCCCGGCAATCTCGTGTATTCGGTCAGTGAGGTGGCGGTTACCGACACCTATGACGAGCGTCTTGAAGTGGACAAACAGACCCTGGAGGTCACCGATCTGTCCACCGGCAAGTTCATTCCGAAAACCGAGTACGAGACCCAATGGAACGACAAGCAGCACGCGGTGCGTCTCGTGTTCTCCGACGGGTACGTGAAGACCAACTGGCGCAACGGAGCGAACCCGCGCATCATCGTCCGCTTCGAGGGCACGGTCGCCAAGGATGCGCCCACGGACACCAAAATCGGCAACCAGTGGGCATTGACGCTGAATAACATGATCACTCCGAGCAACAAGGTGTGGAACGAACCGCCTGACTTCACGCCGGTGAAGAAGGATACTCAGGCAGATCCGTCCATCAGCATCGACGGCAAGACCGCACTCCTGGGCGACCGGATCTACTACCGCGTGACCATCGACGCCAAGCAGACCAACCAGGCCTACAAGGTCTGGAGACTCGGCATGACCGATGACTGGGACGACGAATACCTCTCCCTCGACGCCAAACGCATCGAGGTCACCGACGTCAGCACCGGTAAGGACGTGACCGCGAAGTTCAACATCGCGGCGATCGACGGCATCGCCTACGTGTACGCCAAGACCGTGGACACGAAGGTGCCGGCCACCGGCGAGACCATCAAGGGCGACCCCCAACCCAAGAACCTCAAGGAGTACGCCGAAAAGAAGACCCATGACCCGTTGAAGGAGCCGGCCATCGACCAGTCGATGCTGGGCACGAGCTACGAGGTGAGCCTGCCGATGACCGTCATCAAGGTCACCGACGGATACACCGTGAAAAACAAGGCCACGCAGATCGTCAACGACACCCGCAAGGACACCAACGAGGTAGCCAACCCCCTCAAACCCATCAACCCGTCCAAGGACGTGGTCGTGAAGGTGGACGGCGAATCCATTGACAAGCAGAGCGTGTACCTCAACAACCTGTTCCTCTACCGTCTCGACAGCTCCGTGCTGCCCGCCCACCGCGCCTACCAGAAGGTCACCGACTGGAGCATCACCGACCCGCTCGACACCGAGCATGACCAGTACACCGGCCAATGGGCCGTGTACGCCATGCGCGACCTGACCGATCGAGACAAGGTGATCGCCCGCAAGGGCGTGAAGATCGCCGGAAGCGGATTCGACTCTGGCGCGTACGGCGGCGAACTGTTCACCCTCGTTCAGGACGACAAGGGCGTGGTCACCGTCGCCGCGACCCAGCGCATGCTCGACCTCGTCAGCGGTAACGACGAAAGCGAGCAGGCGTGGACTGCGTTCATCCAATGCAAGCGCATCAAGACCGGCGAACACATCGCCAACCGTTTTGATGAAACCCTCAACGGCACCAAACGTCCATCCAACCAGGTCGAGACGCACACGCCCGACATGACCCCGAGCCTGAAGATCGAGAAATGGGACGAGGCCTCCGGCTGGCCGGCCGGCGACCGCGACCAGGTCAAGGACGCGCTGGCCATGCAGGGCGATACGCGCATCGTGTTCACCATCACCAACACCAGCACCATCGACCCCGACACCAAGCAGGGCGCATGGTACCGCATCAAGGACCTGGATCTCAAGGACCAATTGGTCGCCGGCGACGGTCAGGTGACCGATCTTGAATATCCCGCAGATTGGGACAGTCACATCCTGAAGCCGGGCGAAAGCGTAGCTGTTAAGGGCGTCCTCAAGGGAGTGACCGACCACCACACTGACCGTGCTACGGTCACTGGCACGCCACTTATCGAATGCGTCGTCTCCGACCCGAATCCATTCGACGGCAAAGATGAGACCGACACGCCCGATAACGCGGACACGATCGACGGCCGGCTGCTTTGCCCCGACACCGAGGTGGTCAGCAACACCGACGATTGGAACGGATACAGGACCGGACTCGCCCACACCGGCGCCGCCATCCAAGGTCTGATTGCCGTGGCGATCATCCTGCTCGCCATCGGTGTGGGGCTAGTCGCCGCCCGCAGGTTCAGGCACGGTAACAACGTTGGCGGTCGCCACTCCGGTGTGATGCAGTCTACAGACTCCGCGGATAACGATGCGGATACCTCCAAAATCGTGGAGAAAGATTCCGACGAACCGTCCATAGTCTGACCCGGGCGGCGGGACTCGTTCCCCGCCGCGATAATTCTTCCGGCCGGATGACAAGCCGGCCGGAAGCCCGCCGGTTCTCTTCCTTCTTCTCTCTCCGGCAGGCATGGCAACGGCCCGACGACAACGATTTCTACCGTCTTCGTCGGGCCGCTCTTTTACCGTTTTAGCTATTGCTCGTCGGTTTCCTCGTGGCTGAGTTGTTGTTCGAGTTGTGTGACGATCTGCTCGTGCATGTTCTCGTCGATTTTGACGGTGAGGAGGTATACGACGAGGCTCAATATGATGCCGCCCAGTGGCAGGTAGTAGGCGCAGGTCTTGAAGGTGCGGATGTTGGCGGCGGTCATGTCGGCGGCGGTGGCGTCGCCCACCATGCCGGCGGCGACGGCCACGAACCCGACGATGCCGTTCGAGAGGGCGCCGGCGATCTTGTCGAGCATGGGCCGCACGGACAGGGTCACGGCCTCGTTGCGCCGGCCGGTCTTCAGCTGCCCGTATTCGATGGAGTCGGTCATGCCCAGGATCGCGGTCATCTGGATGGTCTGCGCGGGAAGATAGAAAAGCACGAGCGCGACGATGACCGTGGGCAGGTTCATGGGGTTGATGATGAACAGCGTGTAGCCGGCGATCATGAACGCCATGCCGGCCACGTACAGCCAGCGGCGCGGGATGCGGCGGTTGAGCACCGGGTAGAGGGGCGTGGTGACCAGTCCCGTGACGATCGGGATGACGCCGGCGATGGAGAAGCTGTCGGGGGCGCCGAGCACGTATTTGAACTGGTAGAACAGCACGCCGGTGGTGGCCACGTTCGCCACCGAGTACAGGAGATAGCTCAAGGCGACCCAGAGCAATTGGTCGTTCTGGGCGATGGCCTTGAACGCCTGGATGGGGTTGCCGCCCTCGCGGGCCTTGGCGCGCAGCTGGTCCTGGTTCTCGCGGGTGCCGAACGCGACGCTCCACGCGGTGATCAGGCCGAGCACGGCGATGATGATCGCGAACGCGGCCCAGCCGGACCGGCCCTGCGCCCACTGGCCGGTGAACTTCCAGGTGAACCAGCTGACGATGGGCACGACGATCACGGTGACGCCGTTGTAGCCGATCGATCCGGTGAACGTGCCCAGCGCGGTGTACACGCCGCGTTCGTGCGAGTCGGTGGAGATCGCGGGGATCATGCCCCAGTAGGAGATGTCGCGCAGCGAGTAGATCACGTCCAGGAGGATGAACACGACGACGAACAGGACCATGAACACGCCCGTGTTCACGTCCACCAGGCCGAACAGTCCGGTGAACACCATCACCAGGAGGATGCCCGGCACGATGCCGCCGATGAACTGCCACGGGCGGAACCGGCCCCACCTGGTGTCCGTGTTGTCCACGAGATTGCCCAGCAGCGGGTCGAGGAAGATCTCCGCGATGCGGATCACCACCACCAGACCCGTGATGATCGCGATCATGCGCGCCGCCAACGCCTTGTCCACGTTCACGAACAACGCCGTCGTCACGAACGTGATGAAGAACGTGCTCATCGTGTTATAGAACGCCGCCTGACCCAGATTACCCACCGCATACGCCACACGACGAGCCATACTCCTCGTAGACGTGGCCCGCGGCTGTTCGGGCGTCGTTATGCGCTGTGTTGTGGATCCGTTCATGGTGTGGTGGCCTCCTTGCGACCTGAATCTTTCCTGACGGGAACCGCTCCGATCCCGCACCACGCAAGTATAGAACTTTCTTGAAGAAGTAAACAGCTTTACCGCGTGTCGCAAGTAATACCAATATGCCGTATCCATTGCCTTGCTGCGACCTGCAAGCGACGGATGTCATCGGAGGCCATCTGATTGTTGTAAATACCACACTTTTCAGGTCTTTGCAATTCGATTGAAACAAACGCAAGGAGTTGCATAAATCAGTAAATATATTTATCATCGTTGCGCAAGGAACCATACTTGAAGGTTCCCGTACTGCAGCGGCAGCGACGCGCTGCGATCATCCGATGCGAAAGCGAGGACATCATGAACACAACCGACGATCAGCTGAAGAGCGGAGATCCGATCGTCTCACCATCCATGCCGACGACGGCATGGCTCACCAACCCGCGCGTGTACGCGGTCCACCGGTCCGACGCCCATTCCGACCACGCGTGTTGGTCACACGCTCCCGCAAGTGGTGAGAGCTCGGATCTCAGACAAAGTCTTGACGGCGAATGGCGGGTTCGCGTCGAAGCAGCTCCGGCAGGCTGTTTCCCCGATGGGACGAGCGACGGGCCGGATTGGATCAGCGACGTGTCGCCGCTGTTCGTGGCACCTGGTTTTGACGATTCGTCGTTCTCCCGCATACAGGTGCCCTCGCATCTGGAGATGGCGGGATTGCTTCCACCGCGGTATGTGAATGTGCAGTATCCGTGGGATGGTCATGAGGATCTTGAGGCTCCGGCGGTTCCGGCGGATAATCATGTGGCGTTGTATCGTCGCGCGTTTCGTCCGGAGGGCGAGGTGGCGCGGGCGGTCGCGGATGGCCGGCGGGTGACGCTCACCTTCCATGGGGCGGCGACCGCGGTCTATGTGTGGCTGAACGGCGTGTTCGTCGGCTATGGGGAGGATTCGTTCACGCCCAGCGAGTTCGACGTCACGGCCGCTCTCCGCCCGGGCTCGAACGTGCTGGCGGTCGCCTGCTACGAGTTTTCGAGCGCGAGCTGGCTGGAGGACCAGGACTTCTGGCGGCTGCACGGCCTGTTCCGCTCGGTCGAGCTCACCGCCCGGCCGGCCGCGCACGTCGCGGACCTCAAGACGCTTGCGGACTGGGATCCGGACGCAAAACAGGGCCTGCTCACGGTGGACGCCACGATCGAGGGCGCGGCCCATGCGACGGTCGCGGACGTCACGCTCACGGACATGGACGGCCATACGGTCGTCTGGCAGAC
Organism: Bifidobacterium sp. UTCIF-38; assembly: GCF_006454495.1. Taxonomy (NCBI): domain Bacteria; kingdom Bacillati; phylum Actinomycetota; class Actinomycetes; order Bifidobacteriales; family Bifidobacteriaceae; genus Bifidobacterium; species Bifidobacterium sp. UTCIF-38. The sequence continues at coordinate 10,217 of NZ_JFAL01000024.1, read as the reverse complement.
CGCCACGCCCCTCGTCGCAGGCACGTCAATAGCTGACAGGTCAATCACCGACACGCCGACCACGAACAAGTCAACCACGAACACGTCAACCGGCACGGCATCCACTGGCGCCGGCACGGTTCACGCCGAGGCGACGCTCGAGGGCGTGGACCCGTGGAGCGCGGAGACGCCGAACCTGTACACGCTGACCGTCACCCTGTACGATACGGACGGCAAAGTCCTGGAGGCCGCCCAGACCAGCCTCGGCTTCCGCCGCATCGGCATCGAGGACGGCGTATTGAAGATCAACGGCAGACGGCTGATCCTGCGCGGCGTGAACCGGCACGAGTTCGACTGCCGGCGCGGGCGCGCGGTCACCGAGGAGGACATGCTGTGGGACGTGCGCTTCATGAAGCGGCACAACATCAACGCGGTGCGCACCAGCCACTACCCGAACCAGTCCTGCTGGTACGACCTGTGCGACGAATACGGCATCTACCTGATCGACGAGACGAACCTCGAGACCCACGGCAGCTGGAACAGCCCCGGCGACATCCCGGTCGGCACGTCCATCCCCGGCGACGACCCCGACTGGGCGCCAGCCTGCCTCGACCGGCTTGACAGCATGATCAAGCGCGACCGCAACCATCCCAGCGTGATCATCTGGTCATTGGGCAACGAATCCTACGCCGGCGAGGTCCTCAAAACCATGAGCGAACACGCGCACGCCATCGACCCGACCCGGCCGGTCCACTACGAGGGCGTCACCTGGAGGCGCGAGTACGAGGCGATCAGCGACTTCGAAAGCCGCATGTACGCCAAACCCCATGAGATCCGCGACTGGCTCGAACACCAGAACGGCAAGGGAGGCAAGCCCCGGAAGCCGTTCATGAGCTGCGAGTACATGCACGCGATGGGCAACTCGTGCGGCGGGCTCGACGAGTTCACCGACCTGGAATCCCATGAATGCTATGCGGGCGGGTTCATCTGGGACTACATCGACCAGGCCCTCGTCCAACGCCTGCCCGACGGCACGGAACGCCTCTCGATCGGCGGCGACTGGGGCGACCGGCCCACCGACTACGAGTTCGCCGGCAACGGCATCGTGTTCGCCGACCGCACCCCCAGCCCCAAGGCCCAGGAGGTCAAACAGCTGTACTCGCCGATCCGGCTCACCCCCGACGGACACGGCGTGACCATCGAGAACCGCAACCAATTCACCGGCACCGACGACTACCTGTTCACCGCCAGACTCCTCCTGGACGGCCGCGAAATCTGGCATTGCGACTACCAATTCGACGTACCCGCCGGCCAGACCACACGCCACGACATCGACTACCCCGACGTCCACCCCGACGGAACGACGCGCGAAGCCGTCTACCAGGTCGAACTGCGCCTCGCCCACGCTACCAGCTGGGCGCCCGCCGGCTATGAGCTCGCATTCGGCCAGCTCACCGGCACCATCAACCCCGAAGATGACACCGCCGAGACCGGACACGACGCCAACCGGGCTACAGCCACGGTCACGCTCGGCCGCTGGAACGCCGGCATCCGCCGCGACAATGAGGAGATCCTCCTGTCACGCACACAGGGCGGCATCGTCTCCTGGAAGCGCGACGGCCGGGAGATGGTCATCCGCCGCCCCGACATCGTCACCTTCCGCCCGCTGACCGACAACGACCGAGGCAACCACTCCGGCTTCGACCGCGCCGCATGGTACGCCGCCGGCCGCTACGCCGTAGTGAGCGAAACGAAAATCCATGAAAACGATGGCAGCCTCATAGCGGAATACCAATACGAACTCGCCGACCCGAATCACACACCCGTGTTTATCACTTACCATATCAACTCAGATATGCGTATGCGACTAACCGTCGAATACCCCGGTGACGCCACAAGCGAGGCCAGTCTACCTGCATTTGGCATCGAATGGGAACTTCCCGGCGAATACGACCGGCTGCGCTACTACGGGCCCGGCCCCGAGGAGACCTATAGCGATCGCAAGCGGGGCGGCAAGCTCGGCATCTGGAACACCACCGCGAAGACGAGTATGGCACCGTATCTCATGGTGCAGGAGACCGGCAGTCATGAGGACGTCCGCTGGCTTGAGGTCACTGACATTCAGGGACACGGCCTGCGCGTCACCCAACGCGCCGACCGACGCTTTACGGCCAGCCTGCTGCCATGGAACACCTACATGATTGAGGCAGCGCGACGCAATGAGGACCTCCCTGCGTCGCGCCACTCCTATTTACGTCTGTTGGCGGCCCAGATGGGCGTCGGCGGCGACGACTCATGGGGTGCGCCCGTCCACACGGCTTATCAACTTCCTGCTCGCAGACCATTTACCCTCGACATCAACCTCCAACTCATCTGACCGCAAGTGTGCGGTGGCATGCTCACGCTGCCGCACGCTTCAGTTCCGAACATATTCGTACATTCTTAGAAAGAGAGCAGATATGGCTGAAGTCATCATTGTCAGGAATCAGGAGGAGGCCGGCCAGATTTATGGTCGTGCGGTGGCTGATCTTATCAAGTCGAAGCCGGATGCGGTGTTGGGTTTGGCCACGGGTTCGAGCCCGTTGGCCGCCTACCGGGCGCTTGCGAGGATCGTGCGTGACGAGTCGATCGACGTGAGCCGTGTGCGTGGTTTCGCGTTGGATGAGTATCTGGGATTGCCGTTGGATCATCCGCAGTCGTATCATTCCACGATTCATCGCACGGTGGTCGAGCCGTTGGGCTTGGACCCGGAGAAGGTGCATGTGCCGGGCGATATCCTGGATGGCGCCCCGTTGGAGGATGGCGAGCGGATCGCGTTGGCTGGTCCTGCCTATGATCGTGCGATCGAGGCGGCTGGTGGCATTGATGTGCAGATTCTGGGCATCGGCACGGATGGTCATATCGGGTTCAACGAGCCGGGTTCGTCGTTGGCGTCGGGTACGCGTGTGAAGACGTTGGCGGAGCAGACGCGCATCGACAACGCGCGTTTCTTCGATGATGACATCAGCAAGGTGCCGACGCATTGCATCACGCAGGGCATCGGCACGGTGTTGAAGGCCCGTCATCTGGTGTTGCTGGCGTTCGGTTCGGGCAAGGCGGAGGCGATCGAGGAGACGGTGGAGGGCGGCGTGTCCGCGTTCTGCCCGGCGTCCGCATTGCAGCTGCATCCGCATGCGACGATCATCGTGGACGAGGAGGCGGCCTCGCGTCTGCGTCACAAGGACTACTACCGGTACGCGTACGCGCACAAGCCGGCCTGGCAGGGCATCTGATAACACCGAACAATTCGGGCTCCTTCTTTTCCCACAAGAGGGAGCCCGAACGCATGCAGGAAGAAAAGCATGACACTGAACGGAAGCGAGGTCAGCGTCCACCCCGGATACGCCACCGACCTCAACCTCTTCACCCCTACTGACTGGACTGCCTAGCGCGTTTGGCGCGCCAGCCGCCATGTGGAGTAAACGACTCTTGCAGACCAAAGCCGGGGGTTGCCAATCAGTCGTTTTATATCCGAGGAACGAAGCTTGCGCGCGGCACCAGCTCGGTCGTAAGCAGGATATGACGCCGCACCCGCCGCTCATGCTTCAACCCATCGATTAGGGTGAAGAACGCCATGCGGGCCAACTCCCCTTGATCGATCGCATACGAGCTCAGCGATGGTGATGTATATCGAGCAATCGACTGATTGTTCACACTTACCACGGCCAACTCGTCGGGAACCGCCACGCGCAGTGCGTTCAATGCTTGCAGTGCCCCCACCGCGAGCACATCGGCGGCCACGATCAGGCCATCAGGCATGCTGCCAGCCTTACGATGGTCAGTCACCAATCGCTCTGCGAGACGATAGCCGTTCTCCACGGTGAACGTGCCGGACGAATACACCAATCCTTCTGTTTCCAATCCCAGATGCGCGGCCCACTGGCGGAACGATAATTCGCGGATATCCTCCGGATAGTCATGCGTGCCCATGATGCTGCCCACGCCACCGAGAAACGCGATGCGACTACGTCCCGTCTCGATCATCGCGTCCAGGGCGTCCAGCATCGTCTGCGACAAATCAGGCCGTACGGAGTCGAACAGGTGCGGTGCTGGATTCGTGTCGATGCACACCCCATGTGGCAATACTCGGTGCAATGAATGCAACTCATCGGATGGAAACACTGTGGCCCCCACCGTCATGAACCCGTCGAATTCCGATGACCGCTCAACCAACTCATGTATGGAGTGAATGAACGTGGGACGATCCAATCCCATCGATTCCGCACATGCCGTAAGCACCTCACGCAAGTCGGCAAAATACGCGTCCTGCAATTCCTCCCCGGACGGCGGAGCATCCAGCACCGCAATCGCCGGACGGAACACATTACGGTACCCAAGTTCCTCACACACGCGAAACACGCGTCGTTTCGTCTCCTCCTTGATGGAGAACGACGGATCGTTCAGCAAGCGCGACACCGTGCTCTGCGACACCCCGGCACGTTCCGCAACTTCCTTGAGCGTGGCCATGACATCCTCCCCGGTGAATTTTAGTAAAGGGTTTTACTACAGCATAACCCGGGATTCGAAAAACCTCGGCATCTCCAGTGTTCGAAGTCACTGTTCGAAGTTGCCTGCGGTTGATAGACTGCGTATGTCCCGACTAGAGGGGCAATGCATAGGATGGCGAGTATATCTTAGTTGGCATACCCGCCATTCTGAAGATGCTCTCACTGCAGACTCTCCTCCGGGCTTTGCGAATTTGCAATATGCGCGGCAAGACGTCAGCTCCTCAGTACAGCTGCGCATATGCCGATGACGGTTCGGTAGCCGTCACACTCAGCTCTGATTCCGCCGAATGTGGCGCTATGAATCGAAGAGGCGAGCTTCCCCTGTCCTCTTCCTTTTCCGCCGCCACCCAAGATGGGAATAGTTCTATCCATAGGAGCAACGTGGCTCTTCTGTCCGCCGCTATCCTGTTGGTTTTCCCTGACGATGAGTGTCAATGGAGACCGTTTCCTGTCGGGCTCCTTGATTGTCATCAGAGGAGGCCGTCGTGGATTTGTTGAATCAGGTGTTGCAGTTGTTCGTCAGATTTGCCACCATCGGCGGCGGCCTGTGGCTGGTATGGGGCGCAGTCACGTTCGGCGGTGGACTGAAGGATCATAATGGTCCGCAGACGCAGTCTGGATTATGGCAGATCGTGGGCGGCGGTATGATCATCGCGGCCGCGCAGGTTTTCAACGCGGTGGCTTTGGGCTGAGCTGGTTCGGGGCCTGTCGTGGAGGATTTCATCGTGGCGATGCTCAACATGATCGGCGGCGGAGGGGCCGGTTCGATCACAGCTGGCCTATTGTCTCGAACGCCGGAGACATGGAATCCCGCTCTCTACCAGTTGGCGGTGAATGTTCACGGAGTCGCTGTCAAGCCCTTAACGTCGGTAGTGCTTGCGGTCATGTTCACATTGGAGCTGGCACGTAACTCGACGCGCATCGAGACGGACCGCGACCTGGGTGTGAAGATCGTGGCCGGCACCATGTTCAAAATCGCGCTGGTGTTCATCGCCGTGCAGAACGCCAGCCTATTCATTCGGATGTTCAATCAAGTCACGCAATTCCTCATGCAGGGCGTGTCCTCACAGATGTCTTATGAGGCGACGGGCGACGGCGGGCAGCTGGGCGATCTGATGCGCGACCAGATTCGCGATGCCGGGGTGATGGGTCAAGCGGCGTTGTTCTTTCTGCTGGTGATCCCGTGGCTGTTGTCCCAGTTGGCGTCGGTGGCGTTCACGGTGGTGCTGTATGTGCGGTTCATCGAATTGTATGCGCTGACAGCGTTTCAGTCGTTGCCGTTCGCGTTTCTGGTGCATGAGGACACCAAGCCGATTGGCGTGGGGTTCTTCAAGTCGTATGCGCGCACGTCGGTGAATGCGGTGTGCGTATTCATCTGTCTGGTGTTCTATCAGCGGATCGTGGTCGATGCCGTGAAGATCCCGGATTCGGCGGACAAGGGCATGGTGGCGTGGGTGACGGGCAACTTCGGCAATCTCATGATGGCAAGCCTTCTGCTGTTCTTCGTGATCGCTGTGAGTCAGCGTGTTAGCCGGGCCATAGCGGGCGGCGAATAGCCGTCTATCGAGATCGGGGCCGATGGAAAGGATATTTCATGCTGCAGATGCGCGCGTATAAGGAGATCGCCAATGTCGAGGCGAAGGTGATGTGGGGACTGAGCTGGCGCCAACTGGCGGCCGCCGCATGCATGCTTGTCCTGGGCGGAGGTGAGGCGGTGTTGTTCTGGTCGCTGGGGCTGTCCGATCTGGGGTCGTATCTGCTGTTTGTAGTGTGTCTGCCCTTCGCACTGTGGGGTTGGTGGCGTCCGAAGGGACTGAAGCCGGAACGGTATCTGGGATACATGCTGCGCCAGCGTTTCGGGCCGAAGGTCTACCTGCTTGAACCCTATGTTCCTGTGAGGCTTCCCGGCAAACCGTCGTTGAAAGAGAAGACCCGTAGACGGATCAAGGGAAGGAGTGTACGTCGTCATGTCTGACATCAGCGACAGCAAAGCGGTCAAAAGCAGCGGCAAACGGCATGGAAAGGCCGGGAACAAGCAATCCGGGAATCGTCGCTTGCCTCGCTCGTCGAAGGAGCTGCTTGGCTATGATTCGATGCTGCCCAATGGCATTGCATTCCTTGGCGGCGACCGGTGGAGTGTGTCGCTGCGGATCAGCGACATTAATTATCAGGTCGCGACACAGGATCAGAAGCTGGATGTCGTGGACCGGTGGGGACGTTTCCTGAACTCGGTCGGCGAGAACATGGGAGTCCAGATCACGGTCGCCACACGCATGCTGGATCCCGAGGAGGTGACGCGCAGCATCGCCATGCCGCTTCGGGGCGATGCGTTGGATGGATTGCGCGGGGACTTCAACCGCAATGTGCGTCGGCGTCTCGCCGGCCGTTCGCAGGGCGCGGTGACGGACAAGTATCTGACGCTGACGTTGCGTGAGCGGGATGGGGAACGTGCGATTACGCTGCTGAACCGTGCCGCGTTGCGTGCCACGGCGCAACTGCGGTCGGTGGGCGGATGCGTTGGTGTCCGATTGAACCGTCAGTCACGGCTGGCGGTATTGCATAGGATGTTGCGCCGTGACACGCGATTCATGTTTGACGAGGATGGATTCATGAGGTCGCATGGCGTGTCCACGAAGGATTACGTGGCACCGTTCGCCGTGGACATGTCGGACTGCCGTCGGCTCCGGCTGAGCTCGAGCACTACGGAGACGTGGCATCAGTGCCTCCTGATGCGGGATTACCCGGACTATCTGAGTGATCAACTGGTGTCGTCCATCACTGACATCAAAGCTGATATCACGGTAGGTATCCATCTGTCGCCGCGGGGCAAAGCCGATGGTCTGAAGCTCGTGAATCGGACGATCGCCGAGATGGATATGCAGGCGATCGACGAGCGGCGTAAGAACCGCAAGCAGCATCTGCCCGAAGACATGCTGCCTCATGAGCTGCAGGAATCCATGACCCAGGCGGGCGAGCTGCGCGATGATCTGGAGCATAACGGCGACTGTCTGGTGGATTCCCTCATGGTCGTGGATGTGTCGGCGGACAACCGCGAACAATTGGATCAAACGGTGCGCGACGTGATGGCCGCAGTCGACGGGCAGTCATGCGTAGCGGAGACCTTGGCCTACATACAGGTGGAGGGATTGAACGCCGCACTGCCGTTGGGTAATCCTCTGCCGCCGATGCGTCGTACGCTGACCACGTCGAGTGCGGCGATTCTGGTGCCGTTCACGTCGCAGGAGCTGTATGAGCCGGGTGGGGTGTTCCATGGGGCGAACGCGCGCACCGGCAATCCTGTGGTCATAGACCGCACGCAAGGCATGAACGGCAACGGATTCGTTTTAGGTACGACAGGTTCAGGCAAGAGCCAAGCGGCGAAGAACGAGATCACCCAGATCTATCTGACCCGTCCGAACGATGATCTGATTGTCATCGACCCGGAACGCGAATTCACGCCACTGTGTGACGGCCTTGGCGGTGAGCGAGTCGAGATCGGGGAATCGTCACACGCGCATATTAATGCATTGGACATCGAGTATGAGGATGATTCCGAAGGCGATCCGATACGGTCGAAATGCGCGAGCGTGCTGAACATGCTCGGCGTGCTGATCGGCGGACAGGACGGCATCGACCGCATGCAGCGCAGCCTGATCGACCGCACGGTTATCGACATGTACCGCGAGGTGAGGGAGAATCCCGAACTGGGCATGCCCACACTCGTCACCCTACACGATCGCCTCGCGGCTTTGAACGAGCCGGACGCCCGTGACGCGGCACGTGCATTGGAGATCTATGCGACTGGCAGTCTGAACGCCTTTGCCCATACCACCGATGTGAACACGTCCAGCCGGTTCCTGGTCTATGACGTTTCCGGTCTGGGAGCGGAGTTGCGCACGTTTGGCATGCTCGTCGTTCTGGATCAGATATGGAACCGGGTAGTCAGGAATCGTAGGCTCGGCCGACGCACTTGGCTGTGGGTGGACGAGTTCCACCTGCTGTTTTCGAACCGATATGCGGCCGAGTATTTCCTGCGTCTGTACAAACGTGCACGCAAATGGGGCTTGTGCCCCACGGGTATCACGCAGAACATCGAGGAATTATTGGCCAATCAGGACGCGCGTCTGATGCTCGCGAACAGTGACTTCCTGTTGCTGCTGAACCAGACCGCCACGGACGCCGACGCCCTCTGCGAACTATTGAAACTGTCCGATGAGCAGCGGACGTTCTTCACCGGAGTGCAGCCCGGTCAGGGCATGGCCAAGAGCGGCACCGCGTTCATACCGTTCGACGGACGTATCGATGCCGATAGTCTGCTCTACCGGTTGTATACCACGAAATTCGAGGATCGGAAGCCCGAATGAGACCCGTCACTTCCGACTCATTCCGCGCCACACGCAATCTCGTTCGGCCGAACGGCACGATTCATGGCTTGAAAGTCCGTCATGTCAATGGACTCTCCCATGGCCCAATGCTGGCCGGGCTGAAACAGCCGCGAACCGCCATCAGGAACAGTCAATCCGAAGCATCGCGCCCAATCGGCACAACAACCGTCAGCGCTTTGAACCGTAGTGTGAAGGCGACACGGTCCGTGCTTGAATCGCAATCGTCACAGACGGAGACCAGCGAGGACGACGACTTGTTATCACCAATGGTCCCCGCAAGCCGGATACGTAACGGCGTGACCGGCATTATTCGCACAAGAAATACCGCAAGAGGTTTAACGGCACTAGCCACGGCAGGAAGAACGGCTCCGGCTCGTGCCAAGCGTGTGAGGCGTTCCGGCAAGACCGTACAATCATGTATTCAGGGGGCCAAATCCGCGGCCAGAGCTTCGACGCAGGTTGTACGACAGGTCACGCAGGCGGTTTCTCGGACTATAACGGCGGTGAAGGCCGGTGTTGCAGTATCGGCATCAGCTGCGGTCAGCATTCCATTCCTATTGGGCGCGGCGGCGGTGCTGATAATCTTCAGCCTGCTGTTGTGGTTCATCCCCACCGTTGCCGTCGGAGATGACGGAGGTTGCGAGGCCAGTGTGATCGAGGTCCCGGATGAGGCGAAGCCATGGGTAAGCGAGGCGGCCCGATCGAGCGGATTGAGCGCTGATTTCATCGCGGCGATCATGAAGCAGGAATCCGGTTTCCGACCGGATGCGTATGCCGATGACAGCAACGGCGGAACATGGGGATTGTTGCAGATGAACAGGAGCGTATGGCGCGGCGTGCATCCCGAAGGCGCCGACCGGACGCCACCTGAAGGCATTACCGATCCCATGGTCCATGCCCATTACGGCGGCATGTACCTGAAAAACCGTCTGGAAGGCGTTAAACAACTTAAGGCCAAGCATCCGGGCATGCCGTTCGTCGAGCTTGACGACCTGACGGCTTTGGTCATCGCCCATAACGCCGGCGAAGGCAACCTGATGAAGTACCCGGATATTCCCAACATTACTAAACGGTATCTCGACAACGTGAAGCCGGCAATCGATGCGGGAGGCGGCTGCTCGGCCACGGCAGGACGAACCATCGGCAAGCTCACGCCTCCGTTGGTCATGCAGTCCGGCACGCTGAACGTGGATGTGGCGGCGACCGACACGCCTGTAGGCAAGATCACCACCTATGCGACCGGCCAATGCACATGGTGGGCGGCAGCCCGCCGACTGCAAATCGGCAAGCCAGTGGACGGATATAT
>NZ_JFAL01000023.1:0-178910 GCF_006454495.1 Bifidobacterium sp. UTCIF-38 | reverse complement strand
ATTATAACGGGCTTGAAACGGTCTTCATCGAACCGTTTCGCTGGTGTCGTCACGATCGAGGATCGATCACGCGACGGCACACCGGACCGTTTTCGTCAGCTCAGGGCGCGGTCGAGGTGGACGTAGCCGCCGTCGACGAAGACCCACTGGCCGGTGGTGTGGCTTGAACGGTCGGAGAGCAGGAACGCGGCCTCGTTGCCGATCTCCTCGGGGGTGGTCATGCGGTGCTCCAGCGGGATCTTGTCGGTGATGAGGGACAGACGCGCCTGCTGGGCGGCCTCATCGCCGAAGGTCTTGATCCAGTTGGCGTACAGCGGGGTCCAGCATTCGGAGACGACGATGGCGTTGACGCGCACGCGGTCATTGACGAGGGCCGCGGCCCATTCGCGCGTGAGTCCCAGGATCGCGCCCTTGGCGGCCGCGTAGGCGCTGGTCTTGCCCTGGCCGGTCAGGGCGGTCTTCGAGGTGATGTTCACGATCGCGCCGTGGCTTTCCTTCAGGTAGGCCACCGCGGCGTGGACGAGCTCGTAGTAGTGGGTGAGGTTGCCGTGGATCGACTTCTCGAACTCCTGCCAGCTGGTGGTCTCAAGGTCCTTGTTGTCGTTCTTGCCGGCGTTGTTGACGATGCCGTCGATGTGGCCGTACTTCTTGTACGTCTCCTCGACGATCGGCGCGATCTTGTCGGTGTCGTTCAGGTCGAGCAGGTGCACGTCGTAGTTGGTCGTGTACTGTTCGATGTCCTTCTTGAACTCCTCGAGCGCGTCGTCCGAACGGTTGATGACCACCGGAATCGCACCCTCCTGGGCCAGCTGCAGGGTGATGCCCTTGCCGATGCCCTTGAAGCCGCCGGTGATGATGATGACCTTGCCTTCGAGATGCAGATCCATGGGAACTCCTTCGTCCATCCTTATGCTGCGGTTGCGTGCATGTGGACCATGCACGCCCGTCCGGGGCTGCGGCGCCCCGGACGGATTGTTGTCTGCGGTTATGTTCAGTTATGTTCAGTTATGGGTATGTTCAATTATGTTCAGTTATGCCCCGCCCGAGGGCGGGAAGTGTGATGGTTACGGCGATTCAGCCCTTGTACAGGTACTTCTCCGCCGTTTCGAGCGTCATCTCGGTGCCGTTGCCCGGGGCGAGAGGCGCGACGTAGTTGCCGTTCCTGATCTCGGTCGGGTGGACGAAATGCTCGTGCTGGTTGTCGACGTATTCGATCATGCGACCGTCCATCGTGCCGGAGACGGCGACGTAGTCGAACATCGCGAAGTGGCATACGGCCTCGCACAGGCCCACGCCGCCCGCGTGCGGACAGACGGGCTTGTTGAACTTTTTCGCCATCAGGTATTCGAGGACGATCTCCTGCGGTCCGGCGACGCGCGTGGCGTCGATCTGCATGATGCCGAACGCGTTGGCCTGCAGGTACTGCTTGTAGAGGATGCGGCTCTGCATCTGCTCGCCGGTGGCCACCGGAATCGGGTTGATGGCGCGGGCGATCGTCGCGTGGCCGATCACGTCGTCCGGGCTGGTCGGCTCCTCGACCCATGCGAGGTCGAAGTCGTGGAACCTGTTGATCCATGCGATGGCGGTGGGCACGTCCCACACCTGGTTCGCGTCGACGGCGAGGCGCACGTCCGGGCCGATCGCCTCGCGGGCCTTGGCGAGGCGGCGAAGATCGTCGTCGATGTTGTGACCGACCTTGAGCTTGATCTGCTTGAAGCCCTTGACTTCGGTCTCCTCCTTGGCGAGCGCGACCATCTTCTCGTCGGAGTAGCCGAGCCAGCCTGCGGCGGTGGAGTAGCCGGGGTAGCCGACCTCCTTGAGGTGGGCGATGCGTTCGGCCTTGCCCTTCTGCCCCTCTTTGAGGATCTCGATGGCCTCCCGGGGCGTCAGGGCGTCGGTCAGGTAGCGGAAGTCGAGCGTGGCGACGAGCTCCTCGGGCTCCATTTCGGACAGGAGCAGCCACAGCGGCTTGCCGGCGCGCTTGGCCTTGATGTCCCACAGCGCGGAGAGCACGGCGCCGATGGCCATGTGCTCGACGCCCTTCTCGGGGCCGAGCCAGCGCAGCTGAGAGTCGTGGACGAACAGGTCCCAGGCGATGCGCATGTTGTCGAGCAGCTCCTCGACGTTGCGGCCGATGAGCACCTGCGACATCGATTCGATGGCCTTGCACACCACGTCGTTGCCGCGGCCGATGGTGAACACGAAGCCGACGCCCTTGATACCGTCGTCGGCGGAGGTGGAGATCTCGACATATGCGGACGAGTAGTCGGGATCGGGGTTCATCGCGTCCGATCCGGACAGCGTGGTCGACGTGGGGAATCGGAAATCGTAGGTCTTGACCTGGGTGATCGTACTCATGTGTTCGGGCTCCTTTGCCGTTGCTGACCGATGGTTTCAGGATAATCGCGAAACACGAAAAGTGCAATGCGACTCACGAAATTTTTGTCAGATAAAATGAAGAAACAGGGAAAAACACGAAAAACCGTGAACTGATACGCAATAATGGATACACCACCGAACAGCCGCCGCAATCGGACCGCCCATGTACGGTGAATGAAGCACGGGCATCCGGGCGAAGCCAGGAAGTGCGGGGGCGATAACCGAGATAACAGAACAGAACAGAATGCAAAGGAGGGGATCATGGACGATGATGCCCGCGACGACTCCCCCAAACTCAAGGTCAGCGAACTGGCCCAGTTGATCGGCGTCTCCGCGTCGACCGTATCGAAGGTGATCAACGGCCGCCCGGGCGTCTCCGACGAGACACGGCGTCAGGTCGAGAAGGTGCTGCACGAGCACGGCTACTCGCGCCCGCTGGTGAGCACGAAGCTCTCCCCCACCATCGAACTGGTGGTGGAGTACATCGCGCACAACGGCACGATGGAACTCATCAAATACGCCTCGTACTGGGCGCAGCAGGCAGGACTCGCCATCACGGTGACGCAGACCAACAACGGCGACGCCACCGAGGAATGCTTCCGCGGCATCATCGACCGCAACCCCCAGGGCGTGATCCTCCAGCAGATGGGCGGGCTCAACGATCTGGCGAAGTCACTGCTCAAGACGCGCAACATCCCAGTCGTCGTCATCGACCCGATCGACACGGTCGACACGGACGTGATGAGCGTGGCGATCGACAACTGGACCGCCGGATACCAGGCCGCCAGACATCTGCTCTCGCTCGGGCACCGGCGCATCGGCGTGATCCGCGGCCCCAAGAGCCTGCAGACCGGGCTGGCGCGATACAGCGGCTTCGAGGCGGCGCTCGAACAGGCGCACGTGCCACTGCCGGAGGCGTACGTGCGTCAGGGCGACTACTTCCCCGCCGAATCGAGCTATCAGGCGGCGTGCGAGTTGATCGAGATGGGCGACGGATCGGGCGCGTCGAACGACAATCTCCCCCGCCCCACTGCGATCTTCTGCTGCAACGACCTGTCCGCGGTGAGCGCCTACCGCGCCGCCCGCGAACACGGGCTGCACCTGCCGGACGATCTGTCGGTGATGGGCTTCGACGACATCTTCCCCTCGGAGTATCTGATGCCGTCGCTGACCAGCGTCCATCAGCCGTTCAGCGAGATCGCCCAGCGTGCGGTCCAGATGATCGTCGACACCCGCGAGGACCGCTCGACCGAAATGCACGTGATCCTGCCCACCCGCGTGGTGCCGCGCGAAAGCACGGTACCGCCGCGGGAGGCCTAGGCCTAAAGGGCTCTACCTGCCCTGATAGGCGGCGGCCAGGGACTTCAGTCGTGCCTCGAAACGCGGCCAGTCGGTCTTCATCGCGGTCAGGAGCTTCAGATCCGGGATGCGGGCCAGCGGCATCCACGCGATCTCCATGCTTTCGTCGTCGTTCGCGTGCGGCAGGACGGCACGGCCCGGACGCTCGAACGCGAAGACCGTGGTGTAGGCCCACGGACCGTGGTCCTCACGGTAGGAGCCGACCACCTCGATGTCCTCGGGGGTGATGTTCGCCTCCTCGTAGCTTTCGCGCAGCGCGCCCTCGATCGGCGATTCGCCGTCGGCGGTGGCCCCGCCCGGAATGCCCCAGGTGCCGCCCTCGGCCGACCACTTCGCGCGATGCTGCATGACGACATGCGTCACCTCGCCGCTACGCGGGTCGCGACGGGCCAAAAGGATGCCGGAGGCGCCGTTGGTGCCCCAGTGCTTGCGGCCGCACGCGCAGTCGACCCAGCCATCGCCCGGCTGATGCACGTTCTCCTTCGGCGGCAGCTCCTTGCCGTCGGCGCCCAACACGCCGGGCTCACTCTCGCCGCGCACCACGTTCCACAGGTCCGTCCATGCGACGCCGAGCTCGCCGACCAGTCGGCGCAGCAACGGCAGGCTGATGCCGATGACGCCGTGCGGATCGCCCTCGATCGACTCGATGAACGCGCCGCCGAAGCCCTCGAGCGTGAACGATCCGGCCACCTCGAGCGGCTCGCCGGTGGCGATGTAGCGTTCGATGTCGTGAGCGGAGAACTCGGCGAAATGCACGATCGCCCGGCTCGCACCGCGCGCGACACGCCCGGAGGCGAAGTCGATGACGCAGTGACCGGTCCACAGCTCGCCGGTCGCACCGCTCATGCGGCGCAGGCGCTCGCGCGCCACGTCGGCGCTATGCGGCTTGCCGTAGCATTCGCCGTCCATGAGGAACATCGAATCGCAGCCGATGATCAGCGGCCCGACCTCGGCGCGCGTCAGACCCGGCTGAAGCGCGACGACGTTGGAGATCGGCTCGGTGACGGTCGGGATGTCGACGCCGGAGAAGTCGCGCGTCGTGGCGATCGTGTCCTTCGAATAGTCGATCGACTCCGGCGCGACGGTCACGGCGGCGGACGCCTCGCGCGCCTCGTCCTCGGCGATGACCTCCTCGGCGCGCAGCGGGTAGGCGATGACGCGCTCGCCGGTCGCGGCGGCGGCCGTCGCGGCGACCTCGCGGTAGGCGCGGTAGACGGCGTCGGCCTTCGCACCGGCGAGAACCGTCACACGCTGCTCGACGCTCAGATCATTGACCGTGACGCCGTGCTCGCGCGCGAAGTCCTCGAGCGCGGCCGGCTCGTCGACGTGCGAGACGCGGATCGTCGGGCAGACACCGGCCGAGTACAGCACGTCGCGGCGCGGGCGGGATTTGGAGGCCAGAATCACGGGAACGGACATGGGACGACTCCTTTGATACGCCGATGGCCCCCTCATGTCGAAGGAGCCATCGATTTCACATGATGATCAGCTGCGTTCGATCTCGACGCCGGTGGTGTTGATCGGCAGATGCAGGGACTTCCAGTGGCCGGAGGCCAACTGGGAGGCGGCGACCTCGTCGATCGCGGCGCGGGAGTCGCCGTAGTGCAGCACGAGCACGCAAGGGCCGGCGCCGGAGACGGCGGCCGCGTAGCCCTTGGAGCGGAACAGCTCGATCAGCTCGGTCGACGGCGGCATCAGGCCTCCGCGGTACGGCTGGTGGAGACGGTCCTGCGTGGCGGTGAACAGCAGCGCGTTGGCCTGCGCGGCGGCCGTGGCGAACGCGGCCGGGCTGACGGCGGTCGCGGTGCCGGCGACGCCCGAGACACCCGAGACACCCGCACCCAGCGACTCGGCCCCGCCCTGCGCCGCGGCCTGCGCGAGCACGACCGGGTTCATCGCGGCGGGCAGAAGCCCCACGCGCGAGACGTTGTAGACGGCGTCCTTGTGCAGGATCTCCTTGGGCAGCGCCTGACGCGCTTTCTCTGTAGACAGCTCGTAGTCGGGCACGAACACGGCCGCGGTGATCGCCGGATCGACCGGGTAGTTGATCGTGTGGAAGCCGCCGTGCAGCGGCTCGCCGCCGGGGATGGCGACCGAGCCGACGCCCTCGGCGGTCGTGAAGTCCCACGAGACGGTCAGTCCGCCGAACACGGCCGGCGCGACGTTGTCCGGGTGGCCTTCGATGACCGCGGCCATGTCGAAGATGGCCGGACGGTTGAGCTCGCCGGGCTGCGCGAACGCGGCCGCCGCCGCGATGCCGGCGACGATCGCCTCGGCGGACGAGCCCATGCCGCGCGCCTGCGGGATGTTGTTCGTCGCCTCGAGCGTGAAGCCGAGACGGCCGAGGCCGAGCGTGGCGCACGCACGGCGGAACGTGGAGACGACCAGATGCGTCTCGTCGCGCGGGAGCGTGTCCTCGCCCTCGCCGTGGATGGTCACGTGGGCGACGCCGTCGGACGGATCGTCGTTGAGGGTGAAGGTGAGCTCGTCGTGGTAGTCGAGCGCGAGGCCGACCGTGTCGAAGCCGGAGCCGAGGTTCGCGCTCGTCGCGGGAACGCGTACGTGGACGCTGTTGCAGATGGGGTTCATCGCGCGCCGTGCCTCAGTCCAGCACGCGCAGGATGGACGGCTGACCGGTGACGAAGTCGAGGGCCTGCACGGCCTTGACCGTCTCACGCAGCGTGACCTCGTCGGTCAGGTGCGTGACGAGGCGCAGCTGCTGGACCTCGCCGTCGTAGCCAGGAGCCTTGAGCGAGGGCTTCAGGTCCTGGTTGACGCCGTTGATCGACACGCCGTTCTTCGCGAACTCGGCGGCGATCGCCGCGAGCACGCCCGGCTTGTCGTGGATGAGGAATCGCACGGCGAACGCGGCCTTGGAGGCGTTGATCGGGGCCTTCTTCAGGTCCTTGTACAGCGGGATGGACGGGCCGGTGCAGCCCGCAGCGATGTGGCGGGCGACCGTCACGACGTCGCCGACGACGGCGGAGGCGGTCGGAGCGCCGCCGGCGCCGCGGCCGTAGAACATGAGGTCATCGGCGGCCTCGGCCTTGACGAAGATCGCATTGAAGGAGCCGTGCACGCTGGCGAGCGGATGGCTTTCGGAGATGAGCGCCGGGTAGACGCGGGCGGAGACACCGGCCTCGCCGTTCTCGACGACGGCGAGCAGCTTGATGACCTTGTGCTCGGCGGTGGCGGCGGCGATGTCGTCGGCGGTGATCGCGGTGATGCCCTCGACCGACACGTCGTCGATGGTGACGGGCGTGTGGAAGCCGAGCGTGGCCATGATCGCGGCCTTGTTCGCCGCGTCGTAGCCCTCGATGTCGCCGGTCGGGTCGGCCTCGGCGTAGCCCTTGGCCTGCGCGTCCTTCAGGACGTCGTCGAACTGGAGGCCCTTGACGGTCATCTCGTCGAGGATGTAGTTGGTGGTGCCGTTGACGATGCCGAGCATGCTCGTCACCTTGTCGCCGACGAGGGATTCGCGAAGCGGGCGCAGGAACGGGATCGCGCCGCCCACGGCCGCCTCGAAGTAGATGTCGACGCCCTTGGCCTCGGCCGCGGCATAGATCTCCGGACCGTACTTGGCCAGCAGGGCCTTGTTCGCAGTGACGACGGAGGCACCGGACTCGATCGCGGCGAGCACGAACGTGCGGGCCACGGTGGTGCCGCCGATCAGCTCGATGACGATGTCGGAGCTTGTGGCCACACCCATCGTGTCCGTGGTGACGATCGACTGGTCGATCCACGGGAACTTCTCGGTCTCCTTCGGATCGAGGCAGGCCACGCCCGTCAGCTCGATCGGGCGGCCGATGCGGGCGGCGAGCTCGTCCTTCTGCTCGACGATGAGACGGGCGGTCTGGGAGCCCACGGTGCCGGCGCCCAGCAGGCCGACGCGGATGGGGGTTGCGTTATCGAAAGCCACTGTACGAATCCTCCTGAAAAATCTGCAATTGGCCCCATGGAACATGGGACCAACACCAGTATCGCATTCACATCACGGCGATGTCGGATGACTCCATCCTACGGAATCTTTCCGACACGCCGATTGACAACTTCCTTAACGAATATAGCCGTCGGCCGCGTCCGAACAAGCGCGAAGCGGAATCGAGACGGCCGTAGCCGTGCGGGATTTCAGGCATACGTATGCATCGCGGATTTCGGGCAGATTAACGCATAGTCTCTTAACGAAATAGTTGCGACGTATGTTGCGCATAGCGTACGATGGTCGCTGAAGCGATGCTGCGGTAACTTAACGCGGCGCCGGACCAACGACGGTACGTGCGCGGCGAGCGATGACGCAGAAGGAAGTACCACATCGCTCGAAACCCTCAAGAGGGAGGTATAAGGAAAAATGAAGGCATACGTTCAGCGGCTCGGCCGCGCGCTTATGCTGCCCGTCGCGTGTCTGCCTGCGGCAGCGCTCTTCCTGGGCATCGGATACTGGATCGACCCAAGCGGATGGGGCGGCAACAACGTCGTCTCCGCGTACCTGTGCAAGACCGGCTCGGCGATCCTCGACAACCTCGGTCTGCTCTTCGCGGTCGGCGTGGCCGTCGGCATGGCCCGCGAGCGCGACGGCGCCTCGGCCCTCTCCGGTCTCGTCGGCTTCATGACCGTCACGACGATCATGGGATCGGCCTCGATGTTCCTCGGCTTCGACGGCGAGAACCCGCCGGCGGCCTTCGCCGCGGGCGCCATCGGCAACAAGAACGTGTTCTTCGGCATCATGGTCGGCTGCGTGGCCGGCTCGCTGTACAACAAGTTCCACAAGACCAAGCTGCCCGACTTCCTAGCGTTCTTCTCCGGCCGCCGCTGCGTGCCGATCCTGACCGCAGCCCTGATGTCGGTCATCTCGCTGCTGCTGCTGTTCATCTGGCCGCTCATCTACAACGGCCTGGTCGCCTTCGGTGAGGCCATCATGGGCATGGGCGCGGTCGGCGCCGGCATCTACGCGTTCTTCAACCGTCTGCTCATCCCGACCGGTCTGCATCACGCGCTCAACAACGTGTTCTGGTTCAACCTCGCGGGCATCGACGACATCACCAAGTTCTGGAGCGGCACCGGTGGCCTCGACGGCAAGACCGCCGCGGTTCTGGCGACCGGCGGCTTCCACCCGTGGGGTCAGTACGTCACCGGCATGTACCAGGCCGGCTTCTTCCCGATCATGATGTTCGGTCTGCCGGCCGGCGCGTTCGCGATCTACCGCAACGCCAAGCCGCAGAACAGGAAGGCCGTGGGCTCCCTGATGCTCGCCGGAGGTCTCGCCGCGTTCCTCACCGGCGTGACCGAGCCGCTCGAGTTCTCCTTCATGTTCGCCGCGTTCCCGCTGTACGTGGTGCACGCGCTGCTGACCGCCCTGTCGGTGTTCATCGCGGCGGCGTTCCAGTGGATCGCCGGCTTCAACTTCTCCGCCGGCTTCATCGACTGGTTCCTCTCGCTCAACGTGCCGAGGGCCCATATGCCGTTCATGCTGATCGTGCAGGGTCTCGTGTTCGCGGTCATCTACTACTTCGTGTTCGACTTCATGATCAAGAAGTTCAACCTGAAGACCCCGGGCCGTGGCGATGACGACGAGTCCATCTCCTCCGCCGCGTTCGACGATGCGCCGGGTGCCGGTGCCGCCGCTGCCGCCGTGAAGGGCGACAAGGACTCCGTGCTCGCCGCGAAGCTCTACGAGCTGCTCGGCGGCAAGGCCAACGTGGTCGACATCGAGAACTGCACCACCCGTCTGCGCATGGGCGTCAACGACACCTCCAAGGTGGACGTGGACGCGATCCGCAAGCTGGTGCCGGGCGTCAAGGTGCTCGACAAGAAGAACATCCAGGTCATCGTCGGCACGCAGGTGCAGGCCGTGTGCGATGCTATGACCGATATCCACCGGAAGGCGTGACGCCGCCGCGAGGCATCACGCACCCATATCAAGGAGGATCACCATGGGATTGTTCTCTGGACTGTTCCACAAGGACGAAGCCGAATCCAAGCCCGCCGAGTCGAAGACGCTCGCCATCGTCTCGCCGGCCGACGGCACCTACAAGCCGGTCGAGGAGGTGCCGGACGACACGTTCGCCGCGAAGATCCTCGGCGACGGCTTCGCCGTGGCGCCCACGTCGGGCACGATCGTCGCGCCGGTCTCCGGCACGGTGACGACCGTCGCCAACGCGAAGCACGCGGTCGGCATCACCACGCCGGGCGGCGTCGAGGTGCTCGTGCACATCGGCGTCGACACGGTCCAGCTCAACGGCGAGCCGTTCGACATGCTCGTCGCCGCAGGCCAGACCATCACCGCCGGCAAGCCGATCGAGCGCGTGGACCTCCAGGCCGTCAAGGACGCGGGCAAGCCCACCGACGTGATCGTCGTGTTCACCAACCCGGCCGCGATCGCCTCGCTCGACCTCGACGCCCCCGAAACCGTAGCCGCCGGCCAGCCCGTCGGCTCGATGACGGTGAAGTAGGGGCCGCCGCAAGGACGGAATCGCTCGGAGACGAGAGGTTTCCGGCCTGATATGACGAATCCGTCTCGCTGGGAGGCTTCCCGGCGAGACGGATTCGTCATATCGCGGCGTGGTTGGCTCGCTCAGACATCACTCGCTCACGTCGAGGGCGAGGAGGTCGTCGACGCTCTGGCGGCGCAGCATCAGATGCGCGCCGTCCTCGCATACGGCCACGACCGCGGGGATCAGCGCCTGATTGTAGTTGCTGGCCATCGTGCGGCCGTACGCGCCGGTGACGGGCACGGCGAGGATGTCGCCGCGATGCGTGTCGGCGGGCAGTCGCACCTCGTGCACGACGATGTCGCCGGACTCACAGTGCATGCCGACCACGCGGGCGAGCATCGTCTCGTCCGATCCGCGGCGGTTCGCGAGTCGGGCGGTGTAGTCGGCGCCGTACAGGGCCGGGCGGATGTTGTCGCTCATGCCGCCGTCGACGGAGACGTACACGCGCTCCGAGATCGGATTGCCGTCCCTGTCGGTCGGCTGCTTGCCGTCGTGCGCGCCCAGCGTGACGGGCTTGACCGTACCGACGCGGTACAGGGTGACGCCGGCTGGGGCGACGATCCAGCGGCCCGGCTCGAAGCTGATCGCGGGCGCGGGCATGCCGAGCGCACGGTTGACGGCCGCGACCGCATCGGCGAGACGCTTGAGCTCGACGCGCACGTCCATCGAATCCTCGCCGTCGGTGTACGCGACGGAGTAGCCACCGCCCAGATCGACCTCGGGCAGCGTGTAGGCGTCGGTCGCGTAGAAGGTCTTGCGCAGGAGCATCATGCGCTTGGCGGCCTGGATGAACGCGTCGGCGTCATGGATGTTCGAGCCGATGTGCGAGTGGATGCCGACCAGTTCGAGCGTGTCGTCATGGGCGAGGATGTCCTTGAGGACCGCGAGCGCGGGGCCGTCGGCCACGATGCTCATCGCGGCGGCGAGCGCCCGGTCCTTCTCGGAGACCTCCTCGTGGCTCAGGTCGTACGGGTACTTGACGTCGTAGCGCAGCTGGCGCTCGTGGCCGGCAGGGGACGTCTCCTCGGTCTCGGCGAGTCGCGCGTTGGTGGCGGCGGGAGTCACGTCGTCCAGATCGTCGAGCACGGCGAGCGCGGACGTGTCCGCACCGGCGGGCAGGAACGGGACGCCGAACTTCTGGTCCTCGTGCGCGGTGGAGATGTACTCGTGGCCGCCCGCGTGGATGCCGGAGGTGACGCGCAGCATCACCTTGGCGCGTTTGCCGAGTCGCTTGGCGATCGCGGCGATGCGTTCCGGCTCGTCGGGCGAGTCGATGACGATCTTCGCGAAGCCCTGCTCGATGGCGAGTTCGATCTCCTCGTCGGACTTGTTGTTGCCGTGCAGCACGAGACGGCGGCCGGGGGCGCCGGCGGCGAGGGCGATGCGCATCTCCCCCATCGAGCAGGTGTCGACGAGCATGCCGGCGGAGGTGACGATGCGCACGATCTCCTTGGAGAGGAACGCCTTGCCGGCGAAGCTCACATGCGTGGTGGACGTGGTGAACGCGTCGGCGGCGGCCTTGACGAAGGTCTTCGCGCGGTTCTCGACCTCGTCGGTGTCGATCAGGTAGAGCGGCGAGCCGAATTCGTCGAGCAGCGATTCGGCGGTGCGCCCGTGGAACAGGGCGGCGCCGGTCACGGGGTCGACGCTCGAGGCGGCCGGCCAGATGGGGGTGATGGGCATGATGCGATTCTCCTTACCCTTACATCTTCTCCGGCGCGGTGACGCCGAGCAGGTCGAGTCCGGAGGCGATCACGTCGCGCACGGCGTCGTTGAGCTTCAGGCGGGCGGCAGCGCGTGCCGGTTCCGGCGCCTTGGCGATGCGCAGGGCCTCACGGGTGGCCTCGTCGCCGCGCGATTCGAGGTCGGTCAGCTCCATCGGCACGACGCGTTCGACGTTGTACCACTTGTGGTATGCGGCGGCGAGGTCCTCGAGGTAGCGGGCGATGCGGTGCGGGGCGCGCTTGTCGCCGGCCTCCCTGATGACGGCCGGCCACTGGGCGAGCGCGGCGAGCACCTCGCCGTCGGCCTCGGTGTCGAGCAGGCCGAGATCGGCGCCCTCGAAGGTGACGCCCGCGGCCTCGGCGTTGCGGTCCACGTTGCAGGAGCGCGCATGCGCGTACTGCACGTAGTACACCGGGTTGTCGTTGGAGTGGGAGGCGAGCAGGTTCAGGTCGATGTCGACCGGCGAGTTGTAGTCGGTGCGAGCCAGCGAGTAGCGGGAGGCGTCCACGCCGATCGCCTCGACGAGGTCGTCGATGGTGACGACGTTGCCGGCGCGCTTGGACATGCGCACGGCCTTGCCGTCCTTCATCACGTTGACGAGCTGGCCGATGAGAATCTGCATGTTCTCGCCCGGCTTGTCGCCGAACGCCTCGCACATCGCCATCATGCGGCCGATGTAGCCGTGGTGGTCGGCGCCGAGCATGTAGATCGCGACGTCGGCCGGGTTCTCCGGACGGTGGCGCTTGTTCCAGTAGTACGCGATGTCGGCGGCGAAGTACGCGAACTCGCCGTTCGACTTGATGATCACGCGGTCCTTGTCGTCGCCGTGGTTCGTGGACGCGAACCAGGTGGCGCCGTCCTTCTCGTAGATGTCGCCGCGATCGCGCAGCACGGCGATGGCCTTGTCGACCTCGCCGTCCTGGTAGAGGCTGTTCTCGTGGAACCACACGTCGAAGTGGACGCGGAAGTCCTTCATCGACTTCCTGATCTCGTCGAACATCATCGGCACGGCGCGCTTGCGGAACTCCTCGCGCAGCGCGGAATCGGACTCGCCGATCGGCTCACCGTCGGCGTTGAGGCCCTGATCCTCGTGGTCGAGGGCGGTCAGGTCGACGCCGTCCTCCCTGGCCTCGGCCTCGACGCGGCGGGCGATCTCGTCGATGTACGCGCCCTTGTAGCCGTCGAACGGAGTCTCGGTCTGGTAGCCCTTGTCACCGAGGTCGTTGTCGTGCGCCCACGCGGCGACGAGGGACTTGGCGAAGCGGTTGATCTGCTCGCCGTGATCGTTGAAGTAGTATTCGCGCACGACCTTGGCGCCGTTGGCCTCGAGCACGCGGGCCATCGCGTCGCCGGTGGCGGCCCAGCGGGTGCCGCCGATGTGAATCGGGCCGGTCGGGTTGGCGGAGACGAACTCGAGGTTCAGGGTCTCGCCGCCGAGGTGGGTGTTACGGCCGAACGAGGAGACGGCCTCGCCGACCGTGGAATCGACCTTCGAGG
This sequence comes from Bifidobacterium sp. UTCIF-38, assembly GCF_006454495.1. NCBI lineage: Bacteria > Bacillati > Actinomycetota > Actinomycetes > Bifidobacteriales > Bifidobacteriaceae > Bifidobacterium > Bifidobacterium sp. UTCIF-38. Next base: position 165,459 of record NZ_JFAL01000023.1, on the reverse strand, counting down.
CTTCGAGGATCTGGTCGACGACGGCCGCGGCGGATGCGGAGTCGAGGGTGATGTTGATGAAGCCGGGGCCGGCGACCTCGACCTTGGCGATGCCGTCGGCGGCGGTCAGTTCAGCGGCGAACAGCTCGGCGAAGTCGCGCGGCTTCATGCCGGCCTTCTTGGCCAGCTGCATCGCGGCGTTCGACGCCCAATCGCCGTGGGCGCGGTCCTTCGGACGCATCACGGCGAATTTGGCGACCGGGGGGATGAGATCTTCGGTGAGCTGTCCGGCCTTTCCGGCAACGACAAGCTCGTGGGCAATACGCGAAATGAGTTCGCTCAACGCTTCAGGATTCATTCTTACCATGGTACCGGGCGCGCTGACAGCCCCGGAGACACCCAAAATCCCCCGGAGCCACCATGGGGAACCGGAGACACCATGGGTGGCACCAGGGACCCCATGGAGACACCGGAGACACCCAGTTCCCCACAGTTCTCCCTAATTCTCCCCGAGTCCCCTTATGCGAACGTCACAAATTACCGAAATAACCCTTGATCTCGGGAATATGTGACGCTCCCTCTGGCTCAGCGTCACTTATTACCGGGTACTGGAGAAATCTCGGGAAAATGTGACGCTTTCACTGTCAGCGTCTGGTGTCAGCGTCACTGATTGCCGAGATCGGAGCGACGATGGCGGTTGAGGAGGTGGTATCCGAGATAGCACAGGGCGGTGAAGGGGATCATATAGTACAGCGTCGTGCGCTGGGTGTCGTCGAGGGCGACGAGGACCAGCGCGCCGATGCACATCGCGATCGCGAGCCACGGCAGCACCGGGAATCCGGGGGCGCGATAGCCCAGTTCGTCGGGCGTATGACCGGAGAGTCGCCATTCACGGCGGAAACGGATGTGGCACACGCACACCGAGAACCACACGACCAGAGTCGCCAGTCCAGAAACGGCGACCAATACCAGATAGACGGTCGATGCGGCGACGACCGACGACAGAAGCGCGAGCAATGATCCCGCCATCGAGAAGAGGACGGCCCACACGGGCACACCGTGGAAGTTGGTTCTGGCGAATCGGGCCGGGATCAGCCGCTCCTTGGCGAGCGACCACACCATGCGCGAGCACACGTACAGGCCGGAGTTCGCGGCGGAGAGCACCGCGGTCAGGACCACGAAGTTCATCACGTCGCCGGCGAACGGCATGCCGATCGACTGGAAGACGAGCACGAACGGACTGGTGTCGACGCCCGACTTGTGCCACGGGATCAGGGCGGCCATCACGGCGATCGAACCGATGAAGAAGATCGCGAGGCGCAATACGGTCGTATGGACGGCCTTCGGGATCGCCTTGGACGGATCGCGCGTCTCGCCGGCCGCGACGCCGACGACCTCGGTGCCGGAGAACGCGAACACGACCGTCAGCAGGGTGGAGAAGACCGGCGCGAAGCCGTTCGGGAACCAGCCGTCGGCCACGAAGTTGCCGAACAACGGCGCCGAATCGTAACCGGCGATCGGGATCGCGCCGAAGATCGCCAACAGGCCGATGACGATGAACGCGACGATCGCGAACACCTTGATCGACGCGAACCAGAACTCCGCCTCGCCGTAGAGTCGCACGGACAGGATGTTCAACACGAACACGACGGCGATAAACACGGCCGACCACACCCATGTGGGCGAACCGGGGAACCATCGCTGCATCAGAAGTCCCGCGGCGGTGAACTCGCTGGCGAGCGCGACCGCCCAGTTGAGCCAGTAGAGGACCGCGATCACGAACGCGGTGCCGGGGCCGATGAACCGCTTCGCGTACATGTGGAAGCTGCCGGCATACGGCATCGCGACGGACAGCTCGCCGAGCGAGACCATCACGCAGTAGACGAGCAGCGAGCCGACCGCGTAGGCGAGGATCGCGCCGAGCGGGCCGGCCTGGTGGATCGTGTAGCCGGAGGAGACGAACAGTCCTGTGCCGATGACGCCGCCCAGGGAGATCATCGTCAGGTGGCGAGACTCCATCCGTCGCTCGAGTCCGGTGGGGGCGGCGTCGCTCCCGTTTGCGTCCCTGCCTGTGCCGGCGTCGGTCATGGTGCTCCTTCCGTACGTCATCCGTGCGATGACGTACGTCATGATAGCAACGGGGCGACGCCGGCTCGAGTCAGTCCGGGATCAGTCCGGGATCAGTCCGGGAGATTCACAGGACGGCGATCGCGTCGATCTCGACGAGCGCGCCCTTGGGGATGTCGTTGCCGCCGATCGCGACGCGGGCCGGCTTGACGGAGCCGATGAACACCTCGGCGTAGCGGGCGTCGACCTCCTTGAAGTCCGCGACGTTCTTCAGGTAGATCGTGGCGCGGCAGACGTGCTCGATGCCGGTGCCGGCGGTGTCGAGGATGCACTTGATGTTCTTCAGGGCCTGCGCGGCCTGCTCGCCGGCGGTGTCTCCGGCCAGTTCGCCGGTGGCCGGGTCGATGCCGAGCTGGCCGGAGACGAACACGAATCCGTTGGCCTTGACCGCCTGGCTGTAGGCACCCAGTGCGGCCGGCGCCTCGGAGGTCGCGACCGCTTCCATCTTCTCGCTCATATGCGCTCCTTCATATCATTGGTCGACCATGGCGTCCTATCGTCCATGGCGGCGTACGCTCCCCGGGACTATCCACGGTCGGACCACACGAACCGTACGCTACCCGTCAGCGTAGCGTACGTTCGTTGCGGCGGATGGGTCGATGACCACGTTTTGCGTACGCCGATCATCGACCGCACCGCCATCCGGCGTACGTTCCCGGGGACTATCCGGCCGGAGACCACGGACACCGTACGCCCAGCCGTTGTAGGCGTACGCTCTCGGGGGCTATCCGGTCGATACCCCAAGAAAACGTATGCTGAGCCGCGGTCAGCGTACGTTTTTATGGGATCATCGGGATATTCCCCCGTTCCACGTATGCTGACCGCGGTTCAGCGTACGTTCCACGAGGTCAGGGCTTCCGTAGTCCCCGAAGACGTACTCCCCGATCATGGGCGGATGGGGAACGAAGGTCGTCAGAATGGAGGATGGGTGTTCAAACCGAAGAATGGACGTTAGTTGCTTGATACCAGGCCGGTAAGGTGCTTCAGGCCCTCATCGTCGACGCGGATCTCGTGGCGGGCCACGGTGTTGACGACCTTGCGGGCGTTGCCTCCAAGGATGCCGTCGGCGCCGAGGCTCAGGGTCGTATTGCCCTGACGGTAGTCGTCGCTCACTCCGGCGAACACCGGGATGTTGTCCCTGCGGGCGCGGGCGAGGACCCCAAGGGTGATGCGATCGCCGCGCATGACGACGAAGCTCGAGTCCTTGGGCCATTCGATCGTCGAACCTGGCACCGGGCTCACGCATTTGCCGACGGACCAGTCGGGGTGACGCTTGTGGATCAGGGAGATCGCACGGTCGGAGGTGGACATGAGCATCGTGCGATCGGCGAACTCCGACTCCTCGACTTGCGCCATCACGGCGTCGGTCAAGGCGGGCGCGTGACGGTCGTCGGTCTTCAGATCCAGGAGGAGACCGGTGTGGTCGTTGGCGTGCCGCGCGGCGCCAATGGCCTGCGCGAGGGTCGGAACATGGTAGTCCTCGCCGTGCTGGCGCATCGGCATATGCTGCAGTTCGCGCGTGGTCAGGTCCTTGACCCGCACATCGACATGGTCGGCGGACAGTCGCCCGGTCTTCCTGTCGTGGAAGACGACCGGCGTGCCGTCGGCGTCGAGTCGCACGTCGATCTCGGAGTAGTCGGCGCCGCGCGCGCCCGCGTTGGCGATGGCGCGCAACGAGTTCTCGGGCGCGGAGTCGTCGCCGCGGTGCACGATCGCGAGCGGGCGCACGAACCAGTCGAAGGACGACGGTGAGACGACGCTCCCATCGCGCTCGCGTCGGCGCAGGTTCGCCGCCAACGCGATGCCGGCGACGAGCGACAGGCAGATCAGCAGCACGATGAGCTGGATGAGGCAGTTGCGGCGAGTTCGGGAGCGATCATCCTTTTCGCGCGATGCCGCCGTGACGGCCGTTCCGTCAGACGAGAGAGCCGACGGGACAACCGACGGGCTCTTCACCACGGCGTCGTCTCCGGTACGGGTGTCCACCCCGTCTCCGCGCGTCACTCCATTCGTCATCACACACCTCCTGATGAACCCCGCCGAACGATGACGTCCATGATTCCCGGCTGGTAATCCGCTGGGACTCGTCCCCGCAGATTCACCACTCGTTCAGCTGTCGGTAGCTTTGCTGTAGCTCATTATGGGATGTGTCACTGGTGATCGCCACGGTTTTCAAGGCATGTTCATGGGGTAATCAGGGTATTTTCAGGGTCGGCCCGGAAACCCCCTACACCCCCTACTCAGGAGAATCATCCTCGTGGACGATGGCGGATGATGGCAGGACGATGACGGGACGACAAAGGCCCCGGACGGAGAACCAAACGGATCCGTCCGGGGCCTCGCGCCGGCGTCACATCCAGCGCCGCATCATGCGACGATCACACAGGTGAGGACGTCACGCGCCGAGCACCGCGTCGCGGCGAGCGGTGAATTCGTCGATCGCCGCATCGCCCTCGATGACGGTGAACGTGATGGTCTTGCGCTCGCTCGCCTGCGGGGCGAGGGTGTGCAGGTCGCCGCGCCGCTCGTGCCAGCCGCGGCCGAGCACGCTGGAGTTCGACGGTTCGAGGCCGACCACGTAATCGCCCGAACCCATCGACTTCCATTCCATGAAGTACGGGAAGTCGGCGGCGTCGAATTCGATCTTCAAGCCGAGGCCGAGTCTGCGGTTGACGACGCCGGCGAAGCTGCGGCCGTCCGCATCGGCGGCCAGATCGTGCAGATACACGCTTTCGGGCTTGTTCGCGACGGGCTCGCCGATCCGGCTCCACGGGGTGTCGTCGGCGGCGGTCGTCTCGTCGCGCGGCGTGGCCTTGCGGCTCGGGATGATGACCTCGGCGCCGTCGTCGAGCAGCGGCCAGCCGACGTTGCAGTGGTACATCCACATCAGCGGCTCCTCGCGGAAGCTCTCGTTGGTCACCTCATCCTCGACGGTGATCGTGGAGGTGCCGTACACGGAGGTGATCGTGCGGCGCAGGACCATGTTCTCGCCGAACAGCTCGGCCTCGCGCATCTCGCCGGAGACCTTGAGCACGTAGCGGCCGTCGGCGTCCCAGTAGGCGTCGGAGCTGACGTGTTCGGCGGGCGTGGTGCGAATGCGGCCGTGCATCGGGAAGCTGCCGGCCGGATACTTCGAGCCCGCCGGGGTGACGTAGGGGGCGCAGATGTTCTCGAAGCCGCAGGTGAAGAACAGGCCGCCCATGATCGAGCGCTGCGCCTCGAGACCGTTCGTGTCGAACTGGTTGCGGCCGTTGAGGCCCGGCTTGGACAGGAACGTCAGGTTCTCGCCGCGGTATTCGATCTGCGCGATGTCAAGCGCGCGATCGGCCATCGACATGAAGCGCAGCGGGCCGTTCTTCACCTCGATCGCCTTGAGGCCGTGGGAGCGGCCCTCCTGGTATTCGATCGGACGCGTGTAGGCCGCCTGCTGGATGCTGCCCATGTGGGCGAGCATGTCGGCGCGGGTCGGATTGTCGTGATGGATCAGCATGATTCGTACCTCCTTGTGATCAGCCTGATCGCCGTTTGTCTGCCGGTATGTGCCGGCATGTGCCGGACGCCATTGTACCTGATGCGAAACACGCGCGGTAAGCGCTTTCCGAAAGTTGGGGAACCTCACCGCAAACCACCCATCAGCTCCGCCTTGAGAACCCCTTGACAGGGAGCCGCCCGCTACGGGAGTCATAATACAAAAGAACCCCGGGACTCGCCCGGGGTTCTGATGGCTCCTGCGGCTGGGCTTGAACCAGCGACCGTCCGATTAACAGTCGGATGCTCTGCCAACTGAGCTACGCAGGAATATGTTTCCTGTGAACAAGATTGCTCTTGCGCACAAGTCACATAGCATATACGAACTTTCGCAGAATGCAAATCGCGTGTCGCGATCGCCGTGTCGCAACCGTCATCCACGCCATTCGACCACGTCATTCGACCAAACCATTCGACAAGGCGGTCAGGCAACCGCCTCACCCATCCGCACGCAGTCGCCTACCTGTCACCATCGTCATAGCCACCGTTGTAACCATCGTCATAGCCGCCCTCGTACGAACCGTCGCCCATATACTCGCGAGCGCTGACGCGATTCACGTTGCGCGATTCGTCCACGGCACGCTGGATGACGCGGCGCACATCGAACCCCCGGACGACGTTCTTGAGAACCAGCTGGCCGCCGGACGACTGGTCTCGCGTCTCCAGCGTGATCGTCGACAGGCCGAACAGACGCTGCAGCAGCGTGCGGGTAAGCGTCAGATCCACGACACGGAACAGCTTCGTCACATCGTAGGTCTCGCGAAGGATTCCCGACTTGACCGCGATCTCATCGTTGGTCAACGTGTACGTGGTGAAGGTGAATGGCGTACGACACCAGTTGCGTTTGCGCTGCGCCCAGATGATATCGCCATCGGCCATGCTGTTGGACATCGCAGGCTCCTTTCGTTGCGAACCGGTACACCTCCATCGTACCGGCCGCCATTGCCAGCATTCGCCATCGTATGCAGACATGCCACCCTCGACCTCTTCCGGAAACAGGGACGACGAAGCACCTCTCTGGCCCACTTGCCGCGCAGAGGGCGCAGCCGATACATCGAAAGAGCGAGTGCAACCCACGTCCACCGTGATGGGTTGATTTCGCTATATAATCAATATATAAACACCATACTTTCAACTACTAGCTGATGAGAGGAAACACCATGGCAACCACGCTGGTGAACGTCAGACTCGATGAGGCCACAAAGAAGGAGATGGCAGATCTGTGCGCTGAACTCGGGCTGTCCATGAGCACCGCATTCAACCTGTTCGCCAAGACCATGGTCCGAGAACGGCGCATCCCATTCGAGATCACCGCCGACCCGTTCTACTCGTCAGAGAACATGCGTCATCTAGAACGGGCCGCGGCACGCATGGATGCCGGTCTCGACGCATAGACGGAACAAACCGTCTCGTCTACCGCATCCGCGGTAGCGAAGAGCAACGATTGGAGATCATCGCCTGTCGCACCCACTACGGAGACAGGTGATTCGGAGAGTCATCGTGTCTGTATCGTGTCCGGACGGCGATACAGCGAAACATACGTCACTGCAGGCAGACGCAAGACAGACGCAAAAAGGGCTTCATATCAATGATATGAAGCCCCTACATGGTGGGCCCAAAGGGGATCGAACCCTCGACCTTCTGTTCCGGAGACAGACGCTCTATCCACTGAGCTACGGACCCATGCACCGCACGAAACATACGCCTCGCACAACGCAACTCCCCTACTGTACACCACTTGCGCGCCCGGCGCACCTCACTTCGGACCTTTCTGCGTTACATGGGGTACATTTCGCCCGTTGCGGACATCTATCTCGCTTACGAGGGGTATCTGTCTGAAGTAATAGGGCATGAAAACGGCTGAGCTTCGTGGCAACCAAGCCGTTTCGGGGCGTTTGTACTTGCACCAAGTGCCCCCTCATAAGCGAGATAGATGTCCGCAAACCACGAAAAGTACCCCTTGCAACGCAGAAAGCTCGCGGAAAAGCTCGACAAAGCCACTCGAACCGCCCGTTCGTCTCTGCCGTCAGGAACGTCTGACGCTACACTTGAGGTATGTCCGAGCCTGTGAACGATTTCGAGTACGAGCGCCGGTTCTTCTGCCGCGAGATGCCCGCCGAATATGACGACGGCGACACCCCCACGCTGATCCTGCAAAGCTATTACGTGCACGCCGACAACTACGCGCTGCGCGTCAGGCTCAAATCGCACGACATTCGCGTCGAGATGACCCCGGACCTCGACCCCATAGAGATACTCGACCGCTACCGCGACCACTTCTCGTCGGCCTACGTGACGGTCAAGGGCCCATCGGTGGGCGGAACCCGCTATGAGATGGAGCATGCGATCGACACCCGCATCGCCACGGAACTGGTGCAACGCGGCGGCGCACTCATCATCAAGAACCGCTATTCGGTGTGGATCGCGGAGGACGGCTGGAGCGTCGACGTGTTCGGAGGAACGAACGCGCCGCTGGTCGTAGCCGAGGCGGAACGCGCCACCCCGGTCACGAACCTGACGATCCCGAGGTTCTGCATCACCGAGATCACCGACCAGCCGCGATTCAACAACGACGGACTGGCCGGAAGGCCGTTCAGCCAGTGGCGGGACGAGTTCGAACGGGAGCTCGCCGCCAACGGACCGCATTTCCAGCCGTATTTCGGGACGAACCGGAGGATGGAGTAGGTACGGCCTCCTGACGAGAGATCTAGTACATGAGGGTGGCGAGGCGGCGGCGGGCGGCGCGAAGACGCGCATCGGCCGCATCGGGGATCGCGAAGTACTCGAGCAGACGCTTGCGCACCGGTTCGATGTCGGCCTTGTGGCCGGCGGCCACGAAGTCGAGCAGACGGTCGAAGGCGTCCTGGATCTGGCCGCCGATCATGTCCACGTCGGCCACGGCGAGCTGCGCCTCGACATCATCCGGAGAGGCGGCCGCGGCGGCACGCACCTCACGCACGTCCGCGTTGGCGGAGCGGGCCAGCAGCAGCGCCTTGGCGCGTTCGCGCGCGGCGACCACATCGCCCGGATCGGATTCCAGCACCTGCGCGTAGGCCGCGGCGGCACCCGCGTAGTCGCCGGCCTGGGCCAGCTGATACGCCTCCTGATGCTCCGGCGGCACGACGTTCGAGCCGGCGCCCGCAGCGGAACCATCGCCCGCAGCCGCCCCATCGGCGCCGTCGGCGGACGGATCGCCCGAATACGGCGCGGTGCCGGTCACGCCGGACTGCTGCGCCATCGCGACGATCTTGGGCAGCACCTGATCCTTGATCTGCGCGAGCTCGTCATCCGTGGCGACGCCCTGCAGCAGCGGCATCGGACGGCCGGCGATCAGCGCGAACAGCGCCGGAGCGCCCTGCACCTGCAGCGCCTGTGCGATCGAGGGATAGGAGGCGATGTCGATACGCGACATCTGCACCTGGCCCTTGAGCGCGTTGACCGCATCGGCGAGCGCGCGGGCCATCGGGAAGAGGCGATCGTCGGTCGGCACCCACAGGAACAGCAGGATCGGGAACGTGGCGGAGGTCTGCACCATCGCCTGGAACGTGTTCTCGGTGGTGTCGATGACATAGCCGCCGGCCGCGGGCGCACCGCCGGCCTGACCGGGCTCCGCCTTCACCTGATGCGCCAGAGCCTCCAGATCGACGGCCCCCGCCAGAGAAACCCCGGGATTGAACTTCGGCTGATCAGCCATACCACGCCTCCACTGTGACTTACGAAATCTCAATAACGCCGTCACTCATCTTAGTGACGCAGCGCAACTTCCGCACCGATATCGCCGACCACGAAACGCAGAAAAGCACGCTACAGCGCTTCGACCTTGACGGCGTAGCGTTCGGCTCCGACCGCGGTGATCTTGGCCGCGTCTCCGGAGCCGCCCGCCGGCGGGATGTACAGCGCGATCACGTTCACGTAGGTGACCTTCATCGTGCTGGTGGCCTTGCCGTTGCCGAACAGCGCCTTCTCGTTGTTGTTGGCGGGCAGCGATTCGCGTCCCTCTCCGGCCTGGCGCGTCCAGACCGAGTCGATGCGCGCGACGACGAGGTCGCCGCCGTCGGTGGAGCGCATGACCTTGAGCTGGTCCTTGGGCACGGTGAACGTCTGCTGCTGCGTGCCCTTGTTCGCCTCCATGCCCTGCTGGACGGTCTGGTCGAGCGTGCGCAGCTCCTGGCGCAGCAGATCGTCCTTGAACTTGGCGTTGTATTCGCTCTGCGCGTCCTTGTTGAGCAGGTCCGCGTACATCTCGACCGCCTTGGCCGGGGTGGCGACGAGCTTGGCGTCGTTCGCGGTGCCCATTTCGGTGCCGAGTTTGGGGACTTCGAACTTCGGCAGCTCGGCGCCCTGGAAGAGTCGGGCGAGTCCCCACAGCTTGTAGTTCTGGCGCGGGGAGTCCTGCGTGAAGACGAGCAGTCGCTTGGACTGCTGGTCTTCGGTGGTGGTGGTGATCGTGTACACGGTGCGCGGCCAGCCGTCGTCGGTCGGGATGACGGTCTGCGTCATGCCGCGCGGAATGGTGGCGAGCTTGTCGAGCGATCCGGTGGCCTTGGCGACGGCGAGCTGGCTGGTGCGGATCTCCAGCTCCGGTCCGGTGACGCGTGCGGCCAGTCCGTCGGCGCTCACCGCCTTGTCGGAGGCGGCGAGCGTGTCGAGGATCTTGGTGCGGATCCGCTCCTCCTGCTTGACGGTCAGGTCGGGCGCGTGGGTGGACGAGTCGGGCGAGGCGACCTTCGGCACCTGTCCCTCGCAGGCGGCGAGCGAGACCAGCAGTCCCGCAGAGAGCGCGATCGCAAGCGCCTTCGTGGCGGTGCGGCCGAAGCGTGTCATCATGTTCCTCGTGTTCCTCATCGGCGATCTCACTCCTTTCCCTTGCCGTCGTTGCCGTTATCGTTGCCGCCATTGCCGCTGTTGCCGTCGCCGGAGGCAGATTCCTCGCTGGCCTCCCGCGCGAGTCGGGCGAAGTACGCCTGCAATTCGTCCTGCGAGATGACGGACGTGGCGCTGTCGTCGACCGGCTCCGGCTGCGGCTCGGACGCCGTCGGCGCGGGCGTCGCGTTCGCACCGGCGTCGGCGACGAGGTTGCGCGACGACGGGTCGACGACCACCGGCTGCGTTCCGGTTCCGCTCTCCCCCTCGATCCGGATGACCGGAATCGACGACGAGGTGTCCGATCCGACCGCGTGGCGACGGCGCGGTCGTCCGCTGCTCTTCGGCGTGAAGCTCGGCTTGATCGCGTTGAGGCTTCCGGTGAACGCCTCGGCGATGGAGACCTCCTCCTCGCGTGCCGGAATGGGGTCGCTTTCGACGACGCGCTTGCGGCGCTTGTGCGGCGGCATCGCGAAGACCGATGCGGTCAGGATCGCGAGCACGACCAGCAGTCCGCCGAGGAAGTACATCGGCGTGGAGTAGTCGGGCAGGGTCTTGCGCGTCCACGTGAACGAGACGTCGGCCGAGTCGCCCCCTTCGCCGAGGTCGACGAGCGCCACGTCGGTGACGGCCGAGGAGGTCGCCTTGATTTCGGTCGAGCCGTCGCCGCACTGCACGGACCGCCACATGTCGGAGTCGGCGAAGGCGACGTCCGCATCGCCCGAATCGCCCGAATCGGACTGGGTGTCGGACTGGCCGCTGCCGGCGGAGGCGCGTTCGGTCGACAGCGTGGTCCAGTCGGCTAGGCCGGTCAGTCGGGTGTAGGGGTGTCCGGCGAGCCAGCCGGTGGCGTCCTTGGACGAGGCGATCGCGACGCACACGGTGCCGGAACCGCCACCGTCGGCCGTGATCGTCACGCGGTCGTCGACCAGTCCCAGCACGTCGGGATCGGTGACGATGTATCGCGTACCCGTCACCTTGGCATCGGCGGTGATCGTACGGCTGGGCTGCCAGACGGTGGCGTTGAGCAGTCCCAACGCGATCGCCGCGACGGCGAGCAGACCGAAAATCGGGGTGACGACGCCGCGCATGATCATGGCGTGGCGCTTCGCCCGAAGCGCCTCCTCCTGCGCGTTTTCGGGTGTTCTGTTGCGTTTGGTAAGTCTCATAATAGGGCCATTCTACAATCCTTTGCCGAGCGCGGGGAGGCCCAACGTGCAGGACGCGTGGAGGACCGGCTGCGCGCACGGGCGGAAAATCAGGGTTTTCGGCTAGGGTGATAGCCATGCGTAAAGCCATGATTCACCCCACTCTTCGTTCCGTGCTGGCGGCCGTGTGCTCGCTGGCCATGTGCGCGACGCTGGCGGCCTGCGGAGGTTCGTCGTCGTCCGACTCGTCCGCCAAGAAGTCGTCCTCCGACTCGTCCAAGTCGTCCTCGTCCGACTCGTCTTCGTCGTCCTCGACGAAGATGGACCAGATCGCGGGCATCACCGCCACCGGCGAGCTCGGCAAGAAGCCGTCGATCAAGTTCAAGACGCCGATGACCGTGCAGAACAACACGTACGCCGTGCTGCAGGAGGGCAACGGCGAGACGATCGAGAAGGGCGACCGCGTGTGTTATCAGGGTGTCGTGTTGAATGCTAAGGATGGCTCCGAGCTGTTGAGCACGTGGGAGAAGAACACCCCGGACTGCTCGATCTCCCTGACCGACAGCAATCTGGAGCAGATCCCGCAGTACACGAAGATCGTGGGACAGAAGCTCAATTCGACGATCGCGTTCGGCTCCAACGATTCGAACAGTGCCGGCACATCGTATATTTTTGCCTACACGCTGATCTCCAAGTCGAAGGACCTGACGAAGGCCGAGGGCACGCCGGTCGCGGACGTGCCGGCGAACCTGCCGAAGGTGACGCGCGCGAAGGACGGCAAGCCGTCGATCGACATGAACGGTCAGGGCTCGGTGAGCCAGATGGTCACGCAGACGCTCATCAAGGGCAACGGCCAGGAGCTGACCGATTCAAGCCACGCGGTGGTCAAGTACACCGGTTGGCTCACCAACGGCACGCAGTTCGACTCCTCGTGGGACAAGAACACGACGTTCGACGCCGACCTGTCCGAGTCCGGCCAGATCATCACCGGCTGGAAGGAGGGCCTCAATGGCCAGACGGTCGGCTCGCAGGTGCTCCTCATCATCCCGCCGGACAAGGGCTATGGCGATCAGGCGAGCGGTTCGATCCCGGCGAACTCGACGCTGGTGTTCGTCATCGACATCCTCGCCGCGTACTGATCCCGTAACCGAATCGAACCGCTCTCCGGCGGCTGCTGGCGGTGTTCCGCTCAGTAGCCGCCGGTGAACTGCTGGAGGTAGTTGCTGGCATGCGAGGCGACGATCGATCCGAGAACCGTACCGGTGATCGTCAATAGGATGAACAGCAGGATGCCGATCAGCACGCCCTGCAGCAGCACGCACAGGAATCGGACCCAGTGCGGATCGAGACCGCGATGCACCTCGCCGTTCCATACGAGCGAGGTCATCCATGCGATGCGTGTGGACGTCGCAAGCATCCAGATGAGCATCGCGAGCGGATCAAGCTGCACGAGCGCGAGCAGGAACGCGGCGATGTTCAGCACCGCCCAGGGGCCGAGGGCATGCGCCACACGGTCGTGGAAGGAGCCGAACGTCGTGGGATCACCTTCGATGCGCAGCATCAGCCACGCGACGGCGATCGAACCGTAGTCGTACAGGGCGAACACGATCCATAGCAGCATGAACACCGGCAGGGCCGCGCTTTGCGCCTCGTTTCCGATCGACGAGGAGATCGAGGACATCGGGATCGCATTGAGTATCGACGAGCCTCCGTGGGTCAGAACCAGCAGGCAGCTCCATGCCGAGATCAGCGCGACGGCGAGGATCACGACGATCGCATACCACGGCTGCCCCTTCCCCACATCGGTGGGCTTGGAGAAGAAGGTCTTCAGCCACGTGCCAAAGGTGCGTGCCTCGGCTTGGAATCGCGAAGACTGCGCCGCCGGAGCCGGACCTGAGCCCGGCTGCTGCTGGTAGTTCGACTGCTGGTAGCCGGGCTGCTGCGTGAAACCGGGCTGAGGCTGATAGGCGGTCTGGCCGTAGGGATTCTGCTGAGCGGGGCCGTACTGCGATCCATAATGCGGACCGGGCTGAGGCTGGGCATTCGACTGGACGAACGGCTGCGGACCGGGCTGCGAGCCGTACTGCTGCTCATACTGCTGTTCAGCGGTCTGCTGATAGGCCGGCTGCTGGAATCCGGACTGCTGATAGTCAGACTGGCCGTAGGGTTGCTGCTGAGCGGGGCCGAACTGGGGATTGGGCTGCTGATACGGCTCTCCCACCATCGGCTGAACCGACGCGGCCTGTGTCTTCGCCTCCGGCGGATTCTCCTCGGCGTCAGTCACCGGCTCATCGTGAGATTTCGTCGCATCGGATGCCGCAGACTCGTCGAACGTCCTGGTTTGCGCGGACTCCACCGGCTCGGTGATATGCGCCGGCTCGGGTGCGATGGCCTCCGCCTCGGATCCGGCGGATGCCTCAGGCTCGGCGGCATCCGTACCCGTTGCATCCTCCGCGGAGGCGACCGGCTTCGGCGTGGCCGAAGTTTCCGCGTCCATCGAATGGTTGACCAGTGCGGCCAGCTCGGACAGATCCGAGGACGGCTGCTCGAACAGGTCATTCGGACGTGCGATCGGCTGCGTGGCCATCGTGCCGATGCCGGCATCAGGCATATGCGGCAGCACCGTCGTCTTCTCCGCGGGCGAGGCCGGAGGCGGAACCGGCGCGGCGGGCTGCACGCTGAACTGATGACCGCATTGTCTGCAGAATCGCGCCGTCTGGGGATTCTGCGCTCCACACTGTGAACAGTATTTCATCTTGACTCCTTTACTTTCTGTGAACCGATTTGCTATGGCTCGACCACAACTGCACCGTCGTCGCATCTCCTTCGATCATTGCAGATCGACCGGGATGCAATCGTCCTTGGACATGCCCTGCGCCGCGCACCACGAGCTCGCCGAACCGGTGTCCGGGAAGCTCTCGCCCGACAGCAGCACGTACCATCCGGTCGTGCCGGTGTTGCGGTAGGTGGGCCAGTCGGAGGAATCGACGAGCAGCGTGTTCGGATACTTGGCCTTCATGGTCAGATATTGTTCGTAGATGTCCTGATAATGCCATGTCTTGCCTTCGGCATCGAGGCCGTCGCGCTTGCTGGATAGCTGCGTGGTGATCGTCGTCATGAAGCCGTTCGCCGCGTTGCGATCGTTGGCGATCTGCCATTGGATCGCCGTCTGCGCCGCACCGTTCGCATCGGCGTCGGGCACCGAGGCGGCCGCAAGAGCAGATCCGACGCCGGACGTGGAGTCGGATGCGGGCGTCGCGCCGGTCGCGACCTTCACATCGATGCCGCTCGTTGCCGACGTCAGGTGATCCGCCGAACGCCAGTAGCTGCCGAACGGATAGGACAGTTCGATGGTCCTGCCCGACCTGCCGCTCGTGATCGGTTCCTTCGTGAAGTCGAAGATCGCGTCGGCGACCGTCGCGCCGTCCTCGGTGAGGGTGACGCGCACGTCCTTGGACGAGAACGTGCCCGCGTCGCATCCCGACGTGAACCTCACGGAGGCGATCACACCGTCACCGATCGACTTGATGGAGTCCACCTTGCCCTCGGGCGCGCTCGTGCACGTCTTCGCCGCATTGGACTTGTCTCCTGCGTCGTCCGGCTTCGGGGCGCTCTGCGAGCTGGCCGCGCCGTTCGACGCGCCCGGTGCCGTCGCGTCCGCGTCGCGCGAGCCGACGAACCGGATGATGAGGAACGCGGCTATCGCAACCACGACCACCACTGCCGCCACGATCGCGGCGATCACGGGCGTGGACAGGGATCTTCCGGCGGTCCGCCCCACATCGGCGGCGACGGGGGTGACGTGCGGCGTGGTCACCGGCGTTGAAGTGGTCACCGAAGTGGGGACCGGCTGGGAATGCGTATTGTTCTCGACAGGAGCGCCGCACTGCTCGCAGAACCGGTTGCCCGGGGTGATGACGGCACCGCAGCTCAGGCAGAACACCCGGGACGGTTTCGTCGTCTGCGGGACCGTCGGCACCGGTTCGGACAGCAAATGGCCGCACTTATTGCAGAATCGATCACCGTCATCACATGCAGCACCGCAATTCGGACAGTTCATAGGGACCTTCTCTCTCCCAAAACCCGGTTGATACCATCGTATGCCCGGAAGGTTCGATTGTCACGCATGCGCTAGAGTGTGGCCTTATGCGAATCCTTGTTGCCGATTGCTCCGCGATCTACTCCGGGCGGCTCAACGCCTCCCTTCCTCCCGCCAAACGCGTCCTGCTCATCAAGGCGGACAACAGCCTGCTCATCTTCTCCGAACTGGGCTCGTACAAGCCGCTCAACTGGATGGCCGCCCCCTGCACGATCAGGGAGATCGAGCCTGACGAGAAGCCTGACGAGACCCCGGAGGGAACTCCGGAGGTGACTCCGGACGACAGTCCGATCGAGAAGATCCTGCGCGTGAGCGCCGCGAAGAGCTCCGACATCCTCGAAGTGACGCTGTACCACGTCTACTCCGACCAGTCCTTCGATCTCGGCCAGGATCCGGGTCTCGTCAAGGACGGCGTCGAGGACCATCTCCAGCAGTATCTCGCCGCGCAGATCGAACGCATCGGCGAAGGCGCGAAACTCGTGCGACGCGAATATCCGACCGCGATCGGGCCGGTCGACATCATGGCGGTCAACGCGGACGGCGAGCACGTGGCGATCGAAATCAAACGCCACGGCGGTATCGACGGCGTTGAGCAGCTCACCCGCTACTGCGAGCTGCTCAACCGCGACCCGCTGCTCACCCCGGTCCACGGCATCTTCGCCGCGCAGACCATCACCCCGCAGGCGCGCGTTCTGGCCGAGGACCGCGGCTTCCGCTGCCTGATCCTCGACTACGAGGACATGAAGGGCACCGAGGACGGGTCGCTGCGGCTGTTCTGACGTATGACAAAGCGCCTCGGCGCGTTCTTCCCTTTCGGTACGGAACGCGCCGAGGCGCTTGTCGTTGTTCGCGATGCGAGGCGATCAGTCAGCCGATCGCCACCGGGTCACTGCTCCTCCGTAGTGGAGTACTGCACGTCGCGGCCGCGCTCGACGGCCACGGTGAGCTTGTTCGAATCGAAGGAGATGAATCCGTCGGTCACTTCGAACATGTGGCGATCCTCGTCGGGTTCAACCACGGTGACCGTGCCCTGCTTGATGATCGTGAGCACCGGCTCATGATCCGGCAGGATGCCCATGCCGCCCTCGGCGGCCGGGATGGTCACGCTCCTCGCCTCGCCGTGCCACACGGGGTGGTCGGCCGCGACGATGTTGACCTGCATCGTGGTCTTGTCCGATCCAGCCATCACGCACCCAGTTCCTTCTGCATGTCGTGCCACTTCTTCTCGAGGTCGTCGATACCGCCGATGCCGGAGAACGCCTGCTCCGGGACGTCGTCGTACACGCCGTCGCAGATGCGGGTGAAGGCCTCGATGGTCTCGTCGGCCGGCACGTAGGAGCCCGGACGACCGGTGAACTTCTCGGCAACGTAGAAGTTCTGGCCGAGGAACTGCTCGATGCGGCGAGCGCGGTTGACGGTGGTCTTGTCCTCTTCGGACAGCTCGTCGATACCGATCAGGGCGATGATGTCCTGCAGCTCCTTGTTACGCTGCAGAATCGCCTTGACGCGGTTCGCGCACTCGTAGTGGGCCTGGCCGACGTAACGCGGATCGAGGATTCGCGAGGTCGAGCTCAGCGGGTCCACGGCCGGGTAGATGCCCTTGGACGCGATGTCACGGGAAAGCTCGGTCGTCGCGTCGAGGTGGGCGAAGGTCGTGGCCGGAGCCGGGTCGGTGTAATCATCGGCCGGCACGTAGATGGCCTGCAGCGAGGTGATGGAGTGGCCACGCGTCGAGGTGATGCGCTCCTGCAGAGCACCCATCTCATCGGCCAGGTTCGGCTGGTAGCCCACGGCGGAAGGCATACGGCCCAGCAGCGTGGACACCTCGGAACCGGCCTGCGTGAAGCGGAAGATGTTGTCGATGAACAGCAGCACGTCCTGGTTCTGCACGTCGCGGAAGTACTCGGCCATCGTCAGAGCGGTCAGCGGGACGCGCAGACGGGTGCCCGGCTGCTCATCCATCTGGCCGAAGACCAGGGCGGTCTTCTCGAGAACGCCGGCCTCGTCCATCTCGCCGATCAGATCGTTGCCCTCACGGGTGCGCTCGCCGACGCCGGCGAACACGGAGACGCCGCCGTGGTTCTGGGCCACGCGCTGGATCATCTCCTGGATGAGGACCGTCTTGCCGACGCCTGCACCACCGAACAGACCGATCTTGCCGCCCTGCACGTACGGGGTCAGCAGGTCGATGACCTTGATGCCGGTCTCGAACATCTGGGTCTTGGACTCCAGCTGATCGAATGCCGGCGGGTTGCGGTGGATAGGCCAGCGCTCGGTGACGGTGACCTGCTCTTCCGGCTTCTTGTTGAGGATGTTGCCGGAGACGTCGAAGACGTGGCCCAAGGTCACGTTGCCGACCGGCACGGAGATCGAGGCGCCGGTGTCGTACACGGCGGCGCCGCGCACGAGGCCGTCGGTCGGCTTCAGGGCGACGCAGCGCACGGTCGAGTCGCCGAGGTGCTGCTCCACCTCAAGGGTGATCTCGGTAGCCTTGGCTTCGCCTTCCTCCTTGGCGCCCGTGTTGACGATGGTCACGTGCAGGGCGTTGTAGATGTCAGGCATGTGGCCCGCCGGGAATTCAACGTCGATAACCGAACCCTGGACTCGGGTGACGCGTCCGTGGATCGGTTCGCCGTTGGTCTCGGAAGGCGCAGTGGTCTGCTTTACAGCCATAGTGCGTTCCTACTCTTCCTTTGTATTCAGAGCATCGGCGCTGCCGATGATCTCGGTAAGTTCCTGGGTGATCGATGCCTGACGCGAGGCGTTGAGCTTGCGGGTCAGGGAGTCAATCAGATTGCGTGCGTTGTCGGTCGCCGTGTGCATGGCGTTCTGACGGCTGGCGGTCTCCGAAGCGGCCGCGGTCAGCAGACACTCGTGGATACGCGACTGGATGTACTTCGGCAGAATCGCGTCGAGCACCTTCTCAAGGCTGGGCTCGAAGACGTACAGCGGAGCCATCTTGTCCTTGTTCGGCTCCTCGCCGACCTCGGGCGCGGTCGCGGGGGCCTCCACGATCTCGACCGGCAGCATGCGCAGCACGCGGACCTTCTGGACCACCATGTTGATGAACTCGGTGTAGACGATGTAGAGTTCCGAGACTCCGCCCTGATCCGCCGGCTTCATGTAGGCGTCCAGCAGCGTGTTGGAGATCGTCTCGGCGATTTCCACGCCGGGCTGGTCGGTGTCGCCCTCCCATGTGGCCACGACGTCACGGTTGCGGTACTTGTAGTACGTCGAACCGCGACGCCCGTACACGAACAGCTCCGGCTTTTTGCCGTCACCCTCGAGACGAGCCAGCAGCGACTCGGTCTCGCGGATGATCGAAGAGGTGTACGGGCCGGCCATGCCACGATCCGAGGTGAGGGCGAGAACAGCCACGCGCGGGTTCTTCTCGTCCTTCACCGCGATCGGATGCGTGATATGGGTATGCGCCACCAACGCTTGCACGGCATCGAAAATCGCATCGGTGTACGGCTTCGCGTTCAGGGCCACGTCACGGGCCTTGGCGATGTGCGAAGACGCGATCATCTCCTGGGCGTTGAAGATCTTCTCCAACGACTCCGTGGAGCGGATGCGTGATTTCAATGCGAGTTGCGAGCCCATGGCTTATTTCTCTCCCGCCACGATCTTTTCCTGATCGACCGGGGTGGCCTGAGCCGCGTTCGGCTTCTTCTCCACCAGCGGCTTGCCAGCGGAGGTGACGAAGGTGGCGCGGAACTCGTCGACGGCCTTGGCAAGAGCCTTTTCGGTGTCGGCGGTGAAGTCCTCGGTGTCACGGATGGTCTTCAGGATATCGGTGTTGTGGTCGAGGTAGTCGAGCAGACCCTGCTCGAACGGAAGCACATCGGACAGCTCGAGGTCATCGAGCTTGCCGTGGGTGCCGGTCCAGACGGACACGACCTCCTGCTCCATCGAGTACGGGTGGAACTGCGGCTGCTTCAACAGCTCGGTCAGGTGGGCGCCACGGGTCAGCTGGGCCTTGGACGCGGCGTCCAGATCGGACGCGAACATCGCGAAGGATTCCAGCGAACGGTACTGCGCCAGGGAGATCTTCAGCGTACCGGAGACCTTCTTCAGGGCCTTGGTCTGGGCCGCGCCACCGACTCGCGAGACGGAGATACCGACGTCCACGGCGGGACGCTGGTTGGCGTTGAACAGATCGGACTGAAGGAAGATCTGGCCGTCGGTGATGGAGATCACATTGGTCGGGATGTAGGCGGACACGTCGTTCGCCTTCGTCTCGACGATCGGCAGACCCGTCATCGAGCCGCCGCCGAGGTCGTCGGAGACCTTCGCGCAGCGTTCGAGCAGACGGGAGTGCAGGTAGAAGACATCACCCGGGTAGGCCTCGCGCCCCGGCGGGCGGCGCAGCAGCAGCGAGATCGAGCGGTACGCCTCGGCCTGCTTCGACAGGTCGTCGAAGACGATGAGGACGTGCTTGCCGTTGTACATCCAGTGCTGGCCGATGGCCGAGCCGGTGTACGGGGCGATGTACTTGAAGCCGGCGGAATCGGAGGCCGGGGAGGCGACGATGGTCGTGTACTCCATGGCGCCCGCGTCCTCGAGGCTCTGCTTGACCGAAGCGATGGTCGAGCCCTTCTGGCCGACGCCCACATAGATGCAGCGCACCTGCTTCTTCGGATCACCGGATTCCCAGTTGGCCTTCTGGTTGATGATCGTATCGATCGCGATGGCGGTCTTGCCCGTCTGGCGGTCGCCGATGATGAGCTGACGCTGGCCGCGGCCGATCGGCGTCATCGCGTCGATGGCCTTGAGGCCGGTGGACAGCGGCTCGTCGACCGGGTGACGGTGCATCACGTCCGGGGCCTGAGCCTCGAGGATGCGGCGTCCCTCGCTCTTGATCTCGCCGAGGCCGTCGATCGGCTTGCCCAGCGGATCGACGACACGGCCGAGATAGCCGTCGCCGACCGGCACGGAGAGCACTTCGCCCGTGCGGCGCACTTCCTGGCCTTCCTCGATTCCAGCGAAATCGCCGAGGATAACCACGCCGATCTCACGGGCGTCAAGGTTGAACGCCAGGCCGAGCGTGCCGTCTTCGAACGTCAGCAGCTCATTGGCCATGCAACCAGGCAATCCCGTCACGTGCGCAATGCCGTCACCGGCCGTGGCGACATATCCCACTTCCTGAGTGGGATTGTCGCTCGGCTTGTAGGACGACACGAAGTCGTCCAGGGCCTTGCGAATCGAGGCGGGATCGATGGTCAGTTCTGCCATGATCACTCCTTCATTACTTATCTATTATTCGGGTCAAGTCTTGAAAACTTGGGTGTCAGGCGGTGTCAGGACTCCGCCTTGACGGTGCGACGCAGGTTCTCGAGCTGCGCGACCACGGTGTTGTCCGTGACCTCGTCGCCGATCTGGATGCGCATGCCGCCCAGCACGGACGGGTCGACCACCGAGTTGATGTGGACCGCGCGTCCGGCCTTGGCGGAGTACACCTTGGTCAGTCGGGCGATCTGCTCCTTCGTCAGCGGGGAGGCGGTGGTCACGGTGACCATCGACTCGCCCATATGACGGGAGAACTTGTTGATCAGCCACTGGATGGTCTCCAGATAGCGGCGGCGACGCAGGTTGCAGGTGGCGTGCTCGGCGAGACGCTCCGTGACCTTGTTGAGATGCTTGTCGTCGAACAGCTCGTGGAACAGCTTCACACGGGCCTCGCTCGGCGCCTGATCGTCGTACAGCTTGGCGCGCACGACCGGTAGTCCCAGCAGGGCCGAATGCAGCTCGGCCAGCTCGACGGAGACCTTGAGGGTGGCGTCCGTGGCGTCCGCGTAGTACATCATCGCGTCGACGCCGAAGTCCTCGACGGCGTTGGCGATGTCCTTGGCGCGGCTCCACCGGCGCGAGACCAGATCGGTCATGATCTCCATCGTCAGCGGATGGGCCTTGCCGCCGACCAGCGTCTCAAGCACGGCGACCTTGTCGGCCACCGGGCGCGACGGGTCGGTGAGCGCGCGTTCAAGCTGGATGTTGTGGTCGAGTACGCTGGTCAGCGAGAACAGTTCGTTCCCGATGCGCCAGTTCTCCTCGCCCGCATCACGCAGCTTGGGTGCCAGCGAGTCACGTGAGACGCGATCAGCGATGCGCGATGCCTCTCCTCGCATTGGTCACCTCCCTTTCCTTGACGTCATTGACGACGTTATTGACGAAGTCACTTCTTGTCGCTGTCCAGATCGTCGATCATCTGGTCGATCATCGACGACTGCACGTCGGCGTTCTCGAGCTTGGAGCCGAGGATCTTGCCGGCGAGGGCCGCGGCAAGCGTGCCGACTTCGCCCTTGAGGCTGACCATCGCCTGACGGTGCTGCGATTCGATGGAGCGCTGCGCGTTGGCGGTGATCTGCGCCGCGTCGGATTCGGCGCGGGAACGTGCGTCGGCGATGATATGCGATGCCTCGGCGCGGGCGTCGTCGCGGATCTTGGCCGCCTCGACGCGAGCGGTGCTCAGCTGCGCCTCATACTTGGCCTTGGCTTCGTCGGCGTCCTTCTTGGCCTGCTCGGCCTTGGCGATGTTGCCTTCGATCCTGGCCGCACGTTCGTCGAAGATCGCGTTGAACTTCGGCATGAAGAACTTGTAGAAGAACACCGCAACGATGACGAGGATGATCAAAGACCATACGATGTCGTAGACCTGCGGAATGAACAGCTGGATTCCGTCTGCCGCGAGTGTCATCAAGCCCTCCTTTCAGTGATGGACATATCGGTTTTCGTCTGTGGGTCTGATCGCTTACTTGATGATCAGGGCGGCGACGAAGCCGATGAGGGCCAGCACCTCGACCAGAGCCAGGCCGATGAACATGATGGTCTGGATCTTGCCGGACATCTCAGGCTGACGGGCGGTGGACTCCATGGCCTTGCCGAAGAGGATGCCGAGGCCGATGCCAGGGCCCAGGGTGCCGAGGCCGTAACCGATGACGGACAGGCTGCCGGTGACCTCTGCGAGGGTGATGATATCCATTTCTGTATCCTTTCTAACGTTCGGTAGACGTTATAAATCTTGGGGGTCCTCCGGGTGGGGCGCCTGTCGGCGATGCCGCCGCGACGCTAGCGATCCGGAGGAATCAGCCGGGCGACCGGTCAGTCGGCCTCCGGGTAGCTCAGGTTGATGTACACGGTCGAGAGGATGGCGAACACGTAGGCCTGCAGGAAGGCGACGAACGCCTCGAAGCAGGTCATGGCCGCGCCGCCGAGGAACCACACGGCACCGACCGGGATGCCCTGCATCTTGTTGACCGCGTCGACCATCCAGTACTGCGCGAACGCGAGGCAGGTCGCGACCATGAGGTGGCCGGAGACCATGTTGGCGAACAGACGGATCGTCAGGGACGCCGGACGGATGATGAGCAGCTCGAGGATGTTGATCGGGGCGAGCAGGATGTAGACCGGCCACGGCACGCCCGGCGTGAACAGCTCGTGGCGCAGGTAGTGGCCGAGGCCCTGCTCGCGGATGGCCGCGATCCAGTACTGGATCAGCGTCCAGACGGCGAACACCAGAGGCATCACGACCGTGGCGGTGGCCGCCATGTTCATGCCCGGGATGATGCCGCACAGATTGAATACGAAGATCGTGAAGAACAGCGTCGCGATCATCGGCACGTATCGCTTGCCGCGGACCTCGCCCATCACGTCGTAGACGATCTTGTCTCGAACGAACTCGATGCCGTATTCGACGACGCCCTGCCAGCGGCCCGGAATCAGCTTGGCACGGCTTGCGGTCAGGCCAAGCACCACGAGGAGCACGACGGTGGCGACGATACGGATGAGGATGATGCGGTTGATCGCGAACGGAGTCCCTTGGAACAGGATCTCCGGGGGGAGAAAGTCGTTGACGCTCGGCAGTTCGGGCTCAGCTGCCGCCAGCAGCACGCTCGAAGCGAACTCTCCTACCATTCCACGCCTCCTGCTTCTTGAAATCAGCTGTCAGTCTATACCCGACGGTGCGGGGAATATGTCCGAGACGTTACCGTGCATGCGGTCGGTTCGCGGCTGCATGCAGGAGTTCAGGCGCCGGGCGGCGAACCGTCCTCTTCTCTGTTCCGTGCGGGTCATGGCACCGTATGCCGTTGGATATGCGTTCAGCCGAACGCATCCTCACGGCATTCGGCTCCGAATGACTGATGCAAATTATTTGCCTTCGTTCGGACAATTGCAAGCCGGTTCCGGGGTTTTCCCGAAGTTGTTCGGGTCTTTGCTGCAAAACCGCGGATTTCCGCCCGTTTCCCGGGCGTTTCGCGGCGATTTGTCTATCTTTCGAGCGCGATATACATGCAGATATATGTGCAGATCAGCCCCGATGGAGCCGGTCGCAATGCACATTTGCGCACACAAGCGAGCAATTGTGTCGCTTTTACTTGAACATGACGGTCCACGATACGGACACGACATGGTTCATTCCCCGACATGCACATGTCCGCAACACGGACGGACATCACGAATGGACATCGCGGAAAGGATCGTCACTCCCCGCGGATCACGCCGTATCCGTCATGAAGGAACGGGGCGAAATCGTCCTCACGCGGAGCGCCCGGCTCGTGGCGGATCGAGCGATCAGTGCCGAGCCGCTTCTCGGCCCGAAGCTCCGGCACCTCGGTCAGGTCGTACGGCGTGGTCTGATACACCCAGTTGAGCCAGTTGCGCCACAGCAGGTTGGCGTGCGCGCGCCACGCGAACAGCGGCTCCAAGCTCGGATCGTCATGCGGGAAGTAGTTGGTCGGGAACGGGACGTTGTCGAGCCCCTTGGCCATATCACGCTCGTACTCCTCCTTGAGCGTGTACTTGCCGTACTCCCAGTGCCCGAGCGCGAACACCTCGGAGAAGTCGCGCGTGGCGATGAGCCCCGGCCCCGATTGCGGCCCCCACGTGAGGATCTGCAGATCGGGGTTCGCCCGAACGTCATCCTCGTTCACGCCGGCGAGTCGCGAGTGTGGCTGCAGGTCGATCTCGTCGAAGCCGTTGGTCAGGAAGCAGTACTCGTCCTGCAGATACTGCGGGAAGACGCCGAAGATCTTGGTGGGGTAATCGACCTTGCGCACGCCGTATCGGTAGTTGAGTGCGCCCATCGCGCCCCAACACAGGTACATCGTCGAGAAGACGTGCGTCGACGCCCAGTCGAGGATCGCCTTGAACTCCTCCCAGTAGTCGACCTGATCGAACGGCAGATGCTCGACCGGCGCGCCGGTGACGACGAAGCCGTCGTAGTAGTTGTCGCGGAACGCGTCGAGGTTCTCGTAGAACTTGAGCAGGTGGTCGGCCGACACGTGCGTCGACTCGTGCGTCGAGGTCTTCATGAAGTCGACCTCGACCTGCAGCGGCGACTTCGAGATGAGACGCAGCAGCTGGGTCTCCGTCTCGATCTTCTTGGGCATGAGGTTCAGGATCACCAGTTTGAGCGGGCGGACGCGCTGACGCTCCGCTTCGGGCTTCTCGAGCGCGAAGATGCGCTCCGAGTCGAGGATGGCTCTGGCCGGAAGGCCACTGGGAATCTTGATAGGCATGTCTTCATTATGGTATGCGCGCGGATATGCGGCGCGGCGACCCTCATACTTCTTTCTTATGGCCGACTATCAGCACGTTCCTTTTCGAGGCGACTACAGCGCGACACGCCGGGGTTGACGTATTTCGATTCGACGGTAAATTAGATAGAGCTGTCGCAAAGACAAGCCGACGCGGGGTGGAGCAGCTCGGTAGCTCGCTGGGCTCATAACCCAGAGGTCCATGGTTCAAATCCATGCCCCGCTACCAACGAACAAATGGTCGAAAACCTTCATGGTTTTCGACCATTTTCGTTTTCTCCTTATGCCGGTTTTCTGGACTATAGGTTTTCAGGTGCCGGGTCGTGGGAGGTCACGCTTTATGTCTGCGGATGACGACGAGCATGAACGCCCCGACTCCGAGCGTGGAGACGACGATCAGGATGATGGCGCCGACGTTGACGCCGGTTTTGGCGAGGGTTTTGCCGGTGCCGTATTTCTGCGCGGAGATCTGCTTGAGGATGTCGACGTCGCTGCCGTCTCCGTTCTGCTTGTCGGCATCGGGCGCCGGGGCGTCGCCACCATCCTGCTCGTTCTTGTCGTCGGGTTCACCCGGCTCCGGTTCGGGATTGGGATTCGGGGCGGGGCCGGGCTCCTCGGGGTCGTCGACCTGCTCGCCGTCGGCGATGACGACGTGCGCGTGGCCGAGATCGTCGAATCGCGTGGCTGCGGCCTTCGCACGATCGTCACCATCGAAGCGCCACATGAACACGTACCAGCCAGGTTTGTCGGCCGTGATGGTCACCGGCTTGCCGTCCGGCCCCTCCTCGCCGTCGCCGATGCGGATACGCCCGTTGACGGCCGGATACTCCCACGAGCCGATCCGCTTGTGGTTCCGGTCCTCGTACGGCTCCTCGTTGCCGACCGGGCGATTGAGGTCGCTGAACAGGTCCTCGGCCTTGATCGTATCGAAGTTCGCGCCTCCGGACCACCACCAGAGGGTGACGGTCACGTTCGCTTTATCCCCATCGACGGTGGTGTGGTCGTCGGGGAATCCCGTCACGT
Organism: Bifidobacterium sp. UTCIF-38; assembly: GCF_006454495.1. Classification (NCBI taxonomy): domain Bacteria; kingdom Bacillati; phylum Actinomycetota; class Actinomycetes; order Bifidobacteriales; family Bifidobacteriaceae; genus Bifidobacterium; species Bifidobacterium sp. UTCIF-38. The sequence goes on along the minus strand of NZ_JFAL01000023.1, from coordinate 139,156 downwards.
CGAAGGTGTCGGCGATCGCCGAACCGACGCCGACCGGCTTGTGTTGGGCGGTCGGCGATGTGGCCTTCGGTTCGCTCTGCGTGGGACCAGGTTCAGGTTCCGGCTCAGGTTCAGGATTGGGCTCTGGCTCAGGTTCGGGCTCAGGATTGGGTTCGGGCTCAGGCTCAGGCGTCGGCTTGTCCGGATCGGGCTGCTCGGGCTCGGGCCGCTCGTCGCCGTCGCCATCATCGATGCCGCTCGCGCCGTCGTCCGTGGATCGCACGACGCCGACTTCGGCATCGGCACGCACGGCCTGTCCGGCGTGCGCGGTCCCCGCCGGCATCGCGATCATCGCGGCCGCGACCAGCAGCGCCGCCCCGGCTACGAGCGGACGGCGCCATCGGCCATCCGACGCAATGCGTGGCATATCGTTCCTCATGATTGTGTCCTTTCCCACGCACGCGAACCATCGCGCATCATCGCGCATGTTACGTGCGTGTTACATATCCGCCCCGCGCCTGTCGCGAAACGACGGATCGTCCGATGCCCTTCACCGGACGCATGCGACCACACTGTCAGCTCCGCACTCCTCTTGTCCCGTCATGCGGACGATGTGGACGGAAACCCTCTCCTTCGGCGTGTTGTGGATGACTGTCCAGCCCGGAACAGGCACATGACAACGTTGTGCTCGCTCACATGATCAGGCGCAAGTAGGGGGAACACCCCATCTTGAACGTCATCCGGACGTCATCCGGACGTCATCTTGGCGCCATCAACCACACCATCCTTACTATTTCGGCCATTTGGCCCCTACAATGGGGACGTATGGCATCATCCATCGCGATATGCGCAGAGGTAAGGAGAAGGACGCCATGTCACAGCAGACTGCGAATGAAAACGCTAACACCGCAGCAGCAGTAACCGATGAGACCGCGGCCGCGAGCGCAACGCCCGCCGCGGAGAAGACGAAGTCCGCGAAGGCCGAGAAGACCGCAAAAACCACTCGTGCACGCAAGCCTCGCGCGACCCGCACTACCCGTGCCAAGGCCGCGAAGACGACCGTGAAGACCGTCACGGAACCGGGTGAGGTGCCCGCGCCGTCACTGCCGATCGAGGAGCCAGGCCAGTTCGGCCGCATCAACGTCATGGACGTCACGCCGAACGAGGAACGCGGCATCTACCCGGCGCGCGTGGAACTTGGCGAGCCGTTCAAGGTCACCGCTCAGGTGTTCATCGAAGGCCGTACCAAGGTCGGCGCCACCGCGGTCGTCAGGAACGCGCGCGGCAAGGAGATGCTGCGCCGCCAGATGACCTGCATCAACCCGGGTCTCGACCGCTGGTCCGTCGAACTGACCTGCGGCGAGCGCACCGACGTCAAGCCGTGGGAGCCCGACTTCGCCGCCGTCAAGCGCCAGCTGGGCCTGTGGACCGTCACGGTCGAGGGCTGGGAGGACACGTACACCTCCTGGCTGCACGACGCCAAGATCAAGGTCGAGGTCAACGACGACGTGGAGAACGCGCTCGCCTCCGGCGCCCAGCTGCTGGACCGCTGGGCCGGCACCGCCGACGCGCACCTGCCGCAGCACCAGCGCAAGATGCTGCGCGACGCCGCCAAGGTGATGGAGGACAAGACCCTCACCCCCAAGGAGCGTCTCGCGGCCGCCACCTCCGATGAGGTGAAGGAGCTGCACCTGACCAACCCGCTGCGCGACGGCCTGTCCGAAAGCGCGCCGCAGACCTTCAAGGTCGAGCGTCCGAAGTCGAGCTTCGCCGCCTGGTACCAGTTCTTCCCGCGTTCCGAGGGCGCGTACATCGATCAGGAGACGCACAAGATCGTCCAGGGCACGCTGAAGACGTCCGTCTCCGGACTGGAGCGCGCGAAGGCCGAGGGCTTCGACATCGTCTACCTGCCGCCGATCTTCCCGATCGGCACGACCAACCGCAAGGGCAAGAACAACGCCCTGGTCGCCGGTCCGGACGATCCGGGTTCGGTGTTCGGCATCGGCTCGGCCGAGGGCGGCCATGACACCATCGACCCGAAGCTCGGCACGATGGACGACTTCAAGGCCCTCACCGCCAAGGCGCATGAGCTGGGTCTCGAGGTCGCGCTCGACTTCGCGCTGCAGTGCTCGCCCGATCACCCGTGGGTCAAGGAGCACCCGAACTGGTTCCGCACCAAGCCGGACGGATCGATCGCGTTCGCCGAGAACCCGCCGAAGAAGTATCAGGACATCTACCCGATCGACTTCAACGCGGACATGCCCGGCATCGAGAAGGAGGTCGAGCGCATCCTCACGCTGTGGATCGAGGCCGGTGTGACGGTCTTCCGCATCGACAACCCGCACACCAAGCCCGTGCGCTTCTGGCAGGACGTCATCGCCGCCGTGACCAAGCGTCACCCGGAAGTCATCTTCCTGGCCGAGGCGTTCACCCGCCCGGGCATGATGCGCGCGCTGAGCTACGTGGGCTTCACGCAGTCGCACTGCTACTTCCCGTGGCGCAACACCAAGGAGGAGCTCTCCGAGTACCTCGCCGAGACCAACAGCGACGACGGCTACTACCAGCACAACACGTTCTGGCCGACCACGCCGGACATCCTCACCGCCTACGTGCGCGACAACGGCATCGCCGGCCACGCGGTGCGAGCGGTGCTCGCCGCGATGGGCTCGCCGTCGTGGGGCATCTACAACGGCTTCGAGCTGATCGAGAACAAGCAGCGCCCCGGATTCGAGGAGCAGATCGACAACGAGAAGTACGAGATCAAGGTCCGCGACTGGTCGCTGGCCAAGAAGTTCGGCATCGCCAAGCTGCTGACCTCGCTCAACAAGATCCGCCGCGAGCATGTGGACGCGTTCGGCTACCACAACCTCACGGTGCTTGAGAGCTCCGATCCGAACGTGCTCGCCTTCGCGCGCCACACGCCCGCCGAGCTGACCGCATCGGGCAAGCCGGAGACGCTGATCGTGGTCGTCAATCTCGACTGCCACAACGCGCACCAGTCCACCATCCACCTCGATCTGCCGTCGCTCGGCATCGATCCGGACAAGGGCGCTCATGTGCGCGACGAGCTGACCGATCGCGAGTTCGACTGGAGCTGGGACAACTTCGTGTCGCTGGCACCGTGGGCCGATGTGGCGCACGTGCTGCACGTGGAGTACTGATTCCCGCTCGTAAGCGGTATTGTGGTTAGGACGATTCATCCGATATATCGATAGGAGAAAACCGATTATGGCTGAAACCTTCAACGTCGTGGTTGAGATCCCGCGCGGCTCGAAGAACAAGTACGAGGTCGATCAGGAGACCGGTCGCGTCTTCCTGGACCGTGAGCTGTTCACCGCCATGGGCTACCCGGACGACTACGGCTACATCGAGGGCACCCTCGGTGAGGACGGCGATCCGCTCGACGCGCTCGTGATGGTCAAGAACTCCGTGTTCCCGGGCTGCGTCATCGAGTGCCGCGCCGTGGCCCTGTACCACATGGAGGACGAGGAGGGCGGCGACGACAAGGTGCTGTGCGTGCCGGCCGACGTCCGTTACGACGACATCCAGGACGTCAAGGACGTCAACGAGTTCCACCTCAAGGAGATCAAGCACTTCTTCGAGCAGTACAAGGCCCTCGAGCCCGGCAAGGAAGTCAAGCCCGGCGACTACTGGACCGGTGCGGACGTCGCCGAGAAGGAGATCAAGGAGGCGCGCGAGCGCCTCGCGAACGCGGCGAAGTGATCTCGTTCAGGACAGTCCGGTGGACTGTCCGGCGGCGACGTGCGAGGACACGGCAGTGTCCGAGCCAATGATGAGTCGGCCGTAGGCCGTCCATGATTGCAGGACCGTCGCCGAGAAGGAGATCAAGGAGGCGCGCGAGCGCCTCGCGAACGCGGCGAAGTGATCTCGTCCGTCACGAACGCTGACTGAAGCGGCTTTCCGATTGATTTCGGAAGGCCGCTTTTCCATATGCAGCGGTACACTGGTCATCCGTAATTTCACTTAGGCGTAGGCGGCGTGTGGGAACGCTGGTCGAGGCCCATCCCGTGGGATTCACCGTGTCGTGACCGCGACTGTTGCGCGTCATCGGCCGGCATCGGGATGAACCCATTTGACGCACACCATGATTTCGATGATTGTTCAGTCGTTGCTTATTTCCGTTTCCGTCGCGATGGACGCATTCGCCATTTCCATCGGCAAGGGTCTGACCGTGCATAAGGCCCGATTCGTCGACGCGCTCAAATGCGGATTGTGGTTCGGCGGATTCCAGGCGCTGTTTCCGCTGCTCGGCTTCTTCGCCGCAGCGGCGTTCGCCTCCTATGTGACCGCGGTGGATCACTGGATCATCTTCGGCCTGCTGGCGTTCATCGGCGGCAACATGATCCGCGAGGCCTTCGAGGAGGATGAGGAGAACGCCAAGGAGACGCCGGAATTCGATTGGCGTCACATGCTGCCGCTCGCCGTGGCGTGCAGCATCGACGCGTTCGCGGTCGGTGTGAGCCTCGGCCTCATGCAGCTCAACGTGGCCTTCGCCGTCACATCGATGGGTGTCGTGACCGCCTTGTTCTCGATCGCGGGCATCTACATCGGCCGCGTCTTCGGATCACGCTGGCAGAAGCCGGCACAGATCGCCGGCGGCGTGGTGCTCATCATCATCGGCGTCAAGGTGCTGCTCGAACACCTCGGCCTGATCGCGTTCTGACGCGATACCCGCACGAGGCGCGTCGGATCCTATTAAGGAGATCGAGGCGCCGTTATACGAGTTGGAGGAAGAGAGCTGCGGCGAAGACGACGAGGCCGTAGAACATGACAGGCAGCAGGGCGACGCCGATCCACGGGGATCGGGTCTTCGGGTCGGGGTCGAGCTCGTCAAGCCACCATACGGAGGCGACGGCGAGGATCACGGCGAACAGCGCCATCGCCACAACCACGCCGATGAACACGGCGGGGCTGACCCCACCATTCGCCGAAACACCGACACCGGTGGAATCGCCCGCACCGGCCGTGGCGAACGCGGCCCGGCCCGCCACCGCCACATACGGCAGATAGAACCATCCTGCCAGCGAGATCGACGCGGCGCCGCCGGTCACACAGTGGGACAGCGCGCGGATCAGGTGCGAACGATTCTCGCGCGCCATCTGACGCGCGAACGAGACGATCGTCAGCAGCACCAGCAGGCCGGCCACGGCGGCCGCCCATCGCGCCATCGGATAGGTGCGCATTTTCAGCGGGTCACCGGCGAGCTCATCGGAGATACCGTAGATCGACATGAGTGGCGAGGAAACGGCGAGCACGGACAGGAGCCCCACGATCACGCCGATCGCGCGATCAACCAGCGTGGCGCGGAACGGCCAGTTCGCATGGAACCAGAACAGCACCAGCAGCATCGCGGCGATGAGCGCGGGGGCCACCCCCGAGGGCAGTGCGGCAACGCCCCTCGCCGCAGCATCGGCACCGGAGACCGACAGACCGGCCCATATACCGCCGAATACGGCGAACAGGAGGTACACGCCGACCTGTACGCCGAGCATCACCCCGCGTTTGGTCGACCATGTCGTCTTGCTGTCTTCGCTCATGATTCACTCCCCACGTTCCCACGTGTCGCCCGATCGCCCCACGGCAGACGCACGGGCGGACCTATTGACTCCCGTCAATCCTACCCACCATGCGGGATGGCACCTCGTGGATGCACGGCGGAGTGGCTTTCCGCGCCGGCGAAACGCACATCGCGGATGTTCGCATGACGTCCACGCATCACAAAGGTGAACATTATGTGTCCGCGATATGCGCGTACAATGAGCTGAAGAATTCGCATAGGGTTCCATGTACGGAAAGTTCCACTTCCGAACGGCCCGCATGGCATCCCGTCCGTTTTCGGCCAATCCCGAAACATGATTTCCATTCCAAGAAATCCGATAGAGAAGAGGGGCAAGACGTGACTGATCTGACGCTGATGACGTTCGCCAGCAATCCCGCTTCGGTGCTGCCCTCGCTCGCCCTGCTGTCACACCGCGTGCGCGTACTGCCGATGGATGCGGCCAGTCTGGTGAAAATGCCGGAGAACACAATCCTGTTCCTCGACGCGCGCGACGATCTCGCCACGGCCAAGACCCTGTGCAACCTCATCCACGCCTCCGGCCTGTCCACGCCGATCGTGCTGATCCTGACCGAGGGCGGCTTCACCGTCGTCAACTCGCAGTGGGGTATCGCCGATGTGGTGGTCTCCACGGCCTCCCCGGCCGAGGTGGAAGGCCGTCTGCGACTGGTGTCCGAGCGCGGCAACTCCCCGACCGCCGCGGCCTCCACCGGTTCCGGCGACAAGGGCGTGACCACGGAGGACGGTCAGATCCGCTCCGGCGACCTCATCGTGGATACGAACGGCTATACCGCCTCCCTGCATGGCCGTCCGATCGATCTGGCCTACAAGGAGTTCGAGCTGCTCAAGTATCTGGTCCAGCACCCCGGACGCGTGTTCACGCGCGCCCAGCTGCTGCAGGAGGTGTGGGGCTACGACTACTACGGCGGCACGCGTACCGTCGACGTGCACATCCGTCGTCTGCGCGCCAAGCTGGGCGGCGAGTACGAGCATCTCATCGGCACCGTGCGCAACGTCGGCTACCGTTTCGATCCGCCGGACGACGAGGCCGAAGAGTCGGCCGCCAAGAACGCCGCCAAGCACTCCCCTCTTAATGAGTGATGATGAGCGAACCCAATAAGTCCAAATAGTGAGACACTCGATTTGTGATGTTCACATTTTGGACAGCAAATCGAGCGAAATCTCACATTGTTTTCCGACTACTCTGGCCAGTACCGCCCTCCTCATGGCGAGAGAGTACGAGAGAGTACTGGCAAGAGAGCCGACACTACCGACATCGACGAAAGCGTATGCGATGGCACGTGAATCGAAGCGGGCACGAATCGCACGCATGCACGACGAATACGCGATCCTGTGCGAACGCTACCCCGCGCCGAAGTGTGCGCTCGACTTCGCCAATCCGCTGCAGCTCATCATCGCGACGGTGCTGAGCGCGCAGACCACCGACAAACGCGTCAATACGGTCACACCCGAACTTTTCGCGCGCTACCCCGAAGCCGCCGATCTTGCGGCGGCGAATCCCGAGGACGTGGAGTCGATCATCCGCCCCTTAGGCTTCTACCGTTCCAAGTCGAAGCATCTGCTGGGACTGGCCGCCGCGCTCGACGAGCGATTCGGCGGGCGCGTGCCCCGCACGATGGACGAACTCGTGACCCTGCCCGGGGTCGGGCGCAAAACCGCGAACGTCGTGCTCGGCAACGCGTTCGGCGTCCCCGGCTTCCCGGTCGACACGCATGTGATGCGCGTGACCGGCCGCCTGCGCTGGCGCTCCGACTGGCGCATCGCCAAATCGGATCCGGTGGCGGTCGAGAAGGAGATCTGCGCCTGCTTCCCGCCCGAGGACTGGACCGACCTGAGCCATCGCCTCATCTTCCACGGACGCGACGTGTGCCACGCGCGCAAGCCCGACTGCGACAACTGCCCGCTGCGCGAGACGTGTCCGTCGTTCGCTATCGTATAGGCATCACAACGCCTACACACCTCTGGACGCTAGACTGGGCGGCATGAGAGGGATGTACAACGCTAATCACGGGGACGATCGGCAGGTCGGACGGCCCGATGGGCCATCCGACGAGCAGCGCGAGCGACGCGGGTCACGCGCCCGGGGCGGCCGCAGCGGGCTGAAGCAGTGGATCGTGTTCCTCGCCGTCGCCACCGCGCTGTTCCTGCTGGTGTGGGCCGGCTGGTCGGTGACCACGCATCGCATCACCCTGCCGTATATGTCGAACGTGGTGCGCTCCGACTCCCCCGCAACGACCTCGGCGACCATAGGACTGACGCCCCAGAACGATGCCGCCGCACCGCAGACGCTCGACATCCGCACCGCGGAATCCCCCGAACTCGATCGCGCGCTGATCGGCAACGTCTATCAGACGCTCGTCGGACGGGCCGACGACAACACGCTCACCGCCGCGGTCGCATCGTCATGGAAGACGTCCGATGATGCCAAGACGCTCACGTTCACGCTGCGCGACGATCTCACCTTCTCCAACGGCGACAGGCTCGACTCGTCCGACGTCGTCACCTCGCTGCAACGGGCGATCGAGGGGAAGTGGCCGGGTACGGCCGAACGGTTCGCCGCGCTGGAATCGGTCACGAATCCGGACCGGCGCACCGTGCGGATCACGTTGAGTCACCCCGATGCGACGCTGCCGTACACGCTCTCCGGCAGGCTCGGCATCGTCTACGACGCCGATGCGACCGTCGACTACGCGACGCGCGCGCTCGGCTCCGGTCCGTTCACCGTCTCGCGATTCGCCAAGGGAGAGTCGATCACCCTGACCGCGCGCACGGACGGGACGTCCGCGTCGCGATCGATCGACGCGGACGGCGATCGCGGCAAGGACGACATCGGACGCGCCGCGCGAACCGGCACGATCCGACTGCGCTACTTCGCCGACGACGCGGCGCTCGTCGCGGCGGCGAAGAAGGGTTCGCTGGACATGGCCGTGCCGGCCGATCCCGCGAACGCGCGGACGATCGCCGCCGACTCGCAGGGCGGCGCGACATCGCTCACGGCCGTCGACGGAGTGAGCACGCGCAAGGTGACGCTCCTGTTCAATAATGACGCCGACTCCCCTCTATCCATGCCGCGCGTGAGACAGTCGCTGCGCATGATCGTCGACAGGCAGGCGATCCTGAACGGACGGACGGACGTCTCGAAGCCGCTCGGCGGACCGATCGGACCGTTAGAGCCGGGCTACGAGGATCTCACCTCGACGCTGACGCACGACGTGGCGCAGGCCCAGTCGCTGCTCGCCTACTTCGGTTCGCGGTATCTGGGCACGTTCACGCTGATCACGCCGGCGCGATACGAGTCGATCGCGCGCGCCATCGCCGATCAGATGACCGCCGCGGGTCTCGTCGTCGACGTGCAGGTGCTCGATCAGGCGCAGCTGGCCGAACGGGTCGCCTCGCGCGGGTTCACGATGATGATCACCGAACTGGACGGCGAGGACGGCACCGCATCGTTCGCCGACGCGGAATCGGCCTCGCACTATACGAACGCGACCGCACAGCAGCAGTATGAGGCCGCCGTCGGCGCGACCAGTCAGGACGCCTACGCGAACGGGCTCAAGACGTACGCGCGCACGATCAGCGAGGACGCGGCGAGCGATTGGCTGTACGCGCGCAAGGTCACGATCGCGGCGTCGACGAGGATCGAGGGATACACGGCCGCGATGGCCGACGATAGACTGCCGCTCGCGGATCTGGCGCGCAAGTGAAGCGTGTAAGGCGGGAACCCAGTATTGTCACCGATTCTGCATAGACTCGCCTGTATGACTGAAGCCAAATCCATCACCGCCAACCTGACCCCGCTGCCGGACCGCGTGGGCGTCGACGGTCTCGAAGACAAGTGGCGTGCCGTCTGGGACGAGCAGGGCACGTACAAGTTCAACAACACGCGCGACCGCAAGGCCGTGTACTCCATCGACACCCCGCCGCCCACCGTCTCCGGCCACCTGCACGTCGGCCACGTGTTCTCCTACACGCACACCGACGTCATCGCCCGATTCAAGCGCATGCAGGGCTACGACGTCTTCTACCCGATGGGCTGGGACGACAACGGCCTGCCGACCGAGCGCCGCGTGCAGAACTACTACGGCGTGCGCGTCGACACCTCCCTGAAGTACGATCCCGACTTCAAGCCGCCGTTCGAAGGCACCGACGGCAAGAAGATCGACGCGAAGGACCAGGTGCCCTGCTCGCGTCAGAACTTTATCGAACTGTGCGAGAAGCTCACCGCCGAGGACGAGAAGCTGTTCGAGGCGCTGTGGCGCAAGCTGGGCCTGTCGATCGACTGGTCGCAGACCTACCACACCATCGGCGAACACCCGCGCCGCGTGGCCCAGAAGGCGTTCCTGCGCAATCTCGCGCGCGGCGAGGCCTATCAGAAGGACGCCCCGGGTCTGTGGGACGTGACCTTCCAGACCGCCGTGGCCCAGGCCGAACTCGAAAGCCGCGAATACCCGGGCTTCTATCACAAGGTCGCCTTCCGCTTCGAGGACGGCACCCCGATCTACATCGAGACGACCCGCCCGGAGCTGCTGGCCGCCTGCGGCGCGCTGATCGCGCACCCGGACGACGATCGCTACAAGAAGTACTTCGGACAGTACGTCTACTCCCCGCTGTTCAAGGTGAAGGTGCCGATCCTCGCGCACCCGGCCGCCGAGATGGACAAGGGCGCCGGCATCGCGATGTGCTGCACCTTCGGCGACGTGACCGACGTCGAATGGTGGCGTGACCTGAGCCTGCCGACCCGTCCGATCATCCAGCGCAACGGCCGCATCATCGCGAGCGTGCCGGACTGGATCACCGACGAGGGCGGCAAGGCGATCTTCGAGGAGACCGAGGGCAAGACCACGTTCTCCGCCCGCAAGATCATCGTCGACCACCTGCGCGAGTCCGGCGACCTCGACGGCGAGCCGACTCCGACCAAGCGTATGACGAACTTCTACGAGAAGGGCGACAAGCCGCTCGAGATCGTCACCTCCCGCCAGTGGTACCTGAAGAACGGCGGCACGGACGAGAAGCTGAATGCCGAGCTCATCGAGCGCGGCCGCGAGCTCAAGTTCCACCCCGACTTCATGCGCGTGCGCTACGAGAACTGGGTCCATGGCTTGAACGGCGACTGGCTGATCTCCCGCCAGCGCTTCTTCGGCGTCCCGTTCCCGCTGTGGTACCCGGTTCGCGAGGACGGTTCCGCGGATTACGACCACCCGATCACCCCGTCCGAGGATCGCCTGCCGATCGACCCGACGACCGACGTGCCGGAGGGCTTCGACGAGTCGCAGCGTGACGTGCCCGGCGGCTTCACGGCCGAGAAGGACATCATGGACACGTGGGCGACCTCCTCGCTCACCCCGCAGATCGTGACCCGCTGGGAGGAGCCCGGCGAGGAGAACCAGGCCCTGTTCAAGGCCACGTTCCCGATGGATCTGCGTCCGCAGGGTCAGGACATCATCCGCACCTGGCTGTTCAGCTCCGTGGATCGCGCGCACCTCGAGAACAAGTGCCTGCCGTGGGAGCACACCACGCTCTCCGGCTGGATCCTCGACCCGGATCACAAGAAGATGTCGAAGTCCAAGGGCAACGTCGTCGTGCCGAACAAGCCGATCGAGCAGTTCGGCGCCGACGCGGTGCGCTACTGGGCCGCAGCCGCGCGTCTCGGCCTCGACGCCACGTACGACGAGGGCCAGATGAAGATCGGCCGACGCCTCGCGATCAAGCTGCTCAACGCGACGAAGTTCGCGCTGGCGATCGGCCGCGAGGACGAGAACCATCACGTCTCCTCTGCCGCGGACGTGGTGTGGAACCCGGCCGACGTGACCGAGCCGCTCGACCGCGCCGCGATGGCGAAGATGGCGCTGGTCGTGCGCGAGGCGACCGCCGCGCTCAACGCCTACGAGCACTCCAAGGCGCTTGAGGCGATCGAGAACTACTTCTGGCAGTTCTGCGACGACTACATCGAGCTGGTCAAGAACCGCGCCTACGGCACCGCCGACGCGACCGGCCACGTGCCGAGCGAGGCCGCGGTGAAGTCCGCGCGCACCGCGCTGGGCCTCGGCCTCGACGCGTTCACCCGCCTGCTCGCCCCGTACCTGCCGTACGCCACCGAGGAGGTGTGGAGCTGGATGCACGCCGGTTCGGTGCACCGCGCCGCATGGCCGACCCCGGACGTGTACGAGGCCGCCGCGTTCAAGGTCGCCCCGGAGCTGCTCACCCACGCCGGTGAGGCGCTGGCCGCGCTGCGTGGCATCAAGTCCAAGGCCAAGGTCTCGATGAAGACCCCGATCCTGTCCGTCACGCTGGGCGTGGCCGACGATGTGCGCGAGTCGCTCTCCGGCGCGCTCGACGACATCGCCGAGGCCGGTCGCGTGGTCGGCAAGATCAACTTCGCCGCCCTTGCCGCCGCCGCGAAGGCCGTGAAGACCACGGCTGCGGCAGCAGCAGACGCCGCCGCAGCCGCCAAGGCTGAGACCGAGGCCGCCGTCGACGTCATCGTCGAGGAGAGCGAGCTCGGCGAGCCGCCGGCCAAGAAGCCGCGCAACTAGCATTCGGCATTCGTTGGCTACGACCCTCGTGAGGGGTAGTCGGCAATCATCAGTGGGCCCTGAATCCGTATGAGTACGGATTCAGGGCCCACTTCGCGTTGTACGGCACCGCATGGCACCCGCACCCGCACCCGCACCCGCACGGCGCCTCCATGACGCGGTCCCGTCTCCCATCGCGCGGCGAAATTCCCATGGAGCGGTGAGGCGATTTTGCAGTTCGGCGGAATAACGCCGTTTTGCGACACCGCGTCATGGGCGAAACACCGCGCGATGAGGAATTCACCGCGCGATGGGAGGTGGGACCGCGTCATGGAGAGTGCACAAGGAGCACGAGGAACGCTGCGGAGAGAACTACCACGCGACGGAGGGACTGCCACGCGATTGCGCAAATCGGTGTAGCGACGACATACATCCCACGCTCACATCCCACAGAAGCACTGTGAGCGCGCACGGTAAAACCCGTGTAACAAAATGGGTAATCGTTTTCTGAAAATCGCGTTTTACGGCGTGTCGAACCACTCTCAGGTCGTATCGTTGGAGTCACCGACAACGTACGGGCCGCGGACAGTGAGGACGGCCGGTACGTCACATATCAGGGTTGTTACTCATCGAGGCAAGACCTGGGTCGGCGTAGGAATCACCGTGCGAGATCCGTTGATCGCCATGGTATCGACTTGCGCCGCCCCAGGTCTTTCTTCGTTGTGGCGGCAACCTCATCAACGACGATGGACGGAACACGACGAAAGGACAATGATGACGGCATCGGATATCACGGACGGCATCACCACCAACGGTGACATCAGCAGCACACGCGCCCGCAACGCGACCCTGGACGGCGCGCTCAGCGCGGTCGCGGAGCATGAACCGCACGCCTGGTCCACGCGCTGGCCGCTCAACAGCGCGTTCATCTTCACGTTCGGCGCTCTTGGTGGCATGCTCTTCGGCTTCGACACAGGCATCATCTCCGGTGCGTCCCCGCTCATCGAATCGGACTTCGGCCTGACGGTCTCGCAGACCGGCTTCATCACCTCGTCCGTGCTCATCGGCTCGTGCGCCGGCGCCCTGTCGATCGGCGCGCTGTCCGATCGATTCGGCCGCAAGAAGCTACTCATCGTCTCCGCGATCCTGTTCCTGCTCGGCTCCGGCCTGTGCGCCACCGCCACCGGATTCCTGATGATGGTCGCCGCGCGTATCATCCTCGGCCTCGCGGTCGGCGCCGCATCCGCCCTGACCCCGGCGTATCTCGCCGAGCTCGCCCCGAAGGAGCGCCGCGGATCGCTCTCCACGCTCTTCCAGCTGATGATCACGTTCGGCATTCTGCTCGCCTACGCCTCCAACCTCAGCTTCCTAGGCCACAACCTGCTGGGCGTGCGCGACTGGCGCTGGATGCTCGGCTCGGCGCTCGTGCCGGCCGCACTGCTGCTCATCGGCGGCCTCGTACTTCCCGAATCCCCGCGCTACCTCGTCAACAAGGGCGACATCCGCAACGCGTTCAAGGTGCTGACCCTTATCCGCAAGGACGTCGATCAGGCGCAGGTGCAGCTCGAGCTCGATGAGATCAGGGAGGTCGCCGCGCAGGACACCAAGGGCGGTGTGCGCGAACTGTTCCGCATCGCGCGCCCGGCGCTGCTCGCCGCCGTCGGCATCATGCTCTTCCAGCAGCTCGTCGGCATCAACTCGGTCATCTACTTCCTGCCGCAGGTGTTCATCAAGGGATTCGGCTTCCCCGAGGCCAACGCGATCTGGGTGTCCGTCGGCATCGGCGTGGTCAACTTCGTCTCCACGATCATCGCGACGCTCATCATGGACAGGTTCCCGCGCAAGAAGCTGCTGATCGTCGGCTCCATCGTGATGACCGTCTCGCTCGCCGTGCTCGCCGTCATGAACTTCGTGGGCGATGTGGCGGTGCTCGCCGTGCCGACCATGGTCCTCATCGCGTTCTACATCATCGGCTTCGCAGTCTCGTGGGGCCCGATCGCCTGGGTGCTGATCGGCGAGATCTTCCCGCTGTCCGTGCGCGGCATCGGCTCCTCGTTCGGCTCGGCCGCGAACTGGCTGGGCAACTTCATCGTCTCCCAGTTCTTCCTGATGCTGCTCGCCGCGTTCGGCAACAACGTGGGCGGTCCGTTCGCGATCTTCGGCGTGTTCTCGCTGCTGTCGATCCCGTTCGTACTGCACTTCGTACCCGAGACCAAGGGCAAGTCCCTCGAGGAGATCGAAGAGGACATGACCCGTCGCTGAAGCGGCAGCGTCAGATTCCTGGTTCGACGATAAGGAAGCGGGTGACGGTGGCGCTGGCGTCACCCACGCTGGCACCGGCGGACAGCAGCCTGTCGGCGCCCTGATCGAGGGCGGCGGCGATGAGTTCGCCGGCATCGGAGATCACGGTGGTGTCGTTGATGAGCTCGTCGGTGTCGACGACCAGCATCGGACCGGGATCCATACCGACCATGCCGAAGTACGGCGACAGCCGGTTCCTCGCCGTCTCGGCAATGGCCTTGTCTTCTTTGCCGCCCCCGGACTTGCCCGAGGTGGTGGCCGAATCGGCAGTGCCCTTGCTCTCGTCCTCACCCGACTTCTCCCCCGAGGCACCGCTCGCACCACCGGCGCCGGGAATGCCTCCGGCGAACTTCATCACATCGCTTGCATCGGTTGTAGTGGAGGTTTCGTCGACCACGGTGGTGGTCACATCGCCGGAGGACGCCTTGGCGGCCCTGCGCTCGGCATCGGCCAGCTTGCGCAGCCGCCTGACCTCGGCACGAGCCGCAAGCGACCCGTCCGATCCTACAGGTTCCAACGTTCCGAAGCCTGAATTCCCACCGGAAACGTCCGATCCCGTAGTATTGGACGTCCCGGAACCCGAGGCCGCGCCCACGCCGCTCAACTCGTCGGCGAATCGCAGCGTGATCTGACGGTAGGCGGCGGCCGCACCGGTGCGTTCGCGGGCGGATGCGAGTGCTGACATGGCGGCGTTCACCTTGGCGGTATCGCCTGCATGCGCGCCACTGGACGCGAACTCCTTGTCCGTCGCGGCAAGCGCCTCGTCGAGATGCGATGCCGCGCCGGCGGACGTGCCGCCGGTCAACGCGCTCAGATGCTTCGTGTACGCGTCGGTGTAGGCCATCGAATACGGGATCATCGCCTGCGAAAGCTGCGACTGGCCGGCCGAATACTCCTTCGCGCCTTCGGTCTCCTCCTCGCCGGCGCGACGTTTGAGCGTGTCGGCGAGGCCATCGACCCCCTGCGCGCGGACCATGCGGATCACCTGGTCGATCGCGTCGGCAGCTCCCGTGTGCTGGTGCGCGGAGGCGAGCGCGTCGGTGGCGTTCGCCTCGCCGAGCACGGCCTTGGCGAGCGGGGTGTCGCCGCTCAGTTCGCCGGCGGTGCCCATCAGGGCCGTCAGCTGCGTGGATGAACCGATCGAACCGGACAGGTGATTCGTGTACGAGCCGACGTAGGCGGCCATGTAGGCGTGGAACGCCTTGTCGTAATCGGCCTGTTTGCTGGCGATTTCGCTCGATGCGAGCGAGCGTTCGAGATCGCGCAGCTTGGTGAGCTGGTCGATGAGATGCTGGTATCTGCCGGAACCGGTATCGCCTGCGACGGTGGACACGGTGGACTTGGACTTCCCCGAGGCATCGGACTGTCCTGACTGACTGAATGTCGCCGAACCGTCGCCCATCGCCTGTGCCTCGGCGGCGAGCGCGGACGCGACGGATACGCCCGAGGACCCCGGCGCGGAGACGACGGCGATCTGCCCCATCGTGAACTTCTTCGCGTTCATGTAGCAGTCGACCTGCTCCCCCGCACGCACGACGGCGGCGACGAGCGTGTTCGAGCCTTGCGTGCCGACGATCGAGGAATCGGTGCTGACGGTCAGGTCGTCGGCCACGCGCGTCGGCACGGTGAAGACGATGAGGAATCGCCGGGAGTCGTCTGATCCTGCGTCGGTCAGGTCGTCAAGGAGGGTTTCGTGGATCTGGATGTGCACGCCGACGACGCCGGTCGCGCCGGTGATCGTCGCACGGTCGACGTTCGGCCCGTCGAGGGAATAGGTGACATCCACGTCGAGCGGGATCGCGCGCTTGCCGGCTTCGACCTGCGTGACGGCGATCGGCCGGCCGGAGCCGTCGGATGCCGAGGAATCCCCGGCATCGACGAGAAACAGGTCGCCGGGTTCGCCGTCGTCATCGATCACGGTGAAGACGCTGGCGCCGTCGATCGAGGGGATCACGGCACGTTGGGCGGCAGTATCGATGCCGATCGCCCCACCCAACGCCAGCGATGATACGACGGCGAGCGCACAGGTCGACGCGCACGCGCGAATAAGACCGGATATCGGCCTCCTCATCTGGCCTCGTCTCAGGCGAAGACGTCGAGGACACCCGGGTCGCCGCCGGCGTCGGCGATGCGCTGGTGACGCTTCTTCGCCTCGGTGACGACGAACTCGCGGTACATCTCGGCGATGTCCGGATCGAGTCCGGCGCCGACGGCGATGCGATGCAGTCGCTCGATCTGGTAGTCCTCACGCTTGTAGTCGGCTGGGGCGAAGCCGGCGCGGGCCTTGAGCACGCCCACCTGGGACGTGTACTTGAATCGCTCGGCGAGCAGGGAGACGATGGCCGTGTCGACGTTGTCGATGGACTGGCGCAACGCCTTGATCTTCGCCACGGTCAGGGCGGTTTCGGGGTCGTCGGCGACCTGCTCGGAGTCGATGACCGTCGCATGCTCGCCGGGATTGCGGGTGACGCTGGCGCTCAGCCAGTCGCCGCCTTCGTTGTCGTTGCCGCTGCCATTGCCGGCGTTGTTCGCGTTGCCGTTCGTCGTGGTGTCGCTCGTTTCACTCATAATCCCAACATTACCGCAACGGCGCGGACGCGGCTCTGCAGTTTTCCGCCTGCATGGTCCTTCTCACCTCGGGCCGATGGTGAGGGCGTCGTCGTGGGTGCGGCCGGTGTGGATGGCGTCGTTGATCGCGGCGATTTCGGCCGGATCGTAGTCGAGCGCACGGCCGTCGAGCTCGTTGACGGGGATGACCCAGCCGCCGTGCGTCATGTACAGGCGGTCAGCCTCGCGCAGTTCGGCGATCGGCAGCTTGCGGTATTCGATCCTGCTGCCCTCCTGGATCGCCCACGCGAACAGTTCGCGCTGTGACGTGCCGTTGAGGATGCCGATCGACGGGTCCGGGGTGACGAACAGATCGCCGTATCGCGCGACGATCGATGAGTTCGGGCACTCCATCGTGAAGCCGTCCTCGGTGAACAGGACCGCGTCGCCCACGCCGCGACGCGCGCACTCGCGGTGCACGGCGCAGTTGAACGCGTAGCTCAGTGTCTTCGCGCCGTTGAGCAGCCACGGCGCACGCGAGGTGATGTCGGACGGGTAGCCGCGCGTCATCGAGGCCATGGTGATCGGGTCGATCTCATGCAGCGACCCCTTGGCGTCGAGGAAGATGAACACCGTGGGCGTGCCGTCGGAGGCCTTGCCCACACCGGTGTCGGGATCGAGTCCGCGCGAGACGATGATGCGCAGCAGCGGACCGGGTTCGGGATCGTCGTACGCGGCGATGACCAGATCCACGGCGCGCGTGAACGCCGCGATGTTCGGCGCCGGCATGTCCATCAGCGCGGCGGAGTGCGCGAGACGGCGAAGATGATTCTCCAGCGAGATCGGGTAGCCCTTCCACACGGTGGTCGCTTCGAAGATGCCGTCGCCGCGCAGCACGCTCAGGTCGAACGCGTTGATGTTGAGCCCCTCCGGATCGGCCAGCGTGATGAGGTCCCTATCGGGGACGGCCGCGATGTCGGCGGCATCGCCACCACCGAACAGCACCTTGCCGTTGCCCATTGCCAACACGATGGAAGCCATGCGAACCATCCTCTCTCGTTTTCCGTATACGCACGTTGTGCGACCAAACCTAACCACGCGATGTTTCGAATCGCGCGCATCGCGTTGCACACCGGTAATCGGCGCGTCACAAACGGGAGCGAAGCGTAACGCATGACGGCGGTAGGGTGGCGGATACATAGATCCAGCAGGAGGGAAGCCATGAAGGATACAGGTCTCAATCTCGATCTCGACGCCGACTCGACGCCCGAGGCGGCGCGACTCGCCTTTCGCGGCGGTCTCGTGCGTCCGACGTGCGGCATCGCGAAGGGCTATGCCCAGGCGAATCTCATGATCCTGCCCAAGGAGCTCGCCTTCGATTTCCTACTGTTCGCCCAACGCAATCCGAAGCCATGCCCCCTGCTCGAGGTGATGGAGGCGGGCGTCACCGAACCGGCCACCTGCCCCGGCGCGGACATCCGCACCGACGTGCCGCTGTACCGCGTGTGGGATCACGGCGAACTGGTCGCCGAAACCCCCGACATCACCGACTACTGGCGCGACGATCTGGTCACGTTCGTCATCGGATGCAGTTTCACGTTCGAATTCCCGCTCATGGAGGCGGGCGTGCCGGTCCGGCACATCACGGCCGGCCGCAACGTGCCGATGTACGACACGTCGATCCCGTGCGCATCCGCTGGCCGGTTCCATTCGACGATGGTCGTCTCGATGCGCGGCATCCCCTCGCGACAGGTGTCCGACGCGGTGCGCATCTCCGGCTACTATCCGTCGGTGCACGGCGCGCCGGTATGCGTCGGCGATCCGGCGGCCATCGGCATCGACGACCTCGATCACCCCGATTACGGCGATGCGCCGATTCTCGAAAAGGGCGATATCCCGGTGTTCTGGGCGTGCGGCGTGACTCCGCAGGCGGCGGTGATGGCATCGCGGCCGGCGTTCGCGATCACGCACGCTCCGGGGCACATGCTGATCACGTCGAAGCGCGACCTCGACTACATGGTGTGAGATTGGATTCACGAGTCGGGTGCAATCGAGTCGGGTGCAATCGAGACGGCAAACGAGACGAAAGGCGTGGCGATCATGACGAGCATCGACATGAACAGCGATATGGGTGAGAGTTTCGGCCGCTGGAGGCTGGGCGATGACGAGGCGCTGCTGACGGTGGTGTCGAGCGCGAACATCGCGTGCGGATTCCATGCGGGAGATCCGAGCGTGATGCGACGCACGCTCGAGAACGCGGCGGCGAACGGCGTCGCGGTGGGCGCGCACGTCGCCTACCGCGATCTGGCCGGATTCGGTCGGCGTTATGTCGACGAGACGCCGGACGAGCTGACGGCCGACGTGATGTACCAGCTGGCGGCGTTGGAGGGCATGGCCCGCGCGGCGGGCACGCACGTGTCGTACGTCAAGCCGCACGGCGCGCTGTACAACCGCATCGTGGCCGACGAGGCGCAGGCCGGTGCCGTGGTGGAGGCGATTCGTGGGATCGATCCCGAACTGGGCATCCTGACGCTTCCCGGTTCGGCGGTCGGGCGTATCGCCGAAACCGCGGGATTGCGCGTGTTTCACGAGGCGTTCGCCGATCGCGCATACACGCCGGAGGGCACGCTGGTCTCGCGTCGGCTGCCTGGCGCGGTGATCAGCGATCCCGCGGTCGTGGCGGAACGCGTCTCGCGCATGGTGCTGGATGGCACGGTCGTCGCGATCGACGGGACCGTGGTGCCGATCGCGGCCGATTCGGTGTGCGTGCACGGCGATTCGCCGGCCGCGGTCGCGATGGCGCATGCGATCCGCGAGCGCCTGATCGCCGACGGCGTGACGGTGCGCGCGTTCACGGCGGCCTGACGATGAGCGCGACAAATGCCCGGTTTCTGCCGTGCGGGGAGGCGGCGGTGCTGGTCGAACTCGACGATCTCGACGCCACGTTGCGCCTGTATGCGGCGATCGAACGGGCGGCGACGGCGGTGGTCGGTACCGACGGTGAGGGTGACGGTCGCGCCGACTCCGTGTGGCGGTATGTGACCGGGCTGCTGCCGGCGGCGCGCACGGTGCTGGTCTCCTACGATCCGCTGGCCGATGCGATATTTCCCGATGCGATGCGCGCCGGTTTCCACGCTCGCCTGTGCGATGCCATCGCCCGCTTGGACGCCCCTGAACTGCACGCCGGTTCGACGCGTGTCGTCGAGATTCCGGTCGTATACGACGGCGAGGATCTGGGCGATGTGGCTCGGATGCTCGGCATCAGTGAATCCGAGGTCATCGCCCGGCATAGCGGACATCCGTGGACGGTGGCGTTCGGCGGATTCGCCCCCGGATTCGACTATCTGACCGGAGGCGACCCGATCTTCGATGTTTCACGTAAAACATCGCCCCGTCTGGCCGTGCCCGCGGGTGCCGTCGGACTAGCCGGCACGTTCTCCGGCGTGTATCCGCGCAGCAGTTCGGGCGGATGGCAGCTGATCGGCACGACCGATACGCCGATGTGGGATGAGCGGGCGACTCCCCCGGCCCTGCTCAAGCCGGCGGATACCGTGCGATTCACGCCGGTCCGCGCGCGAGTCAGGCTCGGCGACTCGTCGACGACCACATCACCCGCTTCGGACAGCCACCGCCATGACCGCATCGCACACACCACGTGCTCCGACGCGTCTTCGACGGTTCCCGTGGCCGCCGCCCTGGAGGTGCGCAATCCCGGCGTATTGAGCACCTTCCAGGACGAGGGACGCGATGCCGCGCGGATGGGCGTCACCGGTTCCGGAGCCGCGGACCGTCGCGCGTTCCGTCTGGCGAACGATCTGGTCGGCAATCCCGCCGGAACGCCCGCGATCGAGATCACGGGCGGCGACGCCTCGTTCGTCGCGCATGGCGATCTGACCGTCGCCGTGACCGGGGCTCCCGTCGACATCACCATTACCGGAACGGACGCCATCACCACGGCAGGCGCCTTCTGTGCAACGGGCCATCCGGCAACGTTCTCCGTCACCCGGCAGGAGGCGTTCCTGCTGCGCGACGGCGAAACCCTGACGATCGACACGCCACGCGCGGGATTGCGCGACTATCTGGCCGTGCGCGGAGGATTCGACGTCCCGGAGATCCTCGACTCCGCCTCGACCGACACGATGAGCCATCTCGGTCCGAACCCCTTACGCCCGGGGCAGCTGCTGGCAATACGAACCGTCAGCACACCTTCCACATCCAGTTACGTCCGACCGTTCACCGTCGGATTCCCCGAACCGTGGCCGGACGGCCTGCCTCGCGTCAACGGCCCGGCCACGACGCTCGCCGTCACGATGGGGCCGCGCGACGACTGGTTCACCCCCGACGCGATCGCCACGTTCCTCGATCAGGAGTGGACCGTGACCGCGCGGTCGAATCGCGTGGGGTTGCGCCTGGAAGGCGCGCGATCGCTGCAACGCAGGGATTGCCGGGAACTGGCCAGCGAGGCCACGCTTCCCGGCGCGATCGAGGTGCCGACCAGCGGGCAACCGGTGCTGTTCCTGCGCGATCAGCCGGTCACCGGAGGCTACCCGGTCATCGCCGTGCTGACGCGCGCCGCACTCGACCTCGCGGGGCAGCTGCCGCCCGGCGCCCGGATACGGTTCGCCGTGAAACACACGGCAGCCCGGAGGCACGCTAAAGAGAAGCACTCTGAAGAAAGGACCGCATGATATGCGTCTCAATCGAATCCTCATCGCCAACCGCGGCGAGATCGCGGTCCGCATCATCCACGCATGCCATGACACCGGACGCACGGCCATCGCCGTGTATGCCGATCCGGACGCCGACGCGCTGTTCGTGCACCTCGCCGACGAGGCGTACGCGCTGGGTGGCGAAACGTCGAAGGACACCTATCTCAATATCGGGGCGATTATCACGGCGGCACGCAAGGCACACGCCGACGCAGTCCACCCCGGATACGGGTTCCTGTCCGAGAACGCCGATTTCGCGCAGGCGGTGATCGATGCGGGAATGACGTGGATCGGGCCAAGCCCCGAAACCATCCGCATGCTCGGCAGCAAGGTGGAGGCGCGACGCATCGCGGCCGAAGTGGGGGCGCCGATGGCCCCCGGCACCACCGCGCCCGTCCATGATCCGAAGGAGGTGGTCGCCTTCGCCCGCGAGCACGGGCTGCCTCTTGCGATCAAGGCCGTGTACGGCGGCGGCGGGCGCGGGCTGAAGGTCGTCCACGAGCTGAAGGACGTCGAGGAGGCGTTCCTGTCGGCCACGCACGAGGCCGAGGTCGCGTTCGGCAACGGCGACTGCTTCATCGAACGGTTCCTCGCCCGCCCGCGTCACGTGGAGGTGCAGGTGCTGGGAGACCTAGGCGGACGGGTCGTGGCGGTGGGCACGCGCGACTGTTCGCTGCAGCGTCGCAATCAGAAGCTCATCGAGGAGGCACCGGCACCGTTCCTGCCGCCGGAGACGACGGCACGTCTCGAACGGGCCGCGGTCGCGATCTGCGAGCGCGCCGGGTATGCGAGCGCGGGGACCGTGGAGTTTCTGGTCGATCCGGATGGCACGATGTCGTTCATGGAGGTGAACACGCGCATCCAGGTCGAGCATCCGGTCACCGAGGTGACGACCGGCGTCGATCTGGTCGCCGCCCAGTTCGCGATCGCCGAGGGCGCATCGATCGGCGAGATGGTCGATGTGATCGCCGCGGACGGCGTCGTCCCGATTCCGGCGCACGGGCATGCGATCGAGTTCCGCATCAACGCGGAGGATCCGTCGCGCGGGTTCGTGCCGTTCCCGGGTGTCGTCGAATCGCTGCGTACGCCGAGCGGTCCGGGCGTTCGTTTCGATACGGGGATTGCGGCCGGTTCGATCGTGCCGGATCAGTTCGATTCGATGCTCGCGAAGCTCATCGTCTGGGCTCCGACGCGTCAGGAGTGTCTCGTGCGCGCCCGCCGCGCGCTGGCCGAGCTCGAGATCGATGGCGTGCCGACGGTCAAGGCGTTCGACGAGCGGGTGCTCGCCGACCCGGATTTCACGGCGATCGGCGACGACAACGCTGACGGCGGAGAACCGGGTACGTTCCGCGTGTACACGCGCTGGATCGAGGAGGTGCTGCTGCCGCATGTCGACCCCGCGACCTTGGCGAGCGGTTCGCCGAAGTCGCGCGGCGTCGCGCCGAGGAACGTGACGATGTGGATCGAACTCGACGGCAGACGCATGCGGCTCGGCGTGCCGGCCGGACTGGCCGGGCTTATCGACATGGCGGGAGCGTTGCCCGAGGCAGCCGGCGCCGACTTGATCGCAGGTCTTGCGGGACCGTCAGCGGCCACCGGCAACGCTCCCGACGCCGCCCGTCCCGCCGGCGCGATCGCCTCGACGATCACCGGCACGGTGGTGCGTTGGCTCGCCGACGACGGCGCGACCGTCGCCGAGGGCGATCCGGTGGTCGTGGTCGAGGCGATGAAGATGGAGACCGAGATCGCCGCACCCATCGCGGGAACCGTGCATCGCAAGGCCAAGCCGGGCGATGCGGTCCGGTTCGACGACGTGCTCGGCGAGGTCGTGCCGAACTGTTGAGAGAGGAGCAGTCATGGATGCCAATACGTCGTCGATCGCGAGCATCGCAAGCTGGAGGTTCTACCCGCGCATCGCACGCATCGCCAATCTCGCAAGCCGCGACGTGGGCCGCGGCTCCGAAACCCTGATGACGTTCTCGCGCGGCGATCTGTTCCGCGCGGCGCGCCAGCTGGTCACGGGCCGGCCGGCGCGCGCGCTGGTCGTCACCGGCTTCTACATTCCGCAGGCCGACCGGCCGGCTGCGGAGACCGACGGACCGTTGGGTGCGTTGGAGATGTGCATGGCGTTGCGCGCGATCGGCGGTGACGCGTGGCTGGTCACGGACGAATGCTGCGAACCGGTGATCCGCCCGAGCGCCGCCGCGATGCTGCCCGACGATCACGTGCTCATCGCACCGGTGCGCGAGCGGTTCGACGGTTGGATGAACGGGGTGATCGACCTGGCGAAGGCCGAGCGGATCGACACGCTGATCTACATCGAACGGGTCGGCCCGGCCCGCGATGGCCGTCCGCGCAACATGCGCGGCGTCGATATCAGCGAATGGACCGCCCCCTTAAGCCGGCTCACGCAGATGCAGCTGCACACGATCGGCGTGGGCGACGGCGGCAACGAGATCGGCATGGGGCGCGTCGCCGAATATGCGATCGAAGGCGTGGTGGATCACGGCGAGCGCATCGCCTGCCGGGTGCCGACCGACGAGCTGATCGTCTCCGGCACGTCGAACTGGGGTGCGCACGCGCTCGTCTGCGCGATGCGCGCGATGGGCCGTCCGGAGATCGAACCGTATCTCAAGGCCGACTGGCATCGCGCGACTCTGGAGACGATCGTCAGTCACGGCGGCCTCGACGGCGTGCACATGACCAACGTCGCCACCGTCGACGGTCTCGACCCGGAGCGCTACTACGCCGAGATCGCGGCGTTGAGCGCCCTGGCCGCGTAACGATCACCGCCGCATAACACACGCGAAAGGCGTCCGAAACGGCCTATAACCGCTTCGGACGCCTTCCTATATCAGGTATCAGGTGCGATGCTGCTGGCGCCGCGTCACGCCTTGGGCACAGAGCCCTCCTGCGCGTGATCGAAGACCGGCTTGTTGGACGCGTCGAACTTGTACACGCCGATGGAGGCGGTGGACGGGTCGTGCGCGTCGTTGAACGGGCCGATGCCGGCCTGGCCGGAGTACTGGATGTCCTTGCCGTCCTTCAGCAGGGCGAGGCACGCCTTGTACGAATCGCACTTCTCGCCGCCGGACACGCCGGAGACCGCGGGCAGGTTCTTCGCGACGGTCTCGCCGTCGGCCGAACCGCCCTTCTGGGCCGCGAGCGCCGCCAGTATGACCGCGTCGTACGTTTCGGCCGCGTACGTGAAGTCCTTGACCTTCGAGTCGATGCCCTTGACGCGCTCTTGGAACGCGTCGGTCGGGTGGGCGCCCGGGATGGTGCCGGTCGAGCCCTCGAGCATGCCGGCGTCGAAGTCGGCGGAGTGGTCGACGGTGTTGCCATCGGTCATGTACAGCTTGTGCGTGTCGATGCCGGCGGTCTTGAGCGCCTTGACGAGCGAGACGGTCTGGTCGAACGCGATGACGAGCACGGCGTCCGGGTTGGAGGCCTTGACGGCGGTGGCGATCGAGGAGAAGTTCGTCTCGGTCGGATCGAACGTATCCTTCTCGCCGTAGACGACGTTCACGCCGGCAGCCTCGACGGTCTTGACGACGACGTCACGCAGCGATGTGCCGTACTCGTCGTTGAACACCGCGATGGCGAGGTTCTTGATGCCGTCCTGCGCGATGATCTGGCCCAGCACCGCGCCCTGGACGGTGTCCGGCGGAATCGTGCGGAAGAACTTGTCGTCGAGACCGCTGAACGCGGTGGAGGTGGCGCCGTTGGAGATCATCGGCACGCCGGAGGTGACGACCTGCTTGTAGCTGTTCTTGACGACGGAGCTGGACGGCGGGCCGACCACGACGGACGGCTTCTTCGAGATCACCGACTGCGCCGCGGACGTGTTCTGGTCGGCGTGGTCGGCGTCGGACGTGTCGGCCGTGACCGAGGTCGCGTCCTTGCCGAGCACGCCGCCGGCCGCGTTGATGTCCTCGACGGCGAGCTTGAGCGATGCCACGTTCGACGGTCCGATGTAGGCCATCGAGCCGGTGGACGGGAACAGGCCGGCCGCCACGAACGCGCTCTGCTTGCCCGAGTCACCGGACGCGCCGGATGCGCCGGTCGACGACGAGCCGCAGCCCGCCAGCGCCATCGACGCCGCCGCGACCAGCGCCGCAACGGTCATCGCACGCGATCTCATCGATCGCATCGTCTTCCTCGTGTTCGTCATGTTCTTCCTCATACGTCATCACGTTCCTCTCTAAAGCCTTGCGGCAGGTGATGGGGATTCTCGCTTCACTTGGATTTCGCTTGAATCTTGGCGACGACATTACGAGCGGGGTGATTCGGTCACGTTGTTCGCACGTAACCGGCGGATGACGGACGATAAACGGCGGAAACACGGGGAAATCATCCGTAATCGCCCCGTAATGCGAAGCGCCCGTCCGTAACATGACGGGCGGGCGCGGCGCGATATCAGTCGACTCGGTCGACTCAGTTGCCGTTGACGGCGTTGCCGTTGGCCTGCTGGACGATCGCGGTGAGGAAGTCGCGGTTGGTGGCGGTCTTCTTCAGGCGCGGGACCAGCGTCTGGTAGGCCTGCTCGGGCTCCATGCCGCCGAGCAGTCGACGCAGACGGTAGATGATCGGCAGCTCCTGCGGGTTGGTGATGAGCTCCTCGCGGCGGGTGCCGGAGGCGTTCACGTCGATGGCCGGGAACAGGCGCTTGTCGGCGAGCTCGCGCGACAGGCGCAGCTCCATGTTGCCGGTGCCCTTGAACTCCTCGAAGATCACCTCGTCCATCTTCGAGCCGGTCTCCACCAGCGCGGACGAGATGATGGTCAGGGATCCGCCGTTCTCGATGTTGCGGGCCGCGCCGAAGAACTTCTTCGGCGGGTACAGGGCCTGCGCGTCGACGCCACCGGAGAGGATGCGGCCCGAGGCCGGCGCGGCAATGTTGTAGGCGCGGGCGAGTCGGGTCATCGAGTCGAGCAGCACGACCACGTCCTGACCGAGCTCGACCAGTCGCTTCGCGCGTTCGATCGCGAGCTCGGCGACGGTCGTGTGGTCGGAGGCGGGACGGTCGAAGGTCGAGGAGATGACCTCGCCCTGGACCGTGCGCTCCATGTCGGTGACCTCCTCGGGACGCTCGTCCACGAGCACGACCATCAGATGGACCTCCGGGTTGTTCGTGGTGATCGAGTTGGCGATGTTCTGCAGCGTGATCGTCTTGCCGGCCTTCGGCGGGGAGACGATCAGGCCACGCTGACCCTTGCCGATCGGGGAGACGATGTCCATGATGCGGCCGGTGAGCTTGTTCGGCGTGGTCTCCTGCTTGAGCCTCTCCTGCGGGTAGAGCGGGGTGAGCTTGCTGAACTGCGGACGGTTGGCCGCCTCCTCGACGCTCATGCCGTTGATCGAGTCGATCGACTGCAGCGGCACGAACTTCTGACGCTGGTTGCGGCGGTCGCCCTCACGCGGGGCGCGGATGGCGCCGTGCACGGCGTCGCCCTTGCGCAGACCGTACTTCTTGACCTGCCCCATGGAGACGTACACGTCGTTCGGACCGGGCAGGTAGCCGGAGGTGCGCACGAACGCGTAGGAATCGAGCACATCGATGATGCCGGCGACCGGCACGAGGTCGTTGTTCTGCTCCTCGTTGCCGCGACGATCAGCGTTGCGATCCGCGCGATCCTGACGCTCGGCACGTCCGCCGCGATCGTCGTTCCAGTCGCGTTCGACATGGTCAACGGCGCGTTCCGCGCGATCGCCACCACGATCGCGGCGATCCTCGCGCTCCTCGAAGTCGCGGCCGCGGTCACGGCCACGCACGCGGCGACCGCGGCGATCGCCGTGATCGTCACGATCGGCGTTACGGTCGTTGCCGCGATCGTTGCGAGCGCTGTGGTTGGCGCGATCGCCACGGTTGCGACGGGAGTCGTCCTCGTCGTCGCGCGGCGCGTTGTTCTGCGTGGGCAGCGTGGCGAGGATATCGTCGAGATCGCGCACAACCTCCTCGTTCTGCTCGCGCTCCTCGGTGGGGCGACGGCGACGGCGCACGTTCGCGACGATGATCTCGTCGCCGTTCTCGTCGATGACGTGACGACGGCCGCGCTCCTTGCGCTCCTCGCCGGACGGGGTCGGCTCGCTCAGATCGAGGGAGTCGAGCAGGCTGGCGGCGGCGTCCTGATCATTGACTCGCCTGTCGCGCCTGCCGGAGCGGGCGTCACGCTCGGCGCGATCCTGCTCCTCTTCACGTTCGCGCTCACGATCGGCGCGATCGAAACGGCTGGTGGGGCGATCGAAATCGAACCTGCGATTGCGCGGCGTACGCTCACGCGAGGATTCCTCGGATGCCGGAATCGGCTCGAATCCGGCGAGGCCCGCCACGACGGAGGCCGCGGCCTCGTCGACCTGTGCGGACGCCTGCTGCTCCGCCGGCTGAGCGGCGGAAGCGGTGCCCTGGAACGTGCGCTGCGCGGCAGCCGGCGCCTGCTGATCGGTGGATTCGGCGGCGGCAGTGCCGACGGGGTTGGCGGCCTCGGCGGTCTCGACCGGCGCGACCGGCGCGACCGGCTCAGCTGAGGAGGACATGTCGTTCGATGCGGCCTGCACCGGGGCATCGGACTGCGCGTTGATCGAGGCCTCGACCGTGGTTCCCGCCGACTTGGCGGCCCTCGTCCTGGCGGTCTTGCCGCCCTTCGGCGCACGGACGGTGACGCCCGCCGGCGCCTGACCGCCGGAACGGGCCGCCTGCAACGTAGCAAGCAGCTCCGGCTTGCGCATGGTGGACGTGCCACGCAGACCCATCTGCTTGGCGAGCTCCTTGAGCTCCGGCAGCTTCATATCCTCGAGATTCTGGCTATTGGCCACGATTCATACCTTTCCACAGCACCAACCGACGCATACGCGACACACCGGCACTAGCCTGAAGAGTGATTACGGCTTTCCCGCCGTCTGTGAACGCCCGCCGCACTCCTATGCTCGCGGACTGACCTCACCATACAACGTCTCCCAGACCAACGCAAACCGGCTCCTGCGATCATGGCGCGTACGGCTTCAGTCCACCCCAGATCTCACCACCACAAACTCCATCACAGCCCTCACAACTCCCCATCACAAACCCTATTGCCCCCATCACAGACCACAGATTCCACCCATAGACACCCCACAGACCGCATCACAAGACCCCACAGATTTAACTACAGACCTCACAGCCCCTCACAGACCACAGATTTCCCACAGATTCCACCACAGACCACATCTGCATCCCCATTTCGGTCTCCCAGCGTCACATATTCCCGAAACAAATCCATCCCCCGGGAATACGTGACGCTGAGTTGAGGGCAGCGTCACTTTTTCCCGAGCCCCGGAGAAATCTCGGGAATATGTGACGCCGAGTTGGGACCAGCGTCACATATTTCCGAGCGATGGAGAAATCTCGGGAAAAAGTGACGCTGACAAGACAAACGTTGACAGACACCGACAGACGCTGACAAGACAGACACCGACAGACAGACATCCAAAGACAGACATCCGCCGCGAAGACTCCACCGGACACCCCCAATGCGCGGACACCACACCGCATAAACCGGCACGTACGTAAAAAGGCTTCCTCGGTAGGAGGAAGCCTTTCGCCTTAGGACAAGAGCAGAACCATGTTACTTCTGTTCGTGATAGGCCTTGTCGGTGTTGACCGACCACACGTTCTTCTTGGACGTCTTGCCGCTCTTGATGTTGGAGACGGCCTCGATGGCGGTGGCCATGGAGTGATCCATGTTGTTGTAGCGGTGCTGGCCGTTACGGCCGACGCAGTAGAGGTTGCCGAACCCGTCGAGGTACTCGATGAGCTCGTCCATGTGCTCGTAGGTGTCGAAGTAGGCGGGGTAGGCCTTCTTGACGCGCTCGCGATGGGAGTCGATCACATCGGCGGGGCCGCTGATGACGCGCATGCGGGTGAGCTCGGAGATGGCGAACTTGGTGGCCTCCTCGTCGGACATGTTCCAGAAGGAGTCGCCCTCCTCGCAGAAGTACTCGAGACCGATCCACACGGTGTTGTCGACGTCCTTGACCAGGTACGGGCTCCAGTTGTTGAAGATCTGGAGACGACCGACCTTGTAGCCCGGATCCTGCACGTAGATCCAGCAGTCGGGCACGATCGGCGGGTTGCCGAGGGTGGGGATGTCGGTGGTGTTCTTCAGGCGCAGATGCTTGACCAGCAGTCCGACGGTGACGAAGTCGCGGTACGGCAGGCCTTCGGCGATGTGCACCATGTCGGCGGGGGCAGGCTTGCCCTGCACGGCCTGCTCGCCGGCGTCGATCGCGTCGACGAGGTCCTTGACGGGCATCGACGAGATGAACTGGTCGGCGTGGATCTCCTTGCGGTTGCCTTCGGAGTCCTCGGTCACGACGGAGGAGATGTGACCGGCGACCTGACGCACCTCGACGACCGTGGCGTCGGTGACGACCTTGACGCCGGCGGCCTCACAGTTGTGCTCGACGGTCTCCCACAGCTGGCCGGGACCATACTTCGGGTACCAGAACTCCTCGATGAGAGAGGTCTCGACCTCGGCGTTGGAGCGCTTCTTCGGCAGCAGCTTCTGGAACGCGTTCTTGAGCACGCCGAGGATCGACAGGCCCTTGACGCGCTGCGAACCCCAATCGGCGGAGATCTGCGAGGGGTGACGTCCCCACAGCTTCTCGGTGTAGCCCTCGAAGAACATGGAGTACAGCTTGCGGCCGAAACGGTTGATGTAGAAGTTCTCGAGGTTCGTCTCGGGCAGCTTGTGGATCATCGACTTCAGGTAGGAGAAGCCGGCGACCAGCGTGAGCTTCACGCCCATCGCCTTGAGCGTGTTGGGGCTCAGCGAGATCGGGTAGTCGAAGAAGTGGCGGTTCCAGTAGATGCGGGAAACGCGATGACGCTTGAGCATCACCTTGTCCTCGACCTCCGGATCGGGGCCGCCCGGCTCCATGTCGTGCTCACGACCGAGCTCCTTGTCGTCATAGGAGGGGGCACCCTGCAGCGGCAGGACGTCCTTCCACCAGTCCATGATGCGGTCGTCCTTCGAGAAGAAGCGATGTCCGCCGATGTCCATGCGGTTGCCGTTGTGCTTGACGGTGCGCGAGATACCGCCGAATTCGCGTGTTCCCTCAAGAACCGTGACGTCGTACTTGTCGGCGCCGCCGTCCTTGATAAGCTCCCATGCCGCGGTCAGGCCTGCGGGGCCTCCACCGATGATCACCACGGATTGTTTGTCGGTCACGTTCATCTCCTTATAACAAAATCACGCATATCCTACCGAAGGCCTCGGAAGCGCACGCCGACCCTGTGCGTTTCCTTACAGATACTTCAGGTCAGTGGATGTCGTCGGGGATGTCGATGTCGGTTTTCTGAACCTCTTCGACGTTGACGTCCTTGAACGTGACGATGCGCACGTTCTTGACGAATCGGCTCGGACGGTACACGTCCCACACCCATGCGTCGGTGAGCTGGACGTCGAAGTACACGTCCTGCCCGGCGGATCGCACGTTGAAGTCGACCTTGTTCGCCAGATAGAACCGGCGCTCGGTCTCCACTACGTACGTGAACAGTTTGATGACGTCGCGATATTCCTTGTACAGCGACAGCTCGGCGTCGGTTTCGTAATTGTCGAGATCCTCGGCGCTCATACCTTCCTGATTCCTTTTGTTCCTGTTATGCCCTGTTCGTCGCTATTTGTCGCTTTCGCGCTTGCGACCACGACCAAGGGTACGCCACCAGGCGTCCTTCGACGTCTTGCGTTCGCTCTGCCCGTATGGCCAGTTGCTTTCCTCGTCGGATGAATCGTACGCGTGGGACTCCCCCGTCGACGGCTCGGGCGTCACCTGCGCCAGTCCGAGTCGTTCGCGCGCCTCCTGCGGCGTCATGCGGTACGCGCTTTCGCGGGTGTGCGATTCGTGCTTGACCGCCTCGCCGTCCGATGCCATCGCGACGTCCGACCTGTCCGATCCAACTGCCCGGGAACGCTGCTGGATGGCGATCGAGTGCTCGCGCGCGCTCAGCGCCTCCTGCACGCCGGGATTGTCCTCGATCAGGTGCATGCCGAACGCCTCGAGCGACCGGATCGGATCGTATTCGTCGACCAGCGTGTCCATGACGATGAGATCCTGATACTTGCGTCCGACCGGATCCCACAGCGCATCACGCGACGTGCCGGACGGCACGAATCCGAGCGACTGGTAGACCGAGACGGAACGCGTGTTCTGCTCCGGCACGCTCACCCAGATGCGATGCATGCCGAGTCCTGCCGGCTCCGGCGCGAAACCGTAGGTCATGACGCGCGGCATCGCGTCACGCGAGTAGCCGCGGCCGCGGTAGTCCTTGCCGAGGATGATCTGGATGCGCGCCGAACGGGACCATCCGTCGATGTCGATCAGGAAGATCATGCCGATGACGTTGCCGGTGGCCGAGGCGTCGGTCTTGTGGTCCATATCATGGTCGGCGTCGGTCAGGATCGCCCAGGCGATGGTGCGACGTGCCTCGGGATCGCCCACGCCGGACTCGCTCGGGGCCTGACCCTGCGTCCACGCGACGGAGCGAGCCACCCACGCGTGGACGACGGCGCGTTCCGCGTTCTCGTCCTTGCCGGTGATTCTGGTGGCGCCGTAGTAGGCGTCGAGCTGGTCGAGCTTGGGCAGGTCTTCCATGGTGGCGGGGCGCAGATGCACCATCTCGCCGCGGATGGGCGGGATCACGATGCTTGCGGGCAGTTCGCGACGCTCCGGGGTCCACGTCGCAGCCGTGTTCGCTTCCATGTACTCAGTCATTTCCCTGTCGTCCCTCGCAAAATCAAACGTGCCGGATCGCCCTGACCCGGTCGATGATCGCCGATGATTGCCGACCGATCATTGCCGAAGTTATCTTACTCAGCTGTATGAACGCTGGGAGAACATGTAGGTTACATGTAACCGAATTTCCACACGGCCTTCGATCGGCCCTTCGATCGGCACAACATTATCGGCGCCAATCGGCACCGATCTTCCTCTCGAAACGACGAATCCCGTCGTCCCCCCAAGAAAACAGGGGGAACGACGGGATTCATGCAGCCGATCGGATGAGCCGGCCTCAGCCCAGCAATTATGGACTTGCCTTCAGCAAGACCCAACCTGCCTTCACGGATGCCGTCGCATCCGTTCAGGCTGAAGCCAGCCGGAAGCCCACAGGGCTTCCTTGATGGCCTCAGCCCTTGATCTTGCCCATGACGATCTTGGTGACGGCCTTGGCGTCGGCCTGACCGCGCGTGGCCTTCATCACGGCGCCGATGATCACGCCCATCGGCTTCATGTTGCCGCTCTTGAGCTTCTCGACGACGTCCGGGTTGGTCTCGAACGCGGCGTCGACCGCGGCCTCGATCGCACCGGAGTCCTCGACGATCTTGTAGCCGTGCTTCTTGACGACCTCATCCGGGGTGCCCTCACCGGCGAGCACGCCGGCGACGGTCTGCTTGGCGAGCTTGTCGTTGAGCTTGCCGTCGGCGATGAGCTTCTCGACCTCGGCCACGTCGGCCGGGGTGACGGGCAGCTCCTCCAGCGAGACGCCCTTGGCGTTGGCCTCGCGCGACAGCTCGCCGAGCCACCACTTGCGCGCGCCGGCCGCCGAGGCGCCGGCCTTGACGGTGTCCTCGATCAGGTCGAGGGCGTCGGCGTTGAGGATATCGCGCAGCTGCAGGTCGGTCAGGTTCCACTCGGCCTTGAGACGGTTGCGGCGCTCGCGCGGCATCTCCGGCATCTGGGCCTTCATCTCGTCGATGTGCTCCCTGGTGATGTGGAGCATGACGAGATCCGGATCCGGGAAGTAGCGGTAGTCGTCCGCGTCGGACTTGAGACGGCCGCCGGCGGTGGTCTGCGTGGCCTCATCCCAGTGACGGGTCTCCTGCAGGATCTCCTTGCCCTCGTCGAGGCGGGCGGCCTGACGGCGGATCTCGTACTGGATCGTCTTCTCGATGCCACGGAACGAGTTCACGTTCTTGGTTTCGGAACGCGTGCCGTACGGGGCGTCGGCGGACGGGCGCAGCGAGACGTTGACGTCGGCGCGCATGTTGCCCTGCTCCATGCGGGCATGGGAGATGCCCAGCGCACGCACGATGTCGCGGATCGCGCGCATGTAGGCGCCCGCGATCTCCGGAGCGCGGTCGCCCGCGCCCTCGATCGGCTTGGTGACGATCTCGATCAGCGGCACGCCGGCGCGGTTGTAGTCGACCAGCGAGTGGTCGGCGCCCTCGATGCGGCCGTCGGCGCCGCCGACGTGGGTGTTCTTGCCGGCGTCGTCCTCGATGTGGGCACGCTCGATCGGCACGCGGAAGACGGTGCCGTCCTCCAGCTCGACGTCGAGGTAGCCGTTGCCGTTGGTCGGCTTGTCGTACTGGGAGATCTGGTAGTCGCGCGGCATGTCCGGGTAGAAGTAGTTCTTACGCGCGAACTGGCTCCACTCGTTGATCTCGCAGTGCAGGGCGAGGCCCAGCTTGATCGCGTAGTCGACGGCCGTCTTGTTGACCACCGGCAGGGAGCCCGGCAGGCCGAGGCTCACCGGGGTCAGCTGCGTGTTCGGCTCGCCGCCGAAGTGGACTTCGGCCGGGCAGAACAGCTTGGTCTTCGTGCACAGCTCGACGTGCGTCTCGAGGCCGAACACCACATCGTACTTCTTGGTGGCATCGGCGTACTTCATCAGTTTTTCAGCCATGATGTTTTTCTTTCGATCCTTCCGATGCTTGGTCTCACTTGGCGAGGCCGTCGAGCCACGGGGCCTTCAGGTCCTTCCAGATCGGTCCGTTCCAGTCCTCCTCGAGGGCGGCCTCGAGCGCGGCGGCGGGCTTGTACATGACCTCGTCGCGCTGCTGCGGGGCGATGAACTGGAAGCCGACCGGCAGACCGTCGTCGGACAGGCCGGCGGGGATCGACATGGCCGGGACGCCGGCGAGGTTCGCCGGGATCGTCGCGATGTCGTTCATGTACATGGCCAGCGGGTCGTCCATCTTCTCGCCGAACTTGAACGCGGTGGACGGGCTGGTCGGGGAGACCAGGACGTCGACCTGCTCGAAGGCCTTCTTGAAGTCATCGATGATGAGCGTGCGGACCTTCTGCGCGGAGCCGTACCAGGCGTCGTAGTAGCCGGCGGACAGGGCGTAGGTGCCGAGGATGATGCGGCGCTTGACCTCGTCGCCGAAGCCGGCCTCACGGGTGTAGGCCATCATGTTGGCGGCGGTCTGCGGCACGTCTGCCGGCGGCATCACGCGCAGGCCGTAGCGCATGCCGTCGTAGCGGGCCAGGTTGGAGCTGACCTCGGACGGCATGATGATGTAGTAGGCGCCCAGCGCGTACTCGAAGTGCGGGCAGGAGACCTCGACGACCTCGGCGCCCATGTCCTGGAGCTTCTTGACGGCCTCGTTGAAGCGGGCCTCGACGCCGGGCTGGAAGCCCTCGCCGCCGAGTTCCTTGACCAGGCCGACCTTCAGACCCTTCAAGTCGCGCTTGAGGCCCTCGCGCGCGGCGGCGGCCATCGGACGCGGACCCTCCGGGATGGAGGTGGAGTCACGGCGATCGTTGCCGCCGATGATCTCCTGCAGCAGGGCGGAGTCGAGCACGGTACGGGAGACCGGACCGATCTGGTCGAGCGAGGAGGCCATGGCGATCGCGCCGAAGCGGGAGACGCCGCCGTAGGTCGGCTTGACGCCGACGGTGCCGGTCAGAGCGCCCGGCTGACGGATCGAGCCACCGGTATCGGTACCGAGGGCCAGCGGGGCCTCGAACGCGGCGACCGCGGAGGCCGAACCGCCGCCGGAACCGCCGGGGACGCGCTCGGTATCCCACGGGTTGTGGGTGGTCTGGTAGGCGGAGTGCTCGGTGGAGGAGCCCTGCGCGAACTCATCGAGGTTGGTCTTGCCGAGGATCGGCATGCCGGCAGCCTTGAGCTTCTCGATGACGGTGGCGTCGTACGGGGGGATCCAGCCTTCGAGGATCTTGGAGGCGGCGGTGGTCTCGATGCCCTTGGTGACGATCATGTCCTTGATCGCGATCGGGACACCGGCCAGCTCGGGCAGATCCGCCTTCTCTTCCGGCGTCTTGGCGTCGAAGGCGTCGGCCTGCTCGCGGGCGACGTCGGCGGAGACCTTGAGGAACGCCTTGATGCTCGGCTCGGCGGCCTCGATCACCTCGAGGTGCGCGTCGACCAGCTCGCGGCTGGAGACCTCGCCCTTCTTGACGGCCGCGGCCATCTCGGCGGCGGTCAGCTTGACCAGTTCGTTGGTTGCTTGTGCCATCTTCGCTCTCACTCCTCGCTTCCCAGGATTCGCGGCGCGACGAACATGCCGGCCTCGGTCTTCGGGCCGCCGGCGAGCGCCTCGGCCTGCGTGAGCGGGGTGACCGGCTCGTCGGGGCGAAGGTAGGCCTCGAGCGGCACCGGGTTGGCGGTCGGCGGCACGTCGTCGGAGGCGACCTCCTGGACCTTGTTGATGGAGTCGGCGATGACGTTCAGCTCGCCCTGCAGGCGGGTGATCTCCTCATCGGTGAGCGCGATTCGGGCCAGATCGCCCAAATGCACGATTTCTTCGCGTGTGAATGTAGGCATGCGCCTAACTATACGAGCGGTTTGTGACACGCGCGGGACATGTCTGTTATCCGCGCCCTACTCGTCCTTCTACTCCTCCAAGGCGGCCGGGTCATACCAGATGACGTGCAGGCGGAACGTGCCGTCGTCGGATTGCCATGCACGGAATCCCAGTTCGTTCCAGCTCATCGGCATCGCGGCCTCCTCGGTGGAGGGCTGCGATTGCCCGACGAGGGCCCGCTGCGTCTCGTCCGGCATGCCGAGCTCCTCGGCCATGCATTGGAATCCTTCCGATTGCAGCGGGTACCTGGCCTCGTTCGCGGGGACGGTGAGGTAGATGTCCCTCGGGGGATGCTCGTTCTCGCCTGCCGCGCCTTCGGGCACGATCTGGAACTGGGCCTTCGTGCCGTCTGCGTTGTCCGGATCGTTGCAGTCGGCGATCATGTCGGTCATGTTCTTGAGCGTGTATCGCCGGTCGCTCTGCGCGGGCAGCTGGTAGGGACCGACTTCGGCGTCGGCGTTGCCGCGATGCCGCGCCCACACCACCGTCGCACACACGATGACCAGCAGCACCACTATCCCCGCGATCGCCCACCGGCGACGACCATCCTGACGGTTCCGACGCATGCGGTCATGTCCGCCGGAGCCTCCGTGCGCACTGCCACCGCCACCGGACATTCCCCCGCCGGGCATACCGTACGAACCACCATGCGAACCACCATGCGATGTCTGCGATGCTCCATTGCCGCTCATGATCCTCACCCACTTCGCTCCCGTGACCCCGCTCCATTGCGGCGTCCGCAGCGCCTGCAACGTCTGCACAACGCCTGATTCCAGTCTACCTGCCTCCTCCCCACCCCGTCCAGCCCCCCCCACCACCATCCTGCGGCCCTGCCCTGCACCCCCAGCGAGAGGTACCAGCATGCCGGTGACGGAAACCTCTCGTCATCCTTCCCCAAGCGAGAGGTCGGCGACCATCGGTAACGAGCATCTCTCGCCAAGGGCTCCTCCTGCGAAAGACCGACGGCTACCGACGACGGGGATCTCTCACTGGAACCTCCTCAGCGAGAGATCCCCGTCACACACTGACGAAATCATCCCACCTATCACCCGCTTGGCGAGACGTTCATGCTAACGGCCGGCATACAGGTATCGACACCAGTGCAGATAGCGAGACATCTACTCCAGCCAACGACGGGAACCTCTCACTGACGCGTCTCAACGAGAGTTCCGCATCACCGGCCAGCATAAACGGCTCGCCAATCGCGTCCGCAGCGAGAGACACCCGTCACGAGGTGACGGCAATGACCCGCTAGCGCACATGACCGGTATCGCACAGTCGCTTCCTACGACTTATCCACAGCATCCCGCCTCGAATTCACCGGCGGAAATCCCGGCCTCGGGAGGTTTCGCCCACCGAGACCGTTCGAATACTTCCGCAGCAGGCTCCGTCCCTTATGGTCGGGCTATGAGACAACACCACGAAGTCACGGCGCTGATTCAGACGGCGCAATCCGAACGCCGATGCGCGTTCGGGACCACACACGCACAGCGTCAGGCGCTGTCCCGCCGCGCGCATGCGAACGAACTCCATCAGGCGATGCCCAACATGTACGCCGACGCCGCATACTGGCAATCGCTCAGTCCTCCCGAGCGAACGCTGCACATGGCCCGCACTTTGTCGAAAAAGCATCCCGGCTGGGTCTTCGGCGGCCTCACCGCCGCGGCCGCACACGGCTTCGACCATCGATGGAGGCTGCACGACGGCAGGGTCACCGTGACCACCACCACTCGCAGCACCGACACCACTGCCGGCAAACGTATCCAACGACTACGCATTCCTCCGGATCAGCGTATCGTCACCGCCAGCGGTATTCCGGTTACGGATCAGGCTCGCACGGTGGTGGACTGCGGTCTTACCCTGCAGTTCCGCGATGCGCTCGCCATTGTCGATTCCGCGATGGCCGGAGGCCTGTCCATAGCGGACATGCTGGTCGCATGCTCCCGTATACAACAGGATTCCGCGCCGGTGCTCCGCCTGCTGCACTACGCGGATCCCGCCAGCGAGAACGGAGGCGAGTCGCTGGCGCGCGGCACGATCATCGAACAGCGATTCATGGTTCCGCAGGTTCAGGCGACATTTGTCGATCCCACGACAGGGCAGACGTATCGGGTCGATTTCGTCTGGCGATTGACCGATGGGCGTGTCATCGTCGGCGAGCTGGACGGCACGGAGAAGTACGTGAATCCGGAGATGACCAATCGCAGAAGCATCCAGGGCGTGGTGCTCGCGGAACGGGAGCGCGAAGCCGCGCTGCGTCGGGCCGGAGTCACGACGATATTCCGATTTACATTCGATGATGCGATCCGGCGGGAACCACTCATCGGCAAGCTGCTCGCCGCCGGGGTACCGCGGAATCAGCTCTAGTCGGATCAGCCGGCTGGGGCCGCATTCCGCGTACCCGCGCCCTCCTCCGTCCGCTCCAAGCCCGCATGTCTATGAGAGACCGTCGCCGTCGTATGACAACGATCTCTCACAAACGGCGACGAATCACCACCATAGTGAGAGGTCTCAGAGCAACAGTGACACGAAACTCTCGCGGAGAGTCATCTCAGCGAGAGAAACTCGTCAAAAAGCAACAATGCCGTCTCGCTGACGCCTCACTGACGAGAGATCGCCGCCATGTCATGATGCGGACCTCTCACTGAGCGGCTTTCAGCGAGAGGTTTTCGTCAGGAAGCGGCGAGGACCGATCGCCCTACGGGACGTGGAAGCCTCACAAGGGGTGAGCCGACCGCGGACCGATCGCCCGCCGCGGCCGGGGCTCAGCGGATGGCGGCGTGCTGGGCGATCCAGGCGTGCATGGTCACGGCGGCGGCGGCTCCGGCGTTGATGGAGCGGACCGAGCCGAACTGGGAGATGTAGACCACGTCGTCGGCGAGGTCGAGGGCGGTCTGCGTCAGCCCCGGCCCTTCGGCGCCGAACAGCAGCAGGCAGCGCTTGGGGAATGCGTAGGTCTCCATCGGCACGGCGCCGGGGATGATGTCCATCGCGATGACGCGCGCCGCCTCGAGCTCCCGGATGCGCGCGGCGGAGGCCGCCCGCGAACGCTCGTAGGCGATCTCGCCGGCGATGCGGTTGCGCCAGCATTCGACCAGTTCCGCGATCGACGGGTGATGCTCGACGTGGCTGTACAGCTCGGTCATCAGCGCGCCGTTGCGATTCCACTTGTGCGGGCCGACGATGTGGACGCGTCGCGCCTGGAACGCGTTGGCGGTGCGCACCATCGACCCGATGTTGAAGTCGTGCGTCCAGTTCTCGCAGGCGATCTCGAAGTCGTGACGGCCGCGCGCGTCGAGGTCGGCCTTGATCGCGGCGACGCGCCAGTAACGGTAGCGGTCGAGTACGTTGCGTCGATCGCCCTCGTCGAGCAGTGCGGAATCGTACCGATACGGATCGAACACAGGCGACGCCGGATCGTCGGGACGTGGCTCGCCGGGGTGGGTTTCGGACCACGGCCCCACGCCGACCTCGCGGAAGACGGGCTCGCCGGAGCGTTCGGCCTCGATGTCGATGGGATTACGGGGATGCATGCGACCTGTCAGGCCTTGAGTTCGGACTCGTGGAAGACCTGGATGAACGGCACCTCGTGGCGCGAGTCGTCGACCGGGTTGATGACGGTGATCTCGTGCTCGTCCGCGCCCTCGCCGACCTCGCCGACGAGCGAGGCGACGGCCACGACCGAGGCGCCCTCATGCTCGACGATCGAGAAGTCGAGGCTCAGTTCGTTGCCGTTGCGCAGCGTCACCAGCGAGCTGGTCTGCACGTACGACTTCTCGGAGAGCCACGCGTCGAGCAGCACCACGCGCTTGCCCTTGATCGACGGGCCCTTGATCGAGGGGAAGACGAAGTCCATGACGAATCCATCGAGATCCTCGCCGCGGGAGGCAGCGGCCTGGATCACGGAGCTGACGAGCGGCACGGAGGCCGCGGTCAGGGCACCGACCGCGTCGAAGTCGTCCACGGAGTATCCGGCGTCCTCGAGCGTGTCGAGCAGGACGTGGCCCATCACCGCGGCGCCGTGATGGTCGAGCGTGACACCGTACAGTTCGGAGAACGGGCGGCCGACCACGCGCTCCTTCAACAGGGAGCGGAGCTGATCGCGCGGGTCGAGGGCCGCGAAGTCGATGGCGTCGCCGCGCAGATCGGCGGGACCAGTGGAACGGAAACCGGAATCAGTCATAGGGCCAACAATACGGCCCGGTCTCGTCACTTGTCCGCGGCATTCGCGGCATCAGCATCCGCCGAGCCACCCGTCTCGTCCGGGTCGCCGCTGACCTCCGGGGCGGTCAGCTCGGTGATGTTGCTCTTGTCCGGGTCGAGCAGCGGCACCTCGGCGATGACCTTGGTCGCGTCGATCTTCTGCAGTTTGCGCGCGGTGGGCAGCACACGACGCTCGAGACTCGAGGCGAAGGTGTTGTACGCGGCGACGGTGCGGGTGATCTGCGCGCCGAGCTTGGTGGCGTGCTCGCCCAGCTTGGCGAATCGCTCGTAGAGTTCGCGCGACAGGTCGAACAGCAGTTTCGCGTCCTCGGTAAGGTTCTGCTGCTGCCACGCGTAGGCGACGGATTTGAGCACCGCCCACAGGGTGACCGGCGAGGTGAGCGCCACCTTCTTCGAGAAGGCG
This sequence comes from Bifidobacterium sp. UTCIF-38, assembly GCF_006454495.1. Lineage (NCBI taxonomy): Bacteria > Bacillati > Actinomycetota > Actinomycetes > Bifidobacteriales > Bifidobacteriaceae > Bifidobacterium > Bifidobacterium sp. UTCIF-38. Next base: position 98,294 of record NZ_JFAL01000023.1, on the reverse strand, counting down.
TCGTCAAGCAGCGTGGGATCGGCCACGAGCGCGGCCTGCAGCAGCGCCTCGTTCGGGATGAACGCGATGACGAAGTCGGGCGTCGTGTCGAACGCCTTCCAGTAGGCCTTGGCGCCAAGCACGTTCACATGCTCGCGCAGGGCCTTGGCGTGCTCCCTGAGCAGTTCGCTGCGACGCGCGAGCTCCTCGGGGCCGGCGGAGTCGGGGATCTCGCAGGCGCGCTGATAGGCGGAATACGGCGCCTTGGCGTCGATCGGAATGGTCTTGCCGCCCGGCAGGTGGACGACCATGTCCGGACGCTGGTCGCGATCGCCGTCGCCCTTGACCGCGACCTGCGTGTCGAAGTCGACATGCTCGAGCAGTCCGGCCGATTCGACGATGTTCTTGAGCTGGGCCTCGCCCCACGCGCCGCGCACCTTGTTGTTGCTCAATGCGGCGGACAGGGCGCTGGTCTCACGGTCGAGCCGCGTCTGCTGCTCGCCAAGGCCCTTGAGCTGCTCGCCGAGCGCGCCCATCTCGCGCTTGCGCCCCTCCTCGATCTGCGCGACCTTGGCCTGCAGTGCGTCGAGGTTCTTCTGCACCGGGGCGAGCGCCTCGATGACGCGGTTCTGCTCCTTCAATCGCTGCGCCTGCTCGGCCTGACGGCGTTCGGCGGCCTGCGCCTCGATCCTGCGCTGCTCGGCCGCGGCCTTGGCCTCCGCCTGACGCCGCTGTTCGGCGGCCTCCAGCGCGGCCTGACGGCGTTCCTCGGCTTCGGCCTCGGCGCGCTCGCGATCGTGCTGGATGCGGATCTGCTCGGCCTGCTGCGCCTGCGCCAGCTGCGATTTGACGAACGAGAGCTGCTGGATGGCGCCCTCGTGCTGTGCACGCGCCTCGGCGTATGCGGCGTTGAGTCGCGCGATCTCCATATGCGCGGATTCAACGTTGGACTTCGCGTCCTCCAGTTCGGCGACGCGCACGCCGCGTGCGCTCTCCTGCCCCTTCGACCTGCCCAGCACGAAGCCGATGCCCGCGCCCAGCGCGAAGCCGATCAGCAGCACGACCGCGGCCATGATCCATACAACAGCGTTATCAGTCATGATCCCAAGTAAACCACGGGCGTGCGAAGCCGGCCTTCTCAGGATTTGACGAGGCGGGCGATGGCGGCGGAGGCCTCGTCGATCTTCTCGTCGGCGACCGCGCCGCCGTCCTGCGTGGCCTGATACACGCAGTGCTTGAGGTGGTCGTCGAGCAGCAGCAGCGCCACCGATTTCAGGGCCGAGTTCGACGCCGCGATCTGCGTGAGCACGTCGATGCAGTATTTATCGTCCTGCACCATCTGCTCGATCGCGCGCACCTGACCCTCGATGCGGCGCAGTCGCGCCAGCACCTTCGCCTTGTCGTCACCATACCCGTGCATGGCAGTCCTCCTTGCCGCCCCTCCAGGCCCGCCGGTTCTTCCGGGCGATTCTCCGTCAGGGAAACTCCCTTCATTATACCCTATAGGGGTATAGGGTATACACTGTCATCAGGGCTACAATGAGACCGGTACACGGCAAGGAGACGAGAGGCGCATGGAACTCAACATATTCACCATCGGGGCGTCGCTGATCGGCGCGGTCCTGCTCACATGGCTCATCCTGAGGTTCTTCTTCGGCACGCGCAAGGCCGCGCAGGGCGAGATGGGCGACGGCGAGCAGCGCGCCACCATCACCGTCAAGGGCGGCTACTCGCCCGACGTGGTGACGATGCGAGCCGGCGTGCCGATCGTGCTGAACTTCGATCGCAAGGAGACCGGCGAATGCACGTCGCACGTCGTCTTCGGCGATCTCGGACTCGACGCGATGCTGCCGGGCAACACCGCCACCGAGGTCCGTCTTCCCGCACTCAAGGCGGGCGACTACCCGTTCGCCTGCGGCATGAACATGGTGCACGGCCTGCTGCGCGTCGAAGGAGAGGGCGAGGGCGAAGCCGCCGATGCGACACACGTCACGGCGCATGCGCAGGACACCGCAACCCAGACCACGACCCAGACCGAATCCACCTCAGGCGCCGACTTCGCCGCCGCGCAGGCGCGCGAGGCCGAGGAGCGTCGAGCCGAGATCAGGAACCTCACCAGGCTCGTCGCACTCGGCACGGTGCTCACCCTGCCGGTATTCGCCGGGATGATGCTGCACATGATCGACCACATGCTCGTGCCGGACTGGCTCATCAACCCGTGGCTGCAGGCCGTGCTCATCACGCCGGTCATGTTCTACTGCGGCGCGCCGATCCATCGCGTCGGATTCCCCGCATTGCAGCATCGCTCCCCCGACATGAACTCCCTCGTCTCGCTCGGCACGAGCGCCGCGTACCTGTACAGCCTGCTCGTGTGCATCGCGCCGTGGCTGCTGCCGGAGGGATCGCGCGAACCGTATTTCGAATCGGTCGGCGTGGTGATCACGCTCGTGCTCGTCGGGCGTCTTCTGGAGACGAAGGCGCGCGAAGGCACCGGCAAGGCCGTGCAGGCGCTGATCGGACTGCGCCCGCGCACCGCGCACCGACTGCCGGCCTCGGCCGGTGACGCAACTGCCGTCGCATCCGACTGGCTCGATCCGCACGCCTACACGGACGTCGACATCGACGAGGTCAGGCCCGACGACCTCATCGTCGTCAGGGCCGGCGAGCGCATCCCGACCGACGGCGTGGTCGTCGCGGGCGAGGCGCAGGTCGACGAGTCGATGATCACCGGCGAATCGCAGCCCGTAGGCAAGTCGGAGGGCGAGGCCCTGACCGGCGCGACGATCACCCTCAAGGGCAACCTCCTCATGCGCGCCACGCAGGTCGGCGGCGACACCGTGCTCTCGCAGATCGTCGCGATGGTAGCCCGCGCGCAGGCGACGAAGGCGCCGGTGCAGCGCATGGCCGACTCCATCGCCCGCGTGTTCGTGCCGGCGGTGTTCATCATCGCGGTGTGGACGTTCGCGATCTGGTTCGCGATCGGCCCGGATCCGGCGCTTGCGCATGCACTCGTCACGGCGGTGAGCGTGCTCATCATCGCCTGCCCGTGCGCGCTGGGACTGGCGACGCCGCTGTCGGTGACGGCCGCCACCGGCGTCGGCGCGACGAACGGCGTGCTCGTCACCAGCGCGAAGGCGTTGGAGAACGCGCGCCGGATCGGCACGGTCGTTTTCGACAAGACCGGCACGATCACGCGCGGCATGGCCGACGCCGATTCGACCGACTGGAGCAGGCCCAGCTACGAGCGCGATCCGATCAAGCCGGGATCGAAGGAGGCGGTGGCCGCATTGCGCGCCGCCGGCATCCGCACGGTCATGCTCTCGGGTGACAAGGCCGACGTGGCCGCGCACATCGCACGCGAGGTCGGCATCGACACGGTGATCGCCCAAGTGAAGCCCGACGGCAAGGCGTACTGGATCGAGAAGCTGCAGCAGGAGCCGCACGACGGACTCGTCGCGATGGTCGGCGACGGCATCAACGACGCGCCCGCGCTCGCGCAGGCCGATCTGGGCCTCGCGATCGGCACCGGCACCGACGTGGCGATGCAGTCGGCCGACGTGACGCTGATGAGCGGCGACCTGCGCGGCGTGATCAGGACGATCGACCTCTCGCAGGCGACGATGCGCAACATCAGGCAGAACCTCGGCTGGGCGTTCGGCTACAACGTGATCGGCATCCCGATCGCGGCCGGCGTGCTGTACCCGTTCACCGGATGGCTGCTGAGCCCGATGATCGCGGGACTGGCGATGGCGCTGAGCTCGGTGTGTCTCGTGCTCAACGCGAATCGCCTGAATCTCGCGCATCCGAGCGCGGAGACGGTGACCGGACGCCGGGCGGCGGACGCCGCCGAGTCCGCCAAGCCGTCGGACGACGGCCCGCATGTGATCATCGACGAACGGACCACGCTCACCACGGACAATACTTCCCACAACACCAATCACAAGGAGAACACCATGGAAATGAACCACATGCACATGCATCACGCAGCCCCCACCGACGGCGAGACCGCCACCGACCCGGTGTGCGGCATGACCGTCGCGGTGAACGCCGACGCGATCACGCGTGAGCACGACGGCAGGACCTACTACTTCTGCGGCGAGCACTGCGCCAAGAACTTCGACAAGGCCCCGCAGCTCTTCCTCGAGCAGTGAACCAAAGCAGACAGACGCAAGTCGCAGTATGGACGGCTCTCCTCGTGTGAGGGGAGCCGTCGTTGCATACTGGCGGGTGTGACGGTTCATGGGCGTGTGCAGTTCACCGCACCATCCACGATCAGGGAGCGAGAGTCAAGTCGAATGGAGACGGCCGACTGACTCGTGCGCGGACCGACCGCAGCAGGGTGATGCCGGACGGCATTTTCCGAGCAGATGGCAGGGCAGATGGCAGAAGTGCCGCACCGCAGGAGGAGCTGCGGTACGGCACCCGGTGGAGATATCGCGTACGGCCGAGGAAGAAGGGAAGCAGCCGACGCGATACGGATTGGTTACTTCATGCCGGTCATCGCGATGCCTTCGACGAAGCGCTTCTGCACGAAGAAGAACACGATGAGCAGCGGCAGGGCGGAGATCAGCGCGCCGGCCATGACCACGCCGTACGGCGTCACGGAGGATCCGTGGCCGGTGAGCATCGCGAGGCCCGCGGTGATGGTGCGGGTCTCCGGCTTGGAGGTCATGATCAACGGCCAGAGCAGATCGTTCCAGTTGCCCATGAAGTTGAACATGCCCACGGTCAGGATCGCCGGCATGGCGTTCGGCAGGATGATCTGCGTGAAGATGCGGAACTCGCCCGCGCCGTCGATGCGCGCCGCGTTGTCGAGATCCTTCGGGATGGAGATGAAGAACTGGCGCAGCAGGAAGATGCCGCCGACATCGGCCATACGCGGGATGATGATGCCGAGGTAGCTGTTGACCAGACCCAGAGAGCCGAGGAGCTTGTAGACCGGGATGAGCAGGGCCATGCCCGGGATCATCATCGTGGCGATGAGCACGGCGAGGAGGATGCCGCGGCCCTTGAAGTCCACGCGGGACAGGCCGTAGGCGGCAAGCGAGTCGAAGAAGACGGAGATGATCGTCACGGCGCCGGCGAACACGACGGTGTTGAGCAGCTCGCGGCCGATCGGCAGACGCTGGAACAGGCTGGTGTAGTTCTCGAGGGTCCACGCGCTCGGGATGACCTTCGGCGGCCACGTCTGGGTGACGGCGTTCGGGGTGAACGAGACGAGCACGACGATGATCAGCGGGAAGATCATGAGGAACGTCACCAGGATCAGGGCGATGTAGCTCAGGGTCAGGCTGATGTTGCGCTTGGTGCGCGCCTTCCTGCGCAGCTTCTCGTTCTCGGCGTTGATGCGCGCGTTCTCGGCCTCCTGCGCGGCGGAGAGCCTTACGGAGGTTGCGGTTGCGGTGCTCATGCGATCTCCTCCTTCTCATGCTTGTTGTTGGTGTACAGCTGGATGAGACCCACGATGAGGGTCATGATGAGCAGCACGTACGACAGTGCGGATGCGTAGCCGAGCTTGCCGTTGCCGAACGCCTCGGTGTAGATGCGGTAGACGATGGTCTCGGTGGAGCGTGCCGGACCGCCGGAGGTGAGGATGAAGACCTGATCGAAGACCTGGAAGGAGCCGATGAGGCCGAAGATGACGACGTAGTTGAAGGTCGGGCGGAGGGCCGGCAGGGTGATGTAGCGGAACTTCTGCCATGCGCTCGCGCCGTCGAGGGATGCGGCCTCGTACAGTTCGGCGGAGATGCCCTGCAGACCGGCGAGGAAGATGACCATGAAGTAGCCGAAGTTCTTCCACACGGTGATGAAGACGATGGTGGCCATCGACGTCTCGCGGGTGCCGAGCAGATCGATGTGCTCGGGGCCGCCGAGCAGCGAGATCCAGTACGGGACGAGGCCGAGGGACGGCGAGAGGATGAACTGCCAGGCGATGGCGGCGACGGTCAGCGAGATGACGAACGGCAGGAACATGCAGGTGCGGAAGAATCCGACGAACTTCAGGTCCTTGCGGTTGAGCAGCAGTGCGAACGCGAGCGCGACGATGACGACGATCGGCGCGTACAGCACGGCGTATACGAGGGTGTTCCTGACGTCGGTCCAGAAATCGCGGCTCTGGAACAGCGTGATGTAGTTCTGGAAGCCGATGAACTTGGCGGGACGGCGGGCGTTGGAATTGATGCGGCCGTTGGTCAGGGACGTGATGAACGTCTGGATGGCCGGGTAGAAGACGAAGATCGCGAGAACGATGAGCGCCGGCGCGGTGAACAGGATGCCGGTGCGCAGGTTGCGCATCTGGATGGCCTTCCTGTTCTCCCTGGCGACCTGATGCGCTTCGCTTCGCGGCGAAGTTGCTGTGGTCATTTTGCTCCTCCAAAAGAACACGTGGATTTGTACGATGGGAATGTTCCGCCTCCCCTCCCCGTCTCATCGCCATGGGCGGGAGGGGAGGCGGAACGTGGGACTGCTCTTCGCAGATGATCGGCCCGAGACGTTCGGCCCGGCGGGCGATTCGCGAGAATCCGCCGATCGCGGGTCAATCGTCCGGATCAGTCCGATCAGTTGTCGGCGTACTCGTCGAGGTAGCCCTGGATGGAGGTCTCGGCCTGATCGAGCAGACCCTGGATGTCATCGTCGGTGCGGACGGTGTTCTGGGTCAGGGTGTCGAGCGAGGCGGAGATGTCGCCGAAGCCGCCCTTGAGGCCGGCGATGCCGATGTAGGAGTTGTCGGTGTACTGCGAGATCTTCGCGATCAGCGGGCGCTCGGACAGCTCATCCTCGGTGACGGTGCTGTTGTTCGGCGGGTAGGCGAAGCCGAGGGACCACTTCACCTGGTTGTCGTGGTTGTTGTAGAACTTGAAGAACTCGTAGATGCCGGGCAGCTTCTCGGAGTCGCCGACCTGCGAGGTGACCCACCAGTACAGGCCGGTGGAACCGGTGTTGGAGCCGGTCTTGCCGTCGGAGTACTTGTACGTGCCGTCGCCGTCCGGAACGGCGAAGGTGTCGTGGTTGATGCCCTTGTCGGTGGCGGCCTGATCCTCCCACGGGCCGACGATCACCATCGCGGACTGGCCGGATTCGAAGGACTCGCGGGCGGCGGTGTCGTCCAGACCGGACAGGGCGTAGCCGCCCTTGTAGAAGGCGCGCATCTTCTCGAGGAAGGCCTTGTTCTCCTTGGAGTTGATGGAGACCTTGCCGTCGGTGGTGTACAGGCCGGAGCCGTTGCCCTTCATGAACGCGGCCCAGCCGGAATCGGCCATCGCGAGGCCGTACTGGGAGCCGTCGGACTTGGTGAGCTTCTTGGCGACCTCGAGCATCTGGTCCCACGTGGTCGGGATGTCGGCGTCGGTCAGGCCCGCGGCCTTCCACATGTCGGTGTTGTACCACACGGAGGTCGGCGCGTAGCCCATCGGGACGGCGCACTTCTCCTCGGATCCGTCGATGTTGAAGGTGACCTGCTTGACGACGTTCTCGAGGTAGTCGTCGGTGCCGTTGTCCTTGTCGTCGTAGAAGTCGGTGACGCACTGGAAGGTGCCGTCGATGGACCAGCCCTGGCCGTTGTCGGCGCCGGTGGTCACGAAGTCGGGGCCATCGCCGGTGGTGACCTTGGTGACCATCGTCTCGCCGATGGTGCTCCACGGCTGCAGTTGGGCGTCGATCTCGTACTTGTCCTGGGACTTGTTGAAGTCGTCGACGATGGATTCCAGCGTCTTGCCGTCGGCCTCGGAGAAGCCATGCCACATGGTGATCTTCACCTTGCCGTCGGCAGTCTTCTGCACATCGCCGCCGTTGCTGCTGGAACCGCAGCCGGCCAGCGCCATGCCGGCCGCCAGCACGGCCGCCGTGGCCGCGATGAGGTTCTTCTTGATCTTCATTGGATTTCCTCCTTGGTTCTCTTGGTTTCCCGAGAATCTTGTGTTGCGCGTGGGGCCGGGCCCTGACGAATCCCTGATGATTCCCCGCCTTACCGGGTGGAGCAAATGGGTGCAGACCGTATGAACATCTCTGTTTTGGGTCTGCCATCGTCGAGCCGCAGCGCTCATTTACAACGTTGGAATTTATTATAGCGCCATTTCTATCGTTGTACAAATGGATGACACACCGACAACAATGGCGGATTGTGGACTATATTAGCGAGCCTACGCGGCCGCCACTTGGATCTCCTCGACCCGGGTTCCGGCGCGCGGACCGCCATCGGGCGGCAGCACATCGGTCGTGACGGGAGTCCAGAGGTTGTCCGGTTCGGGGACGCCGAAGTCGGGGGTGCCGTCCTCGTTCCAGCGCACCACGCCGACGCGGGCGTGACGGTTCGGATCGAAGAGCGGATCGCCCTTGATGTCGGTGTAGTTGCGGGCATGGTAGATCATCAGGTCCTCGCAGTCGTCCTCGGACTTGGTGAACGAATTGTGACCGGGACCGTACTGGCCGTTCTCGGCGCAGGTCCTGAACACCGGCACCGGGCTCTTGGTCCAGCTCGCCGGATCCATGAGGTCCGAGCCGCGACGCGCGCTCAGCAGGCCCACGGCATACGGCACACCGGTACCGGACGCGGAGTACGTCAGGTAGATCATGTCCTCATGGAACAGGAACGCCGGCCCCTCGTTGACGAGGAAGTCGATGCACTCCCAGTCGTATTCGGGCTTGGAGAGCATCACCGGATCGGCGGCCAGCGTCCAGGGGTTGGCCATCGGGGCGATGTACAGGTTGGAGTTGCCTGGGATGTCGTAGTCCTTCTGCGCCCAGACGAGGTACTGCACGCCGTCGATCACCTCGGTGGTGGCGTCGAGCGAGAACGAGTCCATCGGGGTGACGATTTGGCCCTTCTCCACCCAGTTGTCGGAGGTCGGGTCGTCGTCGGTGTTCTCCAGCACGAACATGCGATGCGTGGGCATGCCGTTCGGCTCGAACTCATGCTCCGCACCGGCGAAGTAGATGTACCACGCGCCGTTCACGCGATGCAGTTCGGGGGCCCAGATGTACTTGCTGCACGCACCGGACTCGTGCTTGCGCCAGACCACGGTCTCCGGGGCCCGCTGCAGGCCGTTGATCGTCGAGGCGTGACGGATGGCGATGCAGTTGTATTCGGGATCGGAGCCGGTGAAATAGTATTCGCCGTCAACCTTGACCACCCACGGATCCGCACGCTGGAGCACGATCGGATTGTTGTAAACAGTCATTGTTTCTTCCTTCCGCAATCCAAGTGGCTCAGTGTTTACATCGATGAATATACCAGATGTACAACGATGTAACAACTCGGCGTTTCTAACGATGTAAAGCCATATCGAAACAGGCGCAGAACACCGGAAGTCCTGCGCCTGAAGGAACGGGCAGACGACGCGGGCGGCGCTAGATCCTGCGCGTGGAGTTGCGCACCACCAGCGAGGATGACACCTTGCGGAACACGGGCGCGGTCGAGTCGCCGTCCAGCGGCGGCAGACCGTCGATGCGGTTCTTGAGCACGCGCACCGACAGGCGCGCCACGGCCTCGAGATTCGGCGCGATGGAGGTCAGCGACGGCGACAGATACTGGGAATCGTCCGAATTGTCGAAGCCGATCACCGAGATGTCCTCGGGGATGCGCAGATCATGCATCTGGATCGAATGCATGACGCCGGAGGCGAGCATGTCGTTGAGCGCCACCACGCCGTCCGGCCGCACGCCGGAGTCGAGCAGCGCGTTCATCGCGTTGACGCCGTCGACGCGATGCCACATCTTCATCGGCACCACCAGCGAGGGATCGAACGGCACGCCCGCCTCCTCCAGCGCCTCACGATAGCCGCGGAATCGCAGGGCGGCCGAGCCGACCTCCTCTCCCTCGTGCACGCCGACCACGGCCACACGCTTGCATCCGCTCTGCAACAGATACGAGGTGGCGTGCTTGGCGCCCTCCACGTTCTCGGTGGCGATGTGATCGACCGTATCGGTGAAGATGCGCTCGCCGATCAGCACCAGAGGATAATCCACGTCGACCTCGGCGGCATCATCCGGCCCCAGCTCCAGCGGAGAGTAGATCAGCCCGTCCACCATCGCCGTCTGCGCACCGTGCAGCGCATCCAGCTCGCCCTCACGCGAATACAGCGTCGGCTCGACGATCACGCGCAATCCGACCTTCTTCGCCTCGGTGATGACCAGCGACGACAGCTGCGCGAAGTACGGCAGCTGCAGGTCGGGAATCGCAAGCGCGATGATGCCGGAACGGCCGCGACGCAGATTGCGTGCGGACACGTTCATGACATAGCCGAGTTCGTCAATGGCCCGGTGCACCTTCTGACGCGTCGCATCAGAGACGAATTGATAGTCGTTGACCACATTCGACACGGTCTTGATGGACACACCGGCGGCCTTGGCGACCTCGCGCATGGTGACGACGTGATCGCCGCCCTTTGCGGATGTTTTCTTGACCATGGATAATCCCTATATTCTGTTCTCGTTGATGACGGAATGCTCGTCACGCACATGCACTGCCGATGCCCGGCGGATCGGAAGCCGAAAAACGGGCCTCACGCCGCATGGCGGCCTTACCGCACGGCGATTTCCATCGTTATATCAGCATAAACCGGGCTCAGTTCCTCGTCTCGCTGCATGTCGAGGATCGGCATGCCCTCGCTTGACCAATGGACGCGACGCACCTGCGCATCCCGCCCGCCGTAACGGCCGTGCTCATACTCCGCATTGTGGAACACGTAGATGAGATTGCCGTCCTCGTCATGCGACCACATGCCATGCCCGGTGCCCAACTGCCATTCACCGTTGTAGAGGCCGGATTTCTGCAGCGGATAGTCGAGCTTCGTCCATGAGGCCGGATCGGTCAGATCGGCGCGCACGCCCGCCGGAGCCGTCACCAGTCCGGTGGTGTAGTCGATGCCCACGGCCGAACCGGAGTAGATCAGGAAGATCCGCCCCTCATGCACGAACGCGTTCGGCCCCTCGGCGATCATGTTGTCCCACGCGAACTCCGGCACGACGATCTGCGTCGGCTCACCGGTCAGACGAGCCGGACGGGACGGATCAAACGGGGCGATCCACACGCTGCCCACCTGCTGCCAGGCGTAGTACCAGCGGCCGGAGTCGACGATCACGGTCATGTCGAGCGAAATGCGCTCCACCGGATTGAGGATCCGCTCGCCCGGCCCGAGAATCGGCTCGGGCACACTCCAGTTGCCCGGCTCACGCGGATCAAGATCGCGTCCGTCCGCATCCCGCTTGAGCTGCATGATATGGCATCGGCCGGTCCACATGTCCGGTTTGCCGGCGCGATCGTTCGCACTGCCGTCGGGATTGGTCGCCTCGCCGTCGAAGCACGGCATGAACAGGATGGACAGCCTTCCGCCGATCACATGCAGTTCCGGCGCCCAGAAGCAGCCGGTCATCGCACGACCTTCCGAATTGAGGTCCCCGCACCGCAGCAGATCGACCTCACGCTCCCGGCCGCCGTTCGCATCCGCCAGATCGGCGATGGTCGACGCCGCCCGCAACGGCATGTGCGTGGCACCATCGTTCGGGTCGACGCAGTTGCCATCGGTGTCGTCGGTGGCGATGAACAGGAACATCGGCTCGCCGTTGAAGCTCCACGCGAACACCGACGGATCGGCACGTTCGACGGCGAACGGCACCGGATAGACGCTCTGGCGGACGACGCCGCGGATGCTGCGGCGCTCGCCGGCGTGGAGCCGCCCGGCCTCGGCGTCGTCGACGAGCGCCTCGAGCTGCGCGGCATCCCAGTCGACGGCGCGCATGGCGGTGGAGCCGTCGGAGTAGTGCAGCTTCGCGGTGACGCGGCGCAACGATCCGATCAGATCGCGCGCCTCGCCGTCACGCAGAGCGGACGAGACGGTCATCCGAGGCACGCTGACGCCGGTGTTGTAGACCCGTCCGAACCGGGCGATGAGCGCGGCGGCCTCCTTCTCGCTGATGCCGATCTCGTTGCCGGGGACGACGTCGGCGATGCCGTAGTGCGCGGCGGCACGGGCATCGCCGCCATCAGCGCGACCGGCGGAGGTCACCTCGTTGAGGGCCCGGCCCGCCGGCACATCCGCCGGCACATCCGCCGACGCCTCTGACGCCTCGACCGGCAGCGGATCCCCGCCCGCCGCGGCGATGATGTCGGGGCAGGTGGCGCGCATCGGCATGCCGTCGTCGTCACGCCAGCGGATGACATAGCGCTTGGCCGCCGCATCATATGCGACGGACGGGCGATGCACGCCAGACTCGGTGTCGAGACGCACCAGGCCGCGCTGGTCGTAGGACGTCAGATCGCGGCTGGTCGCCAGTAGGAACGAGGAGCGCTCGGAGCCGTCCGGCGCGCCCCCGCGGGCGGTGCGTGTCGCGGCGACGGCGAATCGGCCGGAGGACGTGCGGAAGAGATAGGGGTCCTTGAGGCTTTTGAGCTCGATGTCCACGCCCGGCATCACCGCACCGTGGGCGACGGCGCCGCTGGGCTTGAGCCGCCTTGCCGCTCCGTCTTGGTCGGATCGGCAATCCCGGTCGTCACGGGCAATGCCTTCGTACGGATCAGCCTTGAATCGCGCGGCTGCGGTGCATGCGCGGCGCGAACGCTCGTCTGCGGCGGCGATCGGCACGCCCGCGGCGAAGAAGATGCCGTAGTTCTCGTTGAGCGGCGTCCACGAGCCGTCGAGATGCGAGCGCAGCGCCAGATGCATGCTGAACGCGATGTCCTCGTTATTCGCCTCTTCTCGCGCCGTGGGGATGCGCGTGTAGCACAGCAGGGAGTAGGAATCGGACATTCCTTGTCCTTTCGATTCGACAAGTCGTTTACATCGATGTATATTATAGACGGATTTACATCGATGTACAAATGCGGCGTTGCCCGATAACTCACACCGGCATCGCCATGCGCCGATCATCCGGCACATCCGGCATGCGTTCAAAGGAGGAACCATGACAATCCCAGGTGCACTGCGCAAGGCAATCACCACCACACTGGCCGCCGCCATGCTCATTGGCACGCTGGCCGGATGCTCGACCTCCGGCACGGCATCCTCGTCCGATGCGGCGTCCGCGTCGTCCAGCTCGGCCAAGGCCGACAGCCAGACCAGCGCCACCTCGATCAAGCGCGGCGAATCGCACGACCCCGACATCGTCAAGGCCAACGGCAAGTACTACATCTTCGGCTCGCACCTCGCGTGGCTCAAAAGCGACGACCTGATCAACTGGACGTCGTTCAAGAACAACCTGAGCACCGACTACGAGACGATCTTCAAGGACATCTGGACCAACTGGTCGAAGCAGTCATCCAACCCGGACGTCAAGGGCAACATGTGGGCGCCCGAGGTGTACTGGAACAAGACCATGAACAAGTGGTGCATGTACATGTCGATCAACGGCGCCAACTACCGTTCGGCGATCGTGCTGCTCACCGCCGACGACATCGAGGGCGACTGGACGTACGTCGGACCGGTGACCTACTCCGGATTCGAGAAGGTGAACGCCGGCAAGACCGACGTGTGGAAGGTCCTCGGCGAGGGAGCGGATCTGACGCGATACACCTCGCAGACCGACACCGGCATCAACGCGATCGACCCGTACATCTCTGAGGACGACAACGGCGATCTGTGGATGAGCTTCGGCTCGTGGTTCGGCGGCATCTGGATGTTCAAGCTCGATCCCGCCACCGGACTGCGCGACTACACCACCACCTACCAGACCGTGGCCAATCAGTCCGACGCCTACTACGGCATCAAGATCGCCGGCGGCTTCGGCAACTCCGGCGAGGGCAACGCCATCATCCACGCCAACGACCACTGGTATCTGTTCCTCTCCTACGGCGGTCTGGCGCAGACCGGAGGCTACCAGATGCGCGTGTTCCGCTCCGACAAGCTCACCGGACCGTACGTCGACGAGAAGGGCAACACCGCCATCAGCACGCGAGCCATCGGCAACAACTGGCAGAGCGAGAACGGCGTGCGTCTGATGAGCTCGATCCAGTGGAGCGGCAACGACAACGCGAACATCGAGGTCGCGCAGGGCGGCAACTCGCTGCTCACCGACGATGACGGCACCATGTACGTCGTATACCACAGCCGCTTCTCCGGCACCGGCGAGAAGCACGAGGTGCGCGTACACGAGCTGCTCGGTACCGACGACGGCTGGCTCGTCGCCGCACCGTACGAGTACACCGGCACCAAGGCGGCCGACACCAAGTACACGGCCGACGACGTGGCCGGCGACTACGAGTTCGTGATCCACGCGCAGAACACCGTGTTCAAGGGGCCGAAGAAGGTCACCGACAAGACCAGCACCGACTATCGCGGCGTCAACAAGCCAGTCGACATCACGCTCGCGGCCGACGGCACGGTCACCGGAGACAAGACCGGCACGTGGAAGCTGGACAAGTCCGACGGCACGGGAGACATGACCATCACGCTCGACGGCGTCGAATACCACGGCGCATTCGACAAGCTGCCGCGAGACAAGGACCGCAAGGACGTGATGACCTTCTCCGTCATCGGCGACAACCTGTGCGCTTGGGGTTCGCAGAAGTAAGCAGTAGGCAGGACTGAACGAAAGCGAGGAATCCCCATGGAGGAACAGCACATCGCCATGTCGGCAGCCCCATCGGCCGCCCCATCGGCCGTCACGTCAGGCAGCCCGTCGAGCAACGCGACGCCCGCACTCATCCATGATCCGGCCATCATCGAGGACCACGGCACGTACTACATCGTCGGCACGCATCGCCAGTTCGCGCGCAGCACCGATCTCGTGCACTGGGAGCCCTTCGAGAACAACCTGAGCCGCGACCCGTACGCCCTGCTCGGCGATATCTGGAAGGACTGGCCGGAGCAGCCCGAGAATCCCGATCTGACCAGCAACACGTGGGCTCCGGACGTGATCTGGAACGGGACCATGCGCAAATGGTGCATGTACCTGTCGGTCAACGGGCACGAGTTCCGGTCGGTCATCGTGCTGCTGACGGCCGATCGGCTCGACGGCGACTGGACGTACGTCGGCCCGGTCGTCTACTCCGGCTTCTCCCCCGACACCGTGGATCGCACCGATGTGCCGCGCGTGCTGGGCGAGGCGGCCGCCCACGGCGATCTGAGCCGATACATGTCGCTGAAGGACACGCGGATCAACGCGATCGACGCCGCGCCGATCCGCTGCACGCACGGCGAACTGTGGATGAGCTTCGGCTCATGGTTCGGCGGCATCTGGATGTTCAAGCTCGACCCCGCCACCGGATTGCGCGACTATCGCGTCCGTTATCCGCTCGTGCACGACGCCTCCGACCCGTACTACGGCGTCAAGGTGGCCGGCGGCTACTGGAATTCGGGTGAAGGCTCGTATTTCGTCAGGCATGACGGCTGGTGGTACCTGTTCATGTCGTACGGTTGGCTCGGCCGGACCGGAGGCTATCAGGTGCGGCTGTTCCGCTCACGGAACCTCATCGGCCCGTACGTCGATCAGAACGGCAATCCGGCGATCTCCAACGGCGAGATCCCCGACAATCACGAGAAGGACACGGGCATCCGCCTCACCTCCTCGGTCGAATGGGGATTCTCCCCTGCGCACGAGCACGACATCGAGGCGTCGCAGGGGCACAATTCGGTGCTCACGCGCAGCAGCGACGGCAGACTGTTTCTCGTCTATCACACGCGCTTCGTCGGGCGTGACGACGGCGAATACGAGTCACACATCCGCGAGCTGCTGCCCACCGCGGACGGCTGGCTGACCGCCGCGCCGTTCCTCTATCAGGGCGATGCCGCCGTCGCGCCGCAGGTGCACGCCGACTGCGCTCCCGCCCTCACATCCCACCCGTCGGCGCTCGCCGGACGATATGAGCTGGTGCGTCACGACCCGCACACCTTCTTCAACGACACCCGCACCGATGACGGCGCGTATTTCGGCGTCAATCGCCCGGAGTCCATCACGCTGGAGGCGGACGGCAGGGTGACCAGCGGCGAGGCGATCGACTTCTTCGACACCCCGGATGCGAACCTGCCGCGGTCCACCGACGGTCCGGTCACCCGCGGATCATGGCGACTGATCGGCGAGACCCCGGCCGGCGTACGCTGCTGCGCCAGCGACATGGTCATCACCATCGACGGCGTGACCTATATGGGCGTATTCGCCGTACTGCCCGACGAACGCGACCAGACGCCCACGCTGACGTTCTCCGCCATCGGAGGCAACCAGTCGATCTGGGGCGCGAGGACGGCGTAGCCGGGCGATACAGCAGCAATGCGAAGGGCTCCGGTCCCACTTTTACGGGGATCGGAGCCCTTCGCGTTGCTGCGATGAGATCAGGATCTTCGCACTGGCGATCAGCCGAAGAACATGGTGAACAGCCAGCAGCCGATGATCGCGCCGACGATCGGGGCAACGACCGGGATCCACGCCTCACCCCAACGCGAGGAGCCCTTGGACGGAATCGGCAGGATGGCGTGCAGCACTCGCGGCATGAGGTCGCGGGCCGGGTTCAGGCCAGGGCCGGTCGGGCCGCCCATGGAGGTCACAAGACCCCACACGATGAAGCCGACGACGATCGCGGCCGCGGCCGGATCCTTCTCGCCCCACGGGTCCAGCAGGCAGCACAGCGCGCCGAAGACGAGCACGAGCGTGCCGAACATCTCGTTGAGGAAGTAGTTGACCTTCTTGTCATCCGCATCGCTGGTGCAGAAGGTGGCGAAGATGGCGTCCGCATCCTCGGTCTCCTTGTAGTGCGGGTAGTAGGTCAGGTAGACGATGAACTGGCCGAGAGCGGCGCCCAGCAGCTGGGCGACGATGTACGGCATCACGTCGCTCCACGGGAACAGGCCGTTGACGGCCTGCGCGATGGTCATAGCCGGGTTGATGTGCGCGCCGGAGATCGCACCGAACATGAGCACCGGGAACATCACACCGAAGCCGTAGCCCATGGCGATGTTGAGCCAACCGGCGTGATGGCCCTTGGTGTTCTTGAGCTCGACGTTGGCCACGGAGCCGTTGCCGAAGATCATCAGAATGGCGGTGCCGAAGAACTCGGCGGCCAATTTGGTCATGAGGGAGTATTCCACTGCTCTTCTTTTCCTCTTGTGTCGTGATTGCGGTACAGCGCATTGGTAAGACGACAATGCGACGGAGACGCAACATGCGTCAGGCAAACGCCCTAAGTGTACGCCGAGGGCTGAACCGGGCTCAATCCACCACACAATGAAAAAGGCACCGATCTGAAGTCGGTGCCTTAGTTGTGCCCCCGCAGGGATTCGAACCCTGGACACGCTGATTAAGAGTCAGCTGCTCTAACCAACTGAGCTACAGGGGCATTGGTTAGACATTGAAGTGTTCCTTGCAACAGGTGATTAATATACACGACTTTGGTCTTGACGCAACTCGCCCACTCCCCCGCGTGTCGCGCCACCCGGACCCCGTTCGATCCTGCAGGATCGAACGTCTCACGCACTCCCGCAGCTCGCAGAACGTTGGGCATAAACGAAAAAGGCACCGACCTGAAGTCGGTGCCTTGATTGTGCCCCCGCAGGGATTCGAACCCTGGACACGCTGATTAAGAGTCAGCTGCTCTAACCAACTGAGCTACAGGGGCATTGGTTAGATGTTGAAGTGTTCCTTGCAACAGGTGATTAATATACACGCATTTCATCTGAGCGCAACCTTCGGCGTGTCGCGCTCCCGCCGCGGGTCCGCGACCGCCTGATTCACGGACCAACGGCGCATCTCAACACAACGCAGGATACTGGCGAGAGAATCCCGTCACGGTGTAACGACATTCTCTCGCCGAGAAATCGCCCCCACGCATATACGAGAACCCCGCTGCCTCGTGCGCATTAACGCGCGCGAATGCAGCGGGGTTCTCAGTGCTTAAGCTCAGACCTGCAGTCTGATGGGGTCCGGCGATGCCTCATCGCGACAGGGCGCGTGAGAGCGACTCGCCGGAATCAATCACTCGGCGACGACCTTGACGAAGAACTTCGCGGAGATCTCCGGGTGGAGCTGGACCTCAGCCGGGAACTCACCGGTGGTCTTGATGGACTCGACGGTGATGGACTTCGGATCGACCGGAGCCTTGTCGAGCAGGGCCATCGCGATGGCTTCCTTGGAGATGGAGCCGAACAGCTTGCCGGACTCGGACACCTTGGCGGCGATCTCGACGGCGGAGCCCTCGATGGCGGCCTTGGCGGCGACGGCGTCCTCGCGGGTGGCGACGGCCTTGGCCAGACGAGCGCGCTTCATGGCGACGATCTGGGCCTCGGCACCCTTGTTCCACGCGAAGGCGAGGCCCTGCGGGACGAGGAAGTTGCGGGCGTAACCGGCCTTGACCTCGACGACGTCACCGGAGTGACCGAGGTTGGCAACGGTCTGAGTGAGAATAACCTTGGTATCAGCCATGTTCTTCAGCTCCTAACTCAGCGACCGGACGTGGCGTACGGCAGCAGGGCCATCTCGCGGGCGTTCTTGATCGCCTTCGCGAGCTCACGCTGCTCCTGCACGGTCACACCAGTGATACGACGGGAACGGATCTTGCCGCGATCGGAAATGAACTTGCGCAGCAGCGCGACGTCCTTGTAATCGATCTCGGTGACCTTGGCGGCCTTCAGCGGGTTCGGCTTCTTCTTGAACGGCTTGACCGGCGGTTGCGGCCTCTTGCGTGACATGATGTTCTCCTTATTTACGATGTGATGCTTGGAAGTTTCGGACGCATGGCGCCCTGTGCGTTAAGAATCATTGGCCAGCGCGAATGCGACTGGCTGGATATCGGACCGGACCGGGAACCGGGATCAGAACTCGGGATCGTCGTCGGAGCCGCCACCGAAATCGGAGGAGCCGCCGAACGTCGAGAAGCTCGAGCCGGAGCCGGCGTCGCTGCTCCACGGATCGGCCGCGGGAGCCTGGCTCTGCGCCGGAGCGGACGGGGCCTGCGCAGCGGTCTGCTGACCGCCGCCGAAGGAGCCGCCACCCTGGTAGCCGTTGCCGCCGGAGTAGCTGGCACCGCCGGAATAGCCGCCGTTGCCGCCGTTGCCGTATCCGCCGTTGTTACCGGCGAATCCGCCATTGCCGCCCTGACGACCCACGAAGCCGCCCTGACCGGACGACTGGCGGGTCACCTGAGCGGTGGCGTACCGCAGGGAGGGGCCGATCTCGTCGATCGTCATCTCCACGACGGTGCGGTTGGAGCCGTCCTGCGCCTGATAGGAGCGCTGCTGCAAACGACCCTGCGCGATCACGCGCATGCCCTTGGACAGGGACTGCGCGCAGTGATCGGCGAGGTCACGCCACGCGGAGCAGCGCATGAACAGCGCCTGACCGTCCTCGAACTGGCCGGACTGGCGGTTGTACGTGCGCGGCGTCGACGCGATGGTGAAGCTCGCCACGGTCGCGCCGGAACCGATGGTTCGCAGCTCGGGATCCGCGGTGAGATTGCCGATGATGGTGATCGTGGTTTCGCCTGCCATGACGCTACCTTCTTATCCATATCCAGCGCGAACGCTGGGCTAACGCTTTACGCTTTACTTGGCGTCCTTACGAAGGATCTTCGTACGGATCACGGACTCGTTGAGGTTGAGGACACGGTCGAGCTCATCGCTGACAGCGGGCTCGGCGGTGTAGGTCACCACGACGTAGTTGCCTTCGGTCTTACCGGCGATCTCGTAGGCGAGCTTGCGACGGCCCCAGTAATCGGGCTCATCGACAACGGCGCCCTCCTTGGTGACGAGCTCGAGATACTGCTCGGTCAGCTTCTTCAGACCGCGCTCATCCAGCTCAGGATCGGCGATGAACATCAGTTCGTACTTGTGCGCAGACATCACCCACCTCCTTCGGACTATTCGGCCACGGACTTTCCGCGGCAGGAGTGTGCTTACGCGTTACTGTTCCGCGGCCGCGAGGGCCACAAAACACAACTTCACCAAGATAACGCATCGGTGCGACATGAACACACGCGCAACGCCCGCGGGCTTTTCCCAAGGCCCCTAGTACACTGGTGAGAAGCTGTTTCGAGGGCCCGGCGCCATCGCGCCGACCCGATGGCCCGATATAGGCACACTGACATTACGTACGCGGAAAAAACACGAAGGACGGAAACGAAACATGTCGTCGCTGCTTGAAGGCACTCCGGACAAACGTATGGCGCTGGTCACCGGCCGCGCATACCCCGAGCTGGCTGATCAGGTCGCCGCGTGCCTCGGCACGAAGGTGCTTGAGACCACGGCCTATGACTTCGCCAATGGCGAGATGTACGTGCGCTTCACCGAACCGGTGCGCGGCGCGGACATTTTCGTGCTGCAATGCCACTCCGGACTGATCAACAAGTGGATCATGGAGCAGCTCATCATGATCGACGCCCTCAAGCGTGCCTCCGCCCGCACGATCACCGTGGTCGCGCCGTTCATGGGCTACTCGCGCCAGGACAAGAAGCATCAGGGACGTGAACCCATCACCGCGCGTCTCATCTACGATCTGTTCCGCACCGCCGGCGCCGACCGCATCATGACGGTCGATCTGCACGCCGCCCAGGAGCAGGGCTTCTTCGACGCGCCCGTCGACCATCTGACCGCCACCCCCGTGCTCATCGACTACGTGCGCAACCACATGCCGCTGGAGAACACCACCGTCGTCTCCCCCGACGCCGGCCGTATCAAGGTGTCCGAGCGCTGGGCCGCGAAGCTCGGCGGCGTTCCGCTCGCGTTCATCCACAAGACGCGCGACATCACGCGCCCGAACCATGCGGTCGCCCACGGCATCATCGGCGACGTGCTCGATCGCGACTGCGTGGTCGTCGACGACATGATCGACACCGCCGGCACGATCTGCGAGGCCGTGCGCGCGCTGCGCGAGGCCGGCGCCCGCTCCGTCACGCTGGTGGCGACGCACGGCCTGCTCTCCGGCCCGGCCGTCGAGCGTCTGTCCAAGTGCGGCGCGAAGGAGATCGTGCTGATGGACACCGTGCCGATCCCCGAGGAGAAGCGACTGCCGAATATGACCGTGCTGTCCGTCGCGCCGCTGCTGGCCGCGGGCATCCGCTCCGTGTTCGAGGAGGGTTCCGTCCAGACGCTGCTGGAGGGCCTGCCGGACGACATGCGTCCGCGTAGCATCTACGCGTGAGGGGTGATCGGTTGATCACCACGTTCGATTTCACGACGGTTCCCGAACGCCACGGCCATGACGCATTGGCCGTCGACGCCATAGGGCAGAAGAACGGCATGGCGCCGGGAGCGCCGATGCCCGGATTCGACGCGATTCCGATGTGGGTCGCGGATATGAACTTCGCGACCGCGCCATCTATCACCCGTGCGATCGCACGTCGCCTCGAGCACCCGCTGTTCGGCTATTTCGAGCCGACCGACCGGTACTTCGATGCGATCATCGACTGGCAGGCCCGGCGCAACGACGTGAAGGGGCTCAGGCCCGAACACATCGGGTACGAGAACGGCGTGCTCGGCGGATTGGTGTCGGCGCTGCGCGCGTTCGCCGCGCCGGGCGAGTCGATCCTCGTGCACTCCCCCACGTACATCGGCTTCACGCATGCGATCGAGGGCACCGGATACCGCATCGAGCACAGCCCGTTGAAACGCGACGCCGACGGCGTGTGGCGCATGGACTACGAGGACATGGATCGCAGGCTCAAGGCCGGCAACATCCACGTCGCCGTGTTCTGCTCGCCGCACAATCCGACCGGCCGCGTGTGGGAGCGCGAGGAGATCGAGCGGGCGATGGAGGTGTATCGCGCGAACGAATGCGTGGTCATCTCCGACGAGATCTGGTCGGATCTGATCCTTGACACGCATCACCACATCCCGACGCAGTCGGTGAGCGAGGATGCGCGCAATCGCACGATCGCGCTCTACGCGCCAAGCAAGACGTTCAATCTGGCCGGACTGATCGGCAGTTATCACATCGTCTACGACAGATACCTGCGCGATCGGCTGGAATCGTCCGGCGCACGCACGGGATACAACCATATGAACGTGCTGTCGATGCACGCGCTCATCGGCGCGTACTCGGAGGACGGCGAGGCGTGGCTCGACGAGCTGCTCAAGGTGCTGTCGCACAACCTGCGCACCGGATTCGAGTATTTCGACGCGATCAAGGGCGTGGAGCTCGCACGGCCGCAGGGCACGTACATGCTGTTCCTCGATTGCTCCGGATGGTGCCGAACGCACGGACTGACGATGGACGAGCTGCTCAGACAGGGCTGGGACGTCGGCGTCGCCTGGCAGGACGGCCGCCCGTTCGGTGGATCGCACACGGTCAGGATGAACTTCGCGCTGCCGCTCACGCGCGTCGAGGAGGCGCTCAAGCGACTGGACGAACACGTCTTCGTGAGCTGAATCGCACCCCCATCGCACTTCTCATACAACTCTCAGGAAACGCGCATGAAGCGTTGAAGAAGATGCGGTTATATAGGAATTGCAGTCGAACAGACCGCAACAACTGAACTTCCTTCTTCTCCTTTCTTCTCCTCTCTCGAAAGCCCGGCCCCGATCGGCCGGGCTTTCAGCGTTGTACGCTCTGCAAGCTGGCGGTCACCTGCTGCTCGACGCGGTCGTAGGCGTTGGAAAGGATCATGTTGCCGGGAACGGTGGTCAGCAGGAACGCCAGCACCGCACCGATCACGGCCACGATCACCCCCTTGATGATCTTCACGACAATCCTGAAGATCACGTACGCGACGGCCGCGCCGACGGCGACGCTCAGCAGCGTGCGCACCTCCTGCGGCAGCGTGCCGTACCACACCACGAACCGGTCCACGGCGGACAGGTCGAGATTCGACAGATCGACGTTCCTCAGGTCGACGGCGGAGATGGCGGAGACGGCGGAGGCCAAAACGGTCAGATGCATGATTCGTTTCCCCTTTCACGGATAATCATTCACGGATGTCTACAGATGTTCACGGATGGTATCTCATCGGACGGCAATTCACACGAATGTGAAGGCCGAAATCAAGCGACAGGGCTATCATATGCGCAAGGTTGGTACGCGCTAGGACGACGGCCTTGGCAATGGCGAAATCGCAGTCCTCGCGCGTGGACGCACGCGGATGGCTCGCAGATCTCACGGATCTCACAGATCTCACGGATAAGGAGGACTGATCATGACGTTCACTCAGGAGCAGATCGCCTATCTCGAATCGTTGCCGGCCGTCGCGCGCGCCAGTGCGACGCGGATCAGGTACGCCGACGACTTCCGCCGCGCATGCCTCGAACGCTACCGTCACGGCGAAAGCCCGACGGCGCTGTTCCGCGAGGCCGGGCTCGACCCGAAACTGGTCGGATACAAGCGCATCGAACGCTGCTTCGCACGGTGGAAGCGGCAGGAGCTGGAGCTGTCGGGCGGGATCGACGGCGGTGATGCGATGACCGGCGATCAGGCGGCGAGCGCGACATCCCGCGGAATGACCCCCCCCCCGCTTCAGTTCTCGTTCGGCAGGACCCTTTCGCAAAGGACGATTTCGACGCTGATCACGGCGACGGCGCTCCTGACACGAGCGTTTCGGCGGCGGACATCCGGATCGCCGGCGAACCGGACGAGAAACCGGGCGAGTCGGACGAACCGGATGAATCGGACGAGGAACCGAACGAAATAGACGAACCGATCGCCGAACCCGTTGACGAACCCGTTCGCGAATCGGCTGATGAATCAGCCGACGGACAGCCTGCCGACGGACAGCCTGCCGATCCGCGAGACGAGATCATCGCCCGCCAGAAACGGCTCATCGAGGAACTCGAACGTGAGATACGAGAACTGACCCGCGAACGCGATCGCAATCACAGCAAGACGGGCGACTGATACGAGCCCGCATCGGCGCCCCGCGCAACGCCGTTTCACTTCATGGCTTGAATTGTCGTGTCACGACGTGTATCTTGGCAATGTTGCCCCTCTAGCTCAACGGTTAGAGCAGCGTCCTTTTAAGTCGTGGGTTGTGGGTTCGAATCCCACGGGGGGCACCACGAAACCCTTGGAATCATTACGGTTCCAAGGGTTTTTCACTACCTATTACTTGCCTTCCGAGACAACATTAGACAACATGAGCGCGGATGCTCGACGCTTCTCCAGTGCCGACGCCACCTCGTCCAGCCGGTCGGGCCACAACGCGGCGTACTCGTTGAGCGTCGTACGCACGTCGTCATGTCATGGCCGGCAGCACCCCCGTGCGGGCATGCTCCGATGCTCGAGATGCGGACGGAAGTGCCCGGGACTATGAACGTGGCGGCATTCCTGCGCCGCTGACGCCACCAGGATTCCGGCTGCTGGCGGGTCGAGCCGCCATTTGCGCACGCCCCCATGGTCCGTTGTCGGCAGTCTCGCGAGGGACTCAGTGCAGCCAAGGCCGATTCCGTCCCTGAGTCCCGCAAATCCGTGGGACTCAGCGCGATTCCCCACGTTTTTCACGCTGAGTCCCACGACAACCCCGCCCGCACCGTCACCGGACCGGAAACGCCCCGTCAACACCGCCATGAAACGGCGGAATTCCAACGATTCCCATTCCACGACCGACAGTCGGTCGTAGAACGGGCGTTCAGGCCGTGGGACTCAGCGACGAAATCGCCCATAACCGCATTGAATCCCCCGGATTCATGGGACTCAGCGCGATTTCCCGCGATTCTCGCGCTGAGTCCCGCGAGACGGGCGGACAAAACGAGCAGGGAACGCAACAAACACGACGAGAAACAGCTCTACCGGGCTTGGTAGCTCAGGGAACTCCGGGGCCGAATTGAAGCACTGGGTGTTCCAGACGTCCCGCTCGCACATTCCCGAGATCGTCGAACTCTCACGCAAGATCAGACGCCGCTCCGACAACCTCAGGACGATCGAGCCGGGCCACTCGAACGGAAGACTCGAGGCGCTCAACAATCGGATCAAGGTCGCCATCCGCATGACCTATGGCTTCCGCCGCGTGAACAACCTCATCGCCCTGATCACGCTCCGATGAAGCGACCTCGGCATTCGGGGCGTCACGCCTTAGCCTGAACCGTTCATACGCGTCATAACCACGGTCTATATCCTGCGTGCGCGAAATCACGCATTCCACGCGGTACGCCCTTGACGAAAGCCCCTCGCCCGCGGCTACGATAAGAACCATGAGTGAAGAACCCACATGGATCAATCCGTTGCGCGATCCGCGCGACCTGCGATTGCCCCGCATCGCCGGACCGTGCAGTCTGGTCATCTTCGGCGTCACGGGCGATCTGGCGCAGAAGAAGCTGCTGCCGGCCGTGTACGATCTCGCGAACCGCGGTCTGCTGCCGCCGAGTTTCGGCCTGACCGGTTTCGCGCGACGCGACTGGACGCAGGAGCATTTCATCGAATTCGTCAAGACCGCGGTCAAGGCCCGTTGCCGCACTCCGTTCAAGGAGTCGACCTGGAAGAACCTCGCCGCCGGCATCCGCTTCGTGCAGGGCACGTTCGACGACCCGGAGGCGTTCGAGCGACTGAGCGCCACCGTGCAGGAGCTCGACCGCGACCGCGGCACGCGCGGCAATCACGCGTTCTACATGTCCGTGCCGCCGCGCGCGTTCCCGATCGTCGCCAAGCAGCTGGCGGCCTCCGGATTGTCACGCTCGAGTGAGGGCGCGTGGCGACGCGTCATCATCGAGAAGCCGTTCGGCCATGACCTCGCCAGCGCCAAGGAGCTCGATCGCGTCGTTTCCGAGGTGTTTGATCCGAGCTCGGTGTTCCGCATCGACCACTACCTCGGCAAGGAGACCGTGCAGAACCTGCTCGCGTTGCGCTTCGCCAACTCGATGTACGAGCCGATCTGGAACGCGAACTACGTCGATCACGTGCAGATCACGATGGCCGAGGACATCGGCATCGGCGGCCGCGCCGGCTACTACGACGGCATCGGCGCCGCGCGCGACGTCATCCAGAACCACCTGCTCCAGCTCATGGCCCTGACCGCCATGGAGGAGCCGGTGAGCTTCACCGCCAAGGACCTGACGGCGGAGAAGACCAAGGTGCTCTCCGCCGTGCGTCTGCCCAAGGACCTTTCGCTGCACACCGCCCGCGGCCAGTACGCGAAGGGCTGGCAAGGCTCGCACGAGGTCGTCGGCTATCTGGAGGAGAAGGGCATCGACCCGAAGTCGACCACGGAGACGTACGCCGCCATCGAATTGGACATCGACACGCGCCGCTGGGCCGGCGTGCCGTTCTACCTGCGCTGCGGCAAGCGCCTCGGCAAGCGTGTCACCGAGATCGCCGTCGTGTTCAAGCGCGCGCCGCACCTGCCGTTCGAGCAGACCGCCGTGCGCGAGCTCGGCAAGAACGCGATCGTCATCCGCGTCCAGCCGGACGAGGGCGTGACCATGCGATTCGGCGCGAAGGTCCCCGGCGGCTCCACGATGGAGGTCCGCGACGTCAACATGGACTTCAGCTACGGCCGCTCCTTCACCGAGAACTCCCCCGAGGCCTACGAGCGACTGATCCTCGACGTGCTGCTCGGCGATCCGCCGCTGTTCCCGACCACCGAAGAGGTGAACCTCAGCTGGGAGATCCTCGATCCGATTGAAGACTTCTGGTCCACGCTCGGTCAGCCGCAGCCCTACCGTGCAGGCACGTGGGGTCCGGCCGAGGCCGACGAGATGCTGGCGCGCGAGGGCCGCCACTGGAGGATGCCATGATCATCGATATGCCGAACACGCGTACGCGCGAAATCGCCCACAAGATCGAACAGCTGCACGAGGAGCGCGGCGAGTCGGCGACCGGCCGCGTGCTGACGCTGCTCATCGCCACCGACGACTCCGATCTGGAGCACGCGCTCGCCATTGCGAACGCGGCCAGCCGCGAGCACCCGTGCCGCGTGATCGCGATCGTGCCGGACAAGACGGCCAACAGCACCAACGGTGCCAACGGCAACGGCGATGACGATGTCAAGGCGATGGAGAAGACCGACAATCCGGCGGTCGACCTGACCGACGGCCCCGCGGGATCGAACCTCAACGCGCAGGTGCGCTTCGGCGCGGACGCCGGCGCGGGTGAGATCATCATCCTGCGTCCCCGCAACGGGCTCATCAATCACCCGGACACGCTCGTCATCCCGCTGCTCGTGCCGGACGTGCCGGTCGTGGCGTGGTGGCCGACCACCGCCCCGTCGAACCCGTCGAAGGACCTCATGGGTGCGATGGCCCGCAGCCGTCTCACCGACGCGATGCACTCCAACAACCCGGAGGCGACGATCGAACGCCTGCGCCGCAACTGGACACCCGAGGACGTCGACCTGTCGTGGACGCGACTGACCGTCTGGCGCGCGATGCTCGCCTCGATGCTCGACCAGCCGCCGCACCTGCCGATCACCGCCGTGAAGGTGAGCGGCCCGAAGGAGTTCCTGCCCATGGATCTCCTGTGCGCATGGCTGCGACTCAAGCTCGGAGTGCCGGTCGACGTGGAATACGTGGATGACGCCGAAGCCGTCACTGGCGTGTACCTGACGCGCGCCGACGGCGTGGTGTCGCTGGAACGCCCGTACGAGGATCAGGCGCTGATCTCGATGCCCGGTCAGACGCCGCAGCCGATCTCCGTGCCGGTGCGCACGATCGAGGACTGCCTGACCGAGGAGCTGCGTCGCATCGACCCGGATGAGATCTACGCCGAGGTCATCAACGAAGGATGGGACCTGATTCGTCACTGAATCGATTGTCATCGAACGGAATCGCAAAGGAGTTGATCCATGGCTAACCGCACACTCATCGTCTACCCGAACAAGGATCTGATGATCCAGGCCGGCGCGCAGCGACTCACGTTGACGCTGCTGGATCTGCTCGCCGAGCGACTGCCCGACGGCAGCCGGCGCAATCGCGTCGACGTCGCGCTCTCCGGTGGTTCGGCCGCCCAGCCGCTCGGGCTGGTGCTTGCCGATCCGCTGGCGGCGTCCATCGACTGGTCGCGCGTCCACTTCTGGTGGAGCGACGAACGGTTCGTGCCGGCCGATTCCGCCGATCGCAACGCGCTTGAGGCCCGACGACTGCTGCTCGACCAGCTGGTCGCCGACGGCAGGCTGCCGGAATCGAACATCCACGAAATAGCGCCGGACGTGCGCCCGGCGGACGAGATCGCGAAGGTCACGGCCGACGCGGCCTCCACCGACGAGTTCGTGCGATCGGCCGCGGACGCCGAGAACAACGCGTTGCTCGACGCGGCGGCCCATGCGTATGAGGACGAGCTGACGCGCGAACTCGGACCGGAACCGGTCATCGATCTGATGATCCTCGGCATGGGGCCGGACGGCCATTACGCCTCGCTGTTCCCGGCGTCGTCCGGTCACCACGAGGTCGAGGTGCGCGATCGCATCGCCGTGGGCGTGAGCCACTCGCCGAAGATGCCGCCGCTGCGCGTCTCGCTGTCCGCGCCGCTGATCGCGCGATCGCATCGTACGTGGTTCTTCGCGGCCGGTGCCGGCAAGGCCGAATCGCTCGCGCACGTGTTCGCGGGCGCGGACAAGGGCGGCGATCCGGAGTACCCGTCGTCGTTCGCCGGCGGCGTGGACGAGTTCATCTGGTTCTCCACCGAGGAGACCGTCGTCAAGCTGTGACGGGCCGATGTGGCTAACGGGGCTCAGGGATAGTCCATCGGTCGATGACATAGGCACCAGCCCTGTGTCCCCGGCTTCCCCGAGGACACAGGGCACAGCCCAAAGCCCAAACCACAGACCACTAGGTTTTCCGAGGACTATCCGCTCGAACTAGACAAAGATCCCCGAGGATACCCCTCCCAACCACGGACCACTAGGTTTTCCGAGGACACAGCCCCAAGACCCAATCCACAACACCCAACCCAATCCACGGACAATAACCTCCCGAGGACATAAGCCCAGCCCCAAGGGGAGCTTCTCTCCTCCTCAGCGTCACTTATTCCCGAAATAACCCGACACCCCGGGAATAAGTGACGCTGCCTCCAACTCAGCGTCACTTATTCCCGCGAAGTGGATTATTTTCGGGAATATGTGACGCTACCTTAAACTCAACGTCACTTATTCCCGCGGAGCGGATTGTTCTCGGGAATATGTGACGCTGAGTTTGACAGCGGGGACAAACACCGGGCGCAGCAAACTCGCAGCAACTAACAGGGACACGAGAGAATCCAAGATATAGAAAACGGTTCCGTGAATGGCCGATCTCACCGATCGCCGTTCATGGAACCGTTTTCGTTGTTCGGATGATCGCCACACAGCAACAAACGGGAGCATGGGGAGAATCCGTGATGGCCGATCTCACCGAACTTGCAAGGGTTGGCGACAGAATTCAACTCTTTTCGTTGCACTTCATGCGTTGCTGCCTGCCACTCAACGCTTCAAACCATGAGAATTGCGTTGCATGGCAGAAATCAGCAGAAATCAGTGCCGCTCAACGCAAATTTCACTGTTTTTTACGTTGAACGGCACAGAAGACAATGATCCCAGAAATTGACGTATCGTCAAAATGGCTATTTTCCAACGATCCCAGATATGGAGATCGCTGACTTGATAAGACGATGGGAGAGCCGACTGCCGTTCAACGAGAAAATCGTCGAAAATTGCATTACGCGGCAGAGGTCTGTGCCGCTCAACGTGATTTTCGACGATTATTGCGTTGAGTGGCAGGAGTTCGTGAATATGGTGCATCGGCCGCTACGCAGCGACCACAACGCAGACTATCCACACGCTCACACGGCCCACTTTCATTTAAATACACACAGCACTAGTCCCTATGCAGTGACCACAACGAGTGCCGCAGATTCACGAGCGCTCCTCCGGCGAGCCCCCCTCCCAGTGCCGGGGTGGCGGTATAGCCGCCACCCACCGAGAACCGGTCGGACGGTCCATAGGACTGTCCTCAAGCCGAAAACCGAAAAATCGAGGCGACTCCTCGATCCCCGGCTGAACCGATTCGATCGGCAATTACCGACTTGTCTTACGGCGAGACCCACTGCTGGCTCGGCGATGAACCGCCTCACACCCGAAGAGGCCGGGAAGCCCACCGGGCTTCCCTAAGCCTGAAATCGAAGGAGTCTCACTCCTCGATCTCAGGCTTGCCTTCTTCGATCCGTAATTATGGACTCGCCTTCGGCGAGACCCACTGCTGGGTTGGCAGCATAGCCGCCAACCACCGAACCGGTCGGACAGTCCACCGGACTGTCCTCAAGCCGGGAATCGAGGCTACTCCTCGATTTCCGGCTTGTCCGGTTCGGCCCACAGCGTGTGGAACACGCCCGGCTTATCGACGCGGCCGTAGGTGTGGGCACCGAAGAGGTCGCGCTGGGACTGAGTCAGGGCGGTGGGCAGGCGCTTGGAGCGCAGGCCGTCGTAGTAGGCCAGGGAGCTGGAGAACACCGGGGTCGGAATACCGGCCTCGATCGCCTTGACGATCACGCGGCGCCACGCATCCTGCGATTCGCCGATGATCTTCTCGAAGTACGGGTCAAACAGCAGCGAGGCCGGCGGGTTGTCGCCCTTGAACGCCTCGGTGATGCGATCGAGCAGGAACTGCGCGCGGATGATGCAGCCGCCGCGCCAGATGCGAGCCACCTCGGACAGGTTGATGTCCCAGCCGTAGGTCTTCGCACCGTCCTGGATCTCGTTGAGGCCCTGGGCGTAGGCGACGACCTTGGAGGCGAACAGCGCCTTGCGCACATCCTCGATGAACGCGGCCTTGTCCTCGCCGTCCAGATCGATGGTCTTGTTCGGACCGGCCAGACCCTCCTGCTGGGCGGCCTCGCGCAGCTCGCCATGGGAGGACAGGGCGCGGGCGAACACGGCCTCGCCGATCGCGGCGACCGGAGAGCCGAACTCGAGACCGGTCTGCACGGTCCACGTGCCGGTGCCCTTCATGCCGGCGTGGTCAACGACCACGTCCACGAACGGCTTGCCGGTGGCGGCATCCTTGTGATGCAGCACCTCGGCGGTGATCTCGATCAGGTAGGAGTCGAGATCGCCCTTGTTCCACTCGTCGAACACGTCGGCGATCTCCTCGGCGTCCATGCCGAGGCCACGGCGCAGGATGTCGTACGCCTCGCCGATGACCTGCATGTCGGCGTACTCGATGCCGTTGTGCACCATCTTGACGAAGTGGCCGGCGCCGTCGGTGCCGATGTGCGTCACGCACGGCTCACCGTTGACCTTCGCCGCGATCGACTCGAGGATCGGGCCCAGGGTCTTCCAGGATTCCACGGTGCCGCCGGGCATCAGGGACGGGCCGTTGAGCGCGCCCTCCTCACCGCCGGACACGCCGCAGCCGACGAAGTGGAAGCCCTTCGCGCGCACGGCCTTCTCACGCTTGATCGTGTCCTTGAAGAAGGAGTTGCCGCCGTCGACGATGATGTCGCCCGGCTCGAAGACCTCCTCGAGCTGCTCGATCACCGCGTCGGTCGGGGCGCCGGCCTTGACCATGATGATCGCGGTGCGCGGGCGCTTCAGGGATGCGGCGAACTCCTCCAGCGTCTTCGCCGGCACGAACGCGCCCTCGGAGCCGTGCTCCTCCATCAGCTTCTCGGTGCGCGAGTAGTGACGGTTGAACAGGGCCACCGTATTGCCGTGGTGCGCCAGATTGCGCGCCAGATTCGAGCCCATCGCGGCCAATCCGATCACACCGATGTTTGCCGTAGCTTCGGCCATTGCATTGCCTTTCAGTCGACTGACAACAATACTTACGGGGACATGTCCGCGCGAACGTGGCGTGCGGAGATCCCCCACAGTCCCGAGTCTATCGCCGCGTGCGGCCTAAGGCGAGGGGCGTCTTACCCGCGGCGGAATCCGTTTGCGGCGGATCTGCCGTCGGATACGTCGGCCACGGACGACCACGGGACCACGGATGAGCACGGGAACGCGGACAAGCATCGGAAGCGAATCGTCACGTCGAGCGGTTGAAGTGGTTGAATAGAAGGCACATGAATCGGACGTCACATGTCAGACATCAGATCAGACATCAGACAACTGTCATCAGGCAAAGGAGTAATCGATGATCAACGAGCACTACAAGGCGATGCTGGGCGGCAAATCCGTCATCCGCACCTTAAGCGAATACGCGACGGCACGAGGCAAGGAGATCGGCTACGAGAACGTGTTCGACTACTCCCTGGGCAATCCGAGCGTGCCCGCGCCGGCCGATTTCTCGCGCACGATGGTCGACCTGTACGAGCACGGTGATCCGGTCGCGATCCACGGCTACTCGCCGTCGCTGGGCATTCCGAGCGTGAAGGACGCGATCGCCGAATCACTCAATCGCCGGTTCGACATGGATTACACCGGCAATCACATCTTCCCGACCACGGGCGCGGCGGGCGCCCTCGCGCACGCGATGCGCGCCGTGACCAAGCCGGGCGACGAGGTCATCACGTTCGCGCCGTACTTCCCCGAATACCAGCCGTACGTGGAGGGCACGGGCGCGCATCTGACCGTGATCCCGGCCGACACCGAGAACTTCCAGATCAACTTCGAGGCATTCGAGGCGGCGCTCAACCCGGGTGTGCAGGCTGTGCTCATCAACACGCCGAACAACCCATCCGGCGCCGTGTACTCGGCCGCGACGCTCGACAAGCTTGCGGGCCTTCTGCGCGCGAAGCAGGAGGAGTACGGCCACGACATCTTCCTGATCAGCGACGAACCGTACCGCGAGATCGTGTTCGACGGCGCCACGCAGCCGTACCCGGCGAAGTGCTACGACAACACGCTCACCTGCTACTCGTGGTCGAAGTCGCTGTCCCTGCCGGGCGAGCGCATCGGCTACGTGGCGGTCAACCCGCGCGCCACGGACGCGGAGCTGCTCGTGCCGATGATGGGCCAGATCTCGCGCGGCACCGGCCACAACTGCCCGCCGAGCTCGATCCAGCTGGGCGTCGCGAAGGTGCTCGACGAGACCTCCGATCTCGGCGTGTACGAGACGAACATGAACCTGCTGTACGACGCGCTGACCTCGATCGGCTTCGACGTGGTGCGCCCGGGCGGCACGTTCTACATCTTCCCGAAGGCGCTCGAGGAGGATGCGACCGCGTTCTGCATGAAGGCGAAGGAGTACGATCTGATCCTCGTGCCGTCGGAGAGCTTCGGCGTGCCGGGATACTTCCGCATGGCGTACTGCATCGACACGGAGAAGGTCAAGCGCTCGATCCCGGCGCTCGAACGCTTCGCGCGCGAGCAGTACGGGCTCTGATCACATGTGGTCGGCCGGTGGGGCCGGGAGAAACGATGCACGACACACTCAAGGCCGTTCGGCCAAGCCTACGGTCGTGCATCGTTTCTCCCGGCCCCACCTCCGTTGTGTGAAATCCACAGCTACATACGGCCGGCCTTGGAGGGGTCGAGGGTCATGGTCTGGAATCGCGCGGACATGAAATCGTTGTCGAAGTTGCGCGCGAACCAGGCCGTGACCGGGGAGTCCTGCGGCAGGCCGGCCATGCGCCCGTACCAGCAGTCGAGCGCCATCAGGGTAAAGACGATGTCGACGACCATGAGGACGGTGCATACGGTGGTCAGCGAATAGCGGACCTTCCAAGGGATGCGATTGATCAGGCGCAGGAGGCGCGGCAGGATCCAGCGCACCCAGGCCACGCCGATCAGTCCCCAGAAGAACATGTATTTACCGGAGGTGCGTCCGTCGATCGACAGCCACTGGCCGGTGTAGTCCCACGCGGTGATGCCGAACGCGACCTCCATGAACCAGCTGGTCGCGTATTCGAATGCGCCGCCGATCACCGCGGACGCGCAGAAGATGAGGAACGGATTCGATTTCCACAATCGGTTGAGCGCGACGGTGACGAGCACGGCGCCGCAGCCGTAGATCGGCGAGAACGGGCCCCACAGCAGGCCCGCGCGATCCTGCAGCTCGCCGTGGTACATCGCCATGTGGTAGACGGTTTCGATGGCGAGGCCGAACACGCAGGCGACGGTGAACAGCCAGAAGATGTTGAAGAAGTCGAGGGAGATGTAGCCCTTGCCGGACGGGTCGCGGCCGAGCGTGCCGGCTCTGACGGCCTGCTCGTAGGCATCGCGATCCTCCATGCGCTTCAGGGCGCGCTGGAGTCGTCGCTCCTCGATCAGGGACGGATCGGCCGCGATCGAGACGGCCACGAGGATGATCATCCGGATGCCGGACGGCAGGATATTGGGGCCGAGTCCCTCGAGCGCAAGCGAGAGCATGCCCTCGGCGAGTGTGATCGGCATGAGCACGTACGCCCATCGCGCGGCGTAGCGGCGGCGGTTTCTGATGAGGAGCACGCCGAAGACGATCATCGCGGCCGCCGAGACGATGAGGACCACGGCGTCGAGCGCGTTCAGGTCGGCGGTCAGGCTCATCGCGTTGAACGCGAGCTCGCCGCGCATGATCGCCTTGACCGCGTTGATCGAGGCGAATACGACGATCGGCAGCGTGGCCAGGCCGTCGAGCAGCACGAGCACGCCGTATATGCGGATGATGAGCGGCAGTCGCTTCGCGTCGAGGTCGACGGTCTCGTCGACCTCATCCGCGGCCAGATCGGCGATCGCGGCCGAGGACAGGCCGGTCCGACTCGGATTCTCGGGTCGATGCTCAGTGGACATCGGGTTCTCCATTCCTGCGGGATCTGTTGCGTCCACTCTACTCATCGGTGATTCCACAGCGCTGCCGCTCAGCCGAGCACATCGGCTTCGGCGTTCAGGAAACGTTCAAGGAACGTTCGGAAAGGTCGTCGGAAGGTTTCAGAGCCCGTGCACGGTCACCCAAGGCCCTATCCGGGAACGGGCAGTGTACTGATACCAGCAACGAACGAGGTCCGTCGCACCGCAAGCGTCGCGGCGGACAGGATTCGACGGGACAGTCGACGAGCGATCGCCATGCCAGCCGTAGCAGGTCAGACGAGACCACCGTCACGGCTCGGCACCACGGGGCCGGACGACACCGCGGATCCCCGACGAAAGGCAACAACCATGAGCGATAACAGGCATGCGGCGGCAAGATCGTCGACTCCGACGGCAATACGGTGACGATCACGGCGGGCGGCAAGACCGTGGTCAAGGGCACCGGATCGGTGACGGTCACGGTGAGCGGCGACTATTCGACGACGCTGCCCGATACGGCGACCGGTGACGACACGACGCTCTCCGCCGATCTCATCGACCGTTCAGACTACGACACGCAGTTCGGCACCTCGACCTCGTGGACCATGAGCTGAACGGTCAACCCGATCGCACCCCAATCGCCCCCGATCGCAATCAGACCAGATCAGACCACAGCCAGACCACAGCCAGACCACACGGCTTCACTTCCATTCCCACTCAACGCCAAGCATTCCACGAAAGGACAAACCATGAGCAACATCACCGATCCCCGCAAGGACTCCCACCTCAGCCAGAAGTCCCGTCAGGAGCCAGGACAATCCACCGACCAGCAGACCACGGTACTGCCGTCGAACGCAGCCCCAAAGGCCGACGAAACGGCGGCGACCGTGCCGCTCGTTGCGTCGAACCAGAACAGGCAAGCCTCCGCCGCCAATGGCATCGCCGCCAACACCCCGTCGGGAACGCCCGGCGCACTTCCTTCGCAGTATGCCGCCCAGCCCCAAGGGGCACCCAAGGGGACACCGAGTGCGGCCGGCAACGCTCCTCTTGCCGGCAACAACGGTGAGCCCGTCTCCAACGGTACCGTCTATGGCACCGTCCACGACAATGTCGCACAGCAGAACGGGCAAACGTATCAGCAGCCGTATCGCGACAATCCGTTCGCCGGCGGAAGCGGCGCCGGAATCGGAGGCAATGGAAACGGGACGTTAGGCACGCCGGGTGCGGGCGCCGCGGGCGCTGGCGCGATCGTCTCGAAGATCAGCGGCAAGGCGATCGCGATCGTCGCCGGCGTCACGCTGGTGTGCGGGCTGCTCGGCGGCGTGGCCGGCGGGTTCACGGTGAACGCGTTGTCGGGCGATTCCGGTTCCACAGCAGGCCAGTCGAGCCAGATGGGCGGCATGGGCGGCGGCATGGGTCACGGCCAGATGCCCGGTGGCAATTCCTCCGGCGGTTCCTCCGATTCCGACTCGTCGACGAATGGCAACAGCAACAGCCAGAACGGCCAGATGGGTCAGCCGCCGAGCAGCGGCCAGGGCGGCAACAGTGGCAATAGCGGCGACGGCGGCGACGGCAACAGCACCGGTGGCAGCGACAGCAATACCAGCGGTTCCAACTCCAGCGGTTCCTCCAGCTCCAACTCCTCGGACACCGGCCTGACCACTGGCTCCTCCTCCGGTGACGGCATTACCGCCTGACACCCTTGACAATCCCAACGACCCCCGTCGAATACGATTTCGACGGGGATCGTCGTGTTTCAACCCTAGATTCCATCCATTCACCCAACCTCTTCACGACTCCCTCACCCCTCCCAACCTCTTCACGACTCTCCCACCTTCCCCACGACTCCTCACCTCCCCACGACTCCCCAACCTCTATCACCGCCTCTCCCAACCTCCCCACGGCTCTTCAACCTCCCCCAAAGACCCCAACCACCGCTTCCCCAACCTCTCCCCGCCGCTTCTCCCAGCCTCCCTCACGGCTCTCCAACCTCTCCACGGCTCTTCAACGGATCCACCGTGGCTTTCCCAACTCTCTTCTCACAGCCCCTATCCCCCCTTCCCCAATGTTGGCGTCACAAATTCCCGGAATCTCCCCTACGCCCGGTAAAAAGTGACGCTGGTGATTGGTCAGCGTCACTTTTTACCGAGATCCCCCCTGTGCTCGGGAATATATGACGCTCACTAATTACCAGCGTCACTTTTTCCCGAGACGTGGGGTAATCTCGGGAAAAAGTGACGCCAGCAGATTGCGCCAGTGTCAGGAACCACCAGCTGTATCAGTATCAAGAGTCAACCAGTCGTATCAGTACAAGAGCCAACGAACCGCGCCAGTACACAGGAATCACCAGCCGTACCAGTATCAGGAACCAACCAGACCGTACCAGTACACAGGAATCGCCATGTATCGGTACAAGAGTCAACGGACCATACCAGTACATGGGGGAGCCAACCGGACTGCGCCGGCAGCGTCTGGTCCATACGGATGGTTGCAGATGGTTGCGGATGGTTGCGGATGGTTGCGGATGGTTGATGGGCGCCTCGGGGTATGGGCGCCCAGCGTCAGCGGACATCGAATACCAAAATTAGACACTTTACCCATCGACACGGCAATCCGGCGCCATTGCCCCCGTTGTTCCGAACACATGGTCTATGGTGTGTTGCGATACTTGGGTCATTGGACGTCAAAAAGTTGACAACATGTCAACTTTGTCCAATCACAACGACCACGACGACACCATGGAGCGGAGAACCGGCACGAAGCTCCTCACGGCCGGACGGCAACGTCCGATGGCTCCGAACGGGAACGACCACAACGGCCACACGGACGAGAGAAGGAAACATAAGGTCATGGGCAACGTTTTCGCGATACTGAAACGCGACCTCATCCGCATCCTCAGGGTACCGGCGGCATGGGTGATCGTCACCGGACTGATCTTCATCCCACCGCTCTACGCATGGTTCAACATCATCGGATTCTGGAGCCCGTACACCAACACGCAGGGCATTCAGGTGGTCATCGCGAACAACGACAAGGGCACCGAGAACGCGCTCGTCGGCAAGACGAACCTCGGCAAGCAGATCGTCACGCAGCTCAAGGCGAACCATCAGCTCGGATGGACGTTCACCGACGAATCGGAGGCACTGAACCGCGTGCAGTCCGGCGAGGCGTACGCGGCGATCGTCATCCCGGCGAGCTTCAGCGACGACATGATCGGCGCGATCACCGGCGGCGACCAGCCGCAGCTCGAATACTACGTCAACGAGAAGGCGAGCGCGATCGCCCCGAAGATCACCGACATCGGCGCGAGCACGGTCGACAATCAGGTCAACGGCACGTTCGTCTCCACGGTGAGCCAGGCGCTCTCCGACGCGGTGAACAAGGCCACGGACGCGGCCGGCGGCACGGCGGACGCCATGCGTTCGGACGTGCTCGACGATCTCGACGACGCGCGGCGGGATGTCGCAAACACGCGCAAGATCATCGGCTCGCTCAAAACCACGCTGGGCAAGACTCCGGCCAAGACGAAGGACGCGCGCGAGGCGCTCACCCGCACGCAGACGCTGCTTGGCAAGGCGAGTACCGGACTGGGCGATCTGTCGACCCGCATCAACGGCGCGCAGTCG
Organism: Bifidobacterium sp. UTCIF-38; assembly: GCF_006454495.1. NCBI lineage: Bacteria > Bacillati > Actinomycetota > Actinomycetes > Bifidobacteriales > Bifidobacteriaceae > Bifidobacterium > Bifidobacterium sp. UTCIF-38. The sequence goes on along the minus strand of NZ_JFAL01000023.1, from coordinate 60,239 downwards.
CGGATCACCACGTTCACCATGAACGCGAACACCGTGCTCGATAGCGGTTCGTCGCTGCTGTCGCAGACCTCGCAGCAGGCGAGCGCGGGCGTCAACCACGTGACGGCCGGTCTGACGGTCGCCAACGGCGCGGCGGGCGATGCGATCACGATGCTGCAGACCGTCAACGACGCCAACACGCAGGCGATCGCGAAGCTCAAGGCCATCGCGGCTGAGCTGCCGAACGGCGGCGGCGCGGCGCTCACCCAGGCGATCGCGAAGCTGGAGACCGAGAACCGGCACACCACGCAGACGCTGGCCGACATCAAACAGCTCAACACCGACACCGGTGCGACCATCGCCTCGGTGTCGGGGCTCGCCACGAGCTTCGACACGGCCACACAGTCGTCGCTCGCCGCGAACTCGGCGGCGCGTAAGGCGATCACCTCGGGCGCGCTGCCGAAGCTCAACGGCGGTCTCAACACGCTGGCGGGCACTGCCGGCACGATCGCCGGAGGCCTGGGCGGTCAGAACGCGCTGATCTCGCAGACGAACGTCGTGTTGAATCAGCTCGACAAGGCGGCCGCGAGCACGATCAGCTCGCTGGATCACACCGATCAGGCGCTCAAGCAGATGGAGACCAAGCTCGAGACGACCTCCACCGATCTGAAGGCCCTCGACACGTCCAGCATGCTGTCCGACCTGTTCGGAGGCAGCGGCAAGGACGGTTCCGGCAAGCTCGACACGGATCGCATCGCCAAGTTCATGCTCTCCCCCACCGTGATCGACACGAAGATCCTCTACCCGATCAACGCATACGGCTCGGGCATGGCGCCGCTGTTCACGAACATGGCGCTGTGGGTGGGCGCGTTCGCGCTCGCCGTGATCATGAAGCTCGAGACCGACGACGAGGGCATCGAGCATATGACGATCACACAGGGATATATGGCCCGTTTCCTGCTGTTCGGCCTGTTCGCCGCGGCGCAGGGCGCGGTCACGACGCTGGGCGATCTCATCATCGGCGTGCAGAGCGTGAACCCGTTCGCGTTCGTCGCGACCGGCGTGATCACCTCGCTCGTGTACGCGTCGATCGTGTTCGCGTTCTCGACGACGTTCCTGCATGTGGGCAAGGGCATCTGCGTGGCGTTGATCATCCTGCAGATCCCGGGCGCGTCGGGCCTGTATCCGATCGAGATGATGCCCGACTTCTTCCGCAATCTGTACCCGTTCTTCCCGTTCACGTATTCGATCGACGCGTTCCGTGAGACGATCGGCGGCTTCTACGACGGCTACTGGTTCTCGAAGATCGGGCGACTGCTGCTGTTCGCGATCGTCGCGTTCGTGCTGGGGCTGGTCGTGCGACCGTTGATGGCGAACGTGAATCGCCTGTTCGCGCGTCAGATCGACGAGAGCGACATGATCATCGGCGAGCCGGTGCACATGCCCGGCACCGAATACCGGGTGACCGCGGCGGTGCGCGTGCTCGCCAACCACGAGGGGTATCGCGAGCGCATCGAGCGCAAGGCGGCGGCGTTCGCCGCGCAGTATCCGCGATTGAAGCGCGGCGCACTGATCGCGGGTCTGGTGGTGCCGGCGATCCTCGTCGTCACGTTCTCGCTGACGCCGAACACGAAGCTCGAGGCGATGCTCGCCTGGCTGATCTGGGTGCTGTTGATCATCGCGTTCCTGATCACGATCGAGTACGTGCGCGATAGCCTGCGCCGCCAGACCGAACTGGGCAATCTGGACGACGAGGCGATCCGCTCGTACATCCACGGCATCGAACGGGGACGCGAGCAGGCGCGGGAGAGACGGGCGCAGGCTCGCAAGGCAAAGGCGATGGCCCGCGCGAAGACGAAGGCAGCGCCAACCGCGAAGACGGAGCAGCAGACCGCGCCCGCCGAAAGCCCCGAGGACACAGCAGATGCGGAGGACACCGCACACACCACCGAGGAAAGGAACGAGCGATGAGGACCATGTGGCGTCTGTTCACCGGCGATGTGCGCAGAATCACGAGCAACATCGTCTCGATCATCATCGTGATAGGACTCACGGTGATTCCCGGCCTGTTCACCTGGTTCAACGTCGCGGCGAGCTGGGATCCGTTCAGCAACCTCAAGAACCTGAAGTTCGCGGTCGCGAGCGTCGATGAGGGCTATGAGTCGGATCTGATCCCGGTCAGGATCACGATCGGCGACACGGTCGTCAACACGCTGCGCGCCAATTCGCAGCTCGACTGGACGTTCACGACGAAATCGGACGCGATCGAGGGGACGAAATCGGGCAAATACTATGCGGCGATCGTCATTCCGAAGGACTTCAGCAGCAAGATGATGACGTTCTTCTCCTCGGATGCGCAAAGCGTGAAGATCAGCTACTACGAGAACGAGAAGAAGAACGCGCTCGCCCCGAACCTCACCACGGAGGGCGCGAGCGAGGTGTCGACGCAGATCAACGAGATGTTCGCCAAAACGCTGACGAGCACCGCGCTGTCGGTAGCGTCGTCGCTGGCGGACGACCTGTCGAAGCCGGAGTCGAAGACCGCGCTGGCCCGGTTCAGCGCGAATATCAGCGAGTTCTCGACGACGCTCGGCAACACGTCGTCGATGATCGGCGACTACGCGTCGATGACCGGTTCGGCCGACGCGCTGCTCGCTGATTCGGCCGAGCTGATCGCCGGAGTCGGCGGTTCGGCCGATGCCGCCGGCAAGACGCTCAAAAGCGCCAGGTCGGGGGTCGACGACGTGTCCGGGGCGATGAACGATGCGGCGGACGCGCTGTCGAACGCGCTCAAGGCGAGCGCGGCGAGCTACGGCGCGGTGTCCGACGCAGCCGACAAGCTGTACGCTTCGACCGCCACTCAGGCCGAGGACACGGCCGCCGCCCTCGACACGCAGGCGGCTCACGTGGGCGATCAGATCGCCGAATACGAGTCGATCCGCGCCGATATCGCGTCCGTGCAGGCGGCACTTCCCGAACGGCTGCAGGGGTTGCTCGACCCGACGCTGGATCGTCTCGACACGGCGATCGCCCTGCAGAAGACCTTGCAGCAGCGTCTGAGCGACGCGGCCAAGACCGTGCGCGATCGCAGCGCCGACTCGCAGGCGCGTCGCGCCGAGATCAAGAAGCTGGCGGCGCAGGCGAAGGCCGCGATCGAGGGCGTGAAATCCGATTTCAACGCGTCGATCCAGACGCAGATCGACCAGATCGAGTCGTCGGTCAATCAGGCGACGGGCGCGCTCGACACGGCGTCGGCGAAACTCGACGGCACGCTCGACGAACTGGGCACGACGGTGTCGGGCGCGCGCAAGAGTCTTGCCACCGTACGCACGACGCTGGAATCGGTGTCCGCCAAGCTCGCGAAGGCGGGCAAGGAGCTGGGATCGTTCAACGAGCGGCTGTCGAAGGCGCTCGACAGCGGCGATATGGCGATGGTCAAGGAGGTGCTCGGCAACGATCCGGAGACGCTGGCGAGCGTACTGTCGGCGCCGGTTGAGTTGAAGCGCAAGGCCCTGTTCCCGGTGAGCAACTTCGGTTCGGCGCTGGCCCCCCTGTACATCATCCTGCCGCTGTGGGTGGGCGCGCTGCTCATGGTGGTGACGCTCAAGACGAGCGTGTCACGCCGTGTGCGCGAGGAGCTGACCGAGCGGGCGGGCGGCGTCGAGCCGCGGCCGCATCAGCTGTTCCTCGGCCATTACGGGGTGTTCGGGCTGATCGCGCTGATGCAGAGCACGTTCTCGCTGGCCGGTGCGCTGCTGTTCATCCACGTGCAGTCGGTGCATCCGATGCTGTTTATGCTCACCGGATGGGTGAGCTCGTTGGTGTTCTCGTTCTTCACGTACACGATGACGGTGAGTTTCGGCAACGTGGGCAAGGCGATCGGCGTGCTCATGCTCATCGTGCAGATCTCCGGCTCGAACGCCGCGTATCCGTTGCAGATGCTGCCCTCGTGGATCGGACGGATCAGCCCGCTATTGCCGATCACGCATTCGGTCAAGGCCCTGCGTGCGGCGATTGCGGGCATCTATGCGATGGATTACTGGTGGGCGTTGGGCGCGCTGCTGCTGTTCGTGCCGCCGCTGCTGCTGATCGGGCTGCTGCTGCGCAAGCCGCTGGTGAGGTTCAACCGGTGGTACGTGGAGAAGGTCGAAAGCACCAAGGTGATCGCGTAGCGTTGCAACGCTACTGGACGGAGGCCTGCTGACGGACGACGTCGAGGGCCTTGTTGAAGGCGTCGGACGTCCAGCTGGCGCCGGCGACCTTGTCGACCTTGAGGCCCTTGAGCGGCTTGCCGTCGACGACGCCGTTGATCGCGTTGGCGAAGTCGGTCTGATGCTGCTTGGAGATCTGCGTGAACGGGTGGCCGATCACCTCGACCGTCTCGACGTTCTGATCCTTGATCGTGAAGTGGACGTCGATCGAGTCCTCGCCCACCGGGCCGTACTGGCCGTTGACCGAGTAGGTGCCGTCCTTGTAGTTGCCGGTGTCCTTGCCGCTTGCGGCGTCGGAGGAGGCCGAGTCGTCCGTCCCCGCGTCCGCGTCGCCGCTGGACTGCGACTGCTCCTCCTGGGACTGCTGGGTCTCACCGGAGTTGCCCGAGTACTGGTCGTCCATCGGCGTGGCCTTCGACTCGCTGCAGCCGGCCACCCCGCCCAACAGGGCCAGCGTGGCGGCGGTCAGGGCCACAGCCTTGACGGCCTTATCGTTCCTATCGCTCATATTCTCACTCCTCGCCGCCGGTTTTGGCGGCCTTGGTCGGATCGGCGAACCCGATCGGCAGGTCGCCCTCGCGCTGGGCTCCCTCCTCGGTGGAGCCGGTGAACGCCGGGCGACCGCCCTCGGCCTCGTACGCGGCTCGGGCCTTCTCATCGTTCCACTTCTCACCGACGAGCACGCCGTGGTTGAGCATGATCTCGCGTTCGGCGCAGCTGGCGACCAGCGCGTCGTGCGTGACGACGATGATCGTCGTACCCTGATCGTGCAGCTGGCGGAACAGGTCGAGGACGATCTTCTCGTTCTTCTCATCGAGGTTGCCGGTCGGCTCGTCGGCGAGGATGAGCTTCGGATCGTTGATGAGCGCGCGGGCGATGCACACGCGCTGCTGCTCGCCGCCGGAAAGCTGTCCGGGCAGGTGGTGGGCGCGGTCCTTGAGTCCGACGCGATCGAGCGCCTCGAGCGCCTGCTTCTCGTCGACGACCGAATGGTAGTACTGGGCGACCATCACGTTCTCGACGGCCGTCAGATGCGGCACGAGGTAGAACTTCTGGAACACCAGTCCGATCATGTTCTTGCGTACGTCGGCCAGCTGCGCGGCATTCAAGTCCTCGAGCTTGCGGCCCTCCAGCTTCACGGAGCCCTTGGACGGCGAGTCCATGCAGCCGATCATGTTCATGAGCGTGGTCTTGCCGGAGCCGGACGAGCCGACGATCGCCAGCCATTCGCCCTGCGGCACGGTGAGGTTCAGGTCGTCCACGGCGTGCAGATCGCCGTAGATCTTCGAGATGTGATCGAGTTCAAGCAGCATGATGATTCCTTTTTCGCGGGTTGACGCGGATTGTGCGCGATTACTCCTCGCGCAGCACGATGGCGGGGTCGATGCGCGAGGCGCGCGAGACGGGCGGGATGGAGGCGAGCACGGCGATCAGCGCGCTGAAGAGCACCGATCCGATCGCGAGCGGCCAGTTGACGGGCAGCGATCGCTGGAAGACGACGCCGGTGAGCACGCGGGCCAGCGCATAGCCGACGCCGGTGCCGATCAGGCCGCCGATCAGGCCGTACAGCGCGCTTTCGACGTAGAACTCCATGCCGATGGAGGCGCTGGATGCGCCGAGCGCCTTCCTCAGGCCGATCTCGTAGCTGCGCTGGGAGACGATCGAGCTGATCGTCGTGGAGACGCCGACGAGGGTGAGCACGAGCACGACGATCGAGACGATCCAGAACAGGGTCTGCAGCATCGTGATGATGCGCGTGTCGGAGGAGGTGATCTTGGTGACCTGCTGCGCCTTGACGTGCATCGAGGTCATGTCGTTGATCGACTTGACGGTGGCGGCGAGGTCGTCGCCGGATGCGGAGGCGGAGTATTCGATCACGTCGACGCCGCGCGTGACGCCGGTGAGCTTGTCGACGTCGGTGCTGGTCGCGTAGATGATCGAGTCCTCGCTGCCGCCGGTGTCGACGATGCCGGCGACGCGGAATTCGGTGCCCTTGGTGTCCATGATGTCGCTGGAGACGCGGCCATCCTGCGTGGGTTGGGCGGAGGTCTCTCCGGTCTGGCCGGAGGTCTCTCCCCCGGTCTCGGCATTCGCCGAGCCAGCCCCCTCGTCAGAGGGGGCCGAGGAGGAGGAATCCGTCGCACCGGACTGGGTCGAGGAAGAGGAGGCGGCGTTGTCGGAGGCTCGGTAGCCGATGGTGATGCCACCGCCGATCTTGGCGTTGAGCGCGTCGGCGACGTCGCGGCCGATGAGCACCTTGCCGTCGGTGGGCCAGGAGCCTTCGACGTTCCAGTGGTGGTTGAGGTTCTCGACCTGCGCGGGGTCGACGCCGGCCATCACGTACGGCGCGGCGTTGACGCGCACGTTCTCGTAGCGATAGGTCGCGTACTTGGCGGAGCCCTTGGCGCGCACCATCTCGGTGGTGTGCTTGACCATCGCCGCGTCGATGCCCGACTTCGCGGCGGAGGAACCAGCCGAGTCGGACGACGCAGAATCCGTCGTCTCGCCGGTCGGGGTGACGATGAGGTTCGCGCCGTACGCGCGCATCTCGTCGTTCATCTGCTGCGGCACGGCGATGCAGATCGCCGCGAGGCAGAACAGCGTGGCCGCGCCGACCAGCGACGCGACGACGGCCATGATCGCACGCGAACGACGGCGGAACACCGCGCCGAAGAGCATGCGGAAGAACATACCGGTATTGGTCATAGGTCGGTTCCCTCCATCACGATGTCGTTTGCGATTCCCCGCATCACGCGCTCCAACTCAGCGTCCATGGAGCACCTCCGCGGGCTTGACGCTCAGAATCGAGCGGATCGACGAGGATGCGGCGACGAGCACGGTCAGCGCGAGCAGCACGAACACGAGCACGAACACCATCGGGCGCATCGTGATGCCCGAGGAGAACACCACCTGTCCGATGAGCTGCGCGACGCCTGAGCCGAGCAGCGCGCCGACGAGCGCGCCGACGAGCGAGATCGCGGCGGTTTCGGCGAGCATCAGGCGGGAGACCGCGCCGTCGGTCGCGCCGATCGCCTTGAGCAGTGCGAGCTCGCTGGAGCGTTCGGAGATCGAGGCGGCCATGAGATTCGCGACCGCGACCGCCGCCGCGACGAGGCTCAGCGCGGTCATCAGGATCATCACAGCCTGCGTCTTCTGCAGCACGTTGCCCTGCAGGGCGGCGACCTGACGCACCTGCTTGGCAACGGCGCCCGGAATCACCTCCTCGATCTGGTAGGCGATCGAGCTCGGGTAGGCGGTGCAGTACCACGTCTCCCACTCATCCTGGCTCAGTGCGGCCGGGTTCTGCGAGGCCTTGCGCGCCAGATCGTTCTCCGGCGTGGTCAGCGCCTTGACCTCGATCTTGTCGACCGAGTCGGGCAGGTTCGCGAGCACCTGCGCGGTGGACGAGGCGATGTAGAGCGAGCCGTTGTCGTCGTCGCCGGAGTCGTAGACGCCGGTGAGCCTGATCTTCTGCTCGTTGGTCTTGCCGTCGGCGGTCTTCTTGGTGAGGGTGATCGTGTCGCCGGTCTTGACTCCCAGCTTCTGGGCGAGGGTCGTGCCGATGACGCCCTGATCGGTGTCGTCCTTCGGCCATGCGCCGTCGAGCTTCCACCACGAGCGCATGCCGTCGACGCCGACCACGGTCGACTCGCCGGACGCGAGCTTGAGGGTCTTGTTGAACCACGTGCCGACGATCGGCACGTCCACGCCGTCGACGGTGGCGTGCACGTTGAGCTGCGGCGCGAAGTTCGTGATGTTGAATGCCCAGAAGATCGTCTTGATCTTCGGCGCGTCCGATTCCTTGAGGAACGCGGTCGGGTCGGACTGATCGCCCGCCGCCGCACCGGCCTCGGTGTTGTACAGGTCGGAGACCACCGCGTCGGCCTTCGGCTGGACGGTGATGTTCGAGCCGTACGTGGACAGCTCGGCGTTGAGCTTGTCACCCACGTCGAAGACGACGCCGAGCATCGCCACCGACACCGTGGCCGACAGGCACACGGTCAGGGCGATGAGCAGTCGCCGACGCAGCTGACGCGTGAACGACCGCGCGATCATACGCAGAAAGAACATGATGTTGCCTCCCGTCTCACTGCTTGAACTGACTGCATCACTGGAAGTGGGCGCTCAGCGCGTCCAGATCGGCGGTTTGGATCGTGATCTTGCCGCCGCCCATCTTGAACGGGAACGGTATCGGGTTGCATCCGCCCTTGAAGCCGATCGTCGCCAGGTTGATGGCGACCTCGCACTTCTTGCAGATGATCTTGCCGTCCTTCTCGTAGTAGCCGGCGTCGCCGCAGTTCTCGCACGCGTCGAGGCCGATGCCGTACGCGCCGCCGTTCTTCTTGATGATGATGAAGCGCATTTCGGTGCCGTCCTTCGCCTTGTATTCGAAGCGATGCAGGTGGCCGTCCTCGACCTGCGCGAACGTGATCGTCGCGACGCCGTCCTTCAACGAGTAGTCCTCCGGCGGGGAAAGGGTGATCTGCTGAGTGGTGGCGGACACGCCGACGGTGAGCGTCAGGGTCACGCCGATCATCGCGACGAGGCTCCACACGGCCGAGGCGATCGCGTGACGGCGGAACGCCTTGTGACGGCGCACGGTCGCCTCGTTGACGCCGGGCTCGGGCTTCGTCGTCATGCGGAATCCGGCGATCATCGAGGCGACGGCCGGGATCGCGAACACCAGCGCCTGCACCATGATCATCTGCTGGTTGTGGTTGATCGAGAAGACGAGCGGCTGGAACAGGAATCGCGGGAAGTACAGGGAGTGCGCCTGAATCATCTGCAGCAGGCCGGTCGCGTGCTGGATGAACAGGATCGCCATCATCAGCACCGAGGCGACGGTGAACGAGATGCGCACGGCGGTCGAACGCATCGTGCGGAAGATCAGGGCGACGATCGCCGACATCGCGAGCCCGAGCAGGAAGCCGAGGGCGCGCAGCAGCATGTCGGAGGTGAAGACCGGAGCGTCCGGCTCCACCCAGATCGTCAGCTGGAGGATCACGTCCGGCAGGGCGTAGAAGAGGGTCAGGGCGATCGCGATCGCGGACACCGCGTTCGCGAGGTGCATCCAGATCGCGTGTTTGCGCCAGTCCTTGACGATCCACGGGGAGGCGATCACCGCGGCGATCGCGAGCAGGTCGACGACGACGGCGACCGTGAGGACCGGCTGGTTGACGAAGGTGCGCTGGTTGATGACGGCGGTGGCGCGCAGGGTGGCGAACACGATAGCCGCGATCGTGCCGAGGATGAATCCCCACAGGCGCCAATGGGAGCTGATCGGCTTGTCCTTGCCCTCGCCGACCGTGAGCATCACGCTCAGGCACATGATCAGCAACGCGGGGGCCAGCGTCCCCGGCATCACCGCAACGAATTGTTCAAGCATTCGCGCCCTTTCCTTGTGGGGTTTTGGCTAATATGCCGCAAACGGACTGAAGCCCCCTCTTGAAGTTGAGGGGGCTCTGTTGGGTTGTCATGCGGCGGAAATTACCACTGACGCGGGGTGTACTCCCAGTTGTCGAAGGTGACCTCGATCGGCTCGGTCCAGAAGTGGCCCTTGACACCGGTCTCCGGGTCGACGTGGAGCATCCAGCCCTTCTTGGCCGGGGACTCGATCGAGAGCTTCAGCTGGTAGGTGCCGGCCTTGTCGAGCTTGACGTTGGCGCCGTAGTGCGGGCCGTCGGAGGCGTTCATCTGCATGAAGGTACCGGAGGTGGCGGTGCCGCCCTCGACCTCCTTGCCGGTGGACTTGTCGATGATCGTGTAGTTGACGGTCAGGTCCGGGATGAAGTCGCCCTTGCCGTAGCCGAGCTCGGTGCCCTTCTCATTGGCGTGGATGTCGGCCTCGAGGTGGAAGGAGGCGTCCGCGGCCTTGAGGCCCATGGAGGACGGCTCCATGTCGATCGGCTGGAAGTAGACGGCGCCGACGGTCAGCGGGCCGGCCTCCTGATCCTGCTCCTCGGCGGTGCCGGACGGGCCGACCGGGACCTCCTCGAAGCCGGTGCCGGCGTCGGAGGCGGCGGCGTCATCGGAGCTGGAGGAGTCCGAGCTGGAGGAGTCGGAGGACTGCGAGGAGGAGTCCGACTTCGTGTCGGCGGTGCTGGTGTTGGAGGAGCCGCAGGCGGCCATCGTGAAGGTCATCGAACCGGCGAGCAGCAGGCCGAGCAGGGCGGCCATCTTCTTGTTCTTCATCATTTCTTGTTCTCTCCTATGTTGGGGTTGTGATTGGAGTTCACAGATTGGTTGGTTGTTGAATTATCGATTACTCGGGGAAAGTCTGTATGGGTGGATGGTGGATTCGGCCGGTCACTTCGCGGCAACGGCTCCGGCGTTCGCGGACGCCTTGAGCCTGCGCTGCTTGATGAAGCCGACCACGAACAGCGCGATCACGGCGATGGCGGCAAGCACCTGCGCCACGATGCACTCGACGTACGGGTAGAAGCCGAGCCAGTCGTTCGTTGGCACGCCCTGCAGGTAGATGGCCGGAAGCAGGTCGCCCTCGATCAGCGCGTGCACACCGCCGCCGGCGAAGACGACCACGAGCACGGACATGAGGATCGACGTGACGAGGAAGAACGGTCCGATCGGGATCTTCACCGACGTGAATCGGATGATCAGGAAGATGATGACGAGCACGACGGCCGCGGCGATGCCGCCGGTCCACATGCCCTTCGAATCCTGGCTCATCGAGTAGATCGACTCATAGAAGATCACGGTTTCGGCACCCTCGCGGAACACGGCGAGGAAGCTCAGCATCGCGAGCGAGACGACCGTGCCGAACGCGATCTGCTCACCGGATTCGACCTGCGAGGAGGCGGTCTTGACGGCCGCTTCGGTCTTGGTCCTGATGTAGCGGTTCCATGCCTCGACTGAGCTCTTGTTGAGCATCCAGTTGCTGGTCCACAGCAGCATGCACATGGCGATGAGCGCGCACACGCCCTCCATGATCTCCTGCTGCGGGCCGGAGCCGCCGAACAGCAGGCCGAAGATCACGGCGATGACGCCGGAACCGGCGAGGCCGACGAGCACGCCGACGTAGATCCACTTGGTGAGCTTCCTGTTGCCGGACTTGACGAGGTAGGCGATCACGGCGGCCACGACCAGCAGCGCCTCAAGACCCTCGCGCACGAGGATGATGAACGACTGGCCGACGGCGCTGGTGATGAACTTGGTGAAGCCGCCCTCCTTGTCCGCGGCACCGCCGTCGAGGATGCCCGCATCCTTGACCAGCATGGCCTTCAGGTCGTCGATGAGCTTCTTGGTCTCCTTGAGGGAGGCGCCGGTGTTCATCGCCTTGCGGGACATCTTGAACTGGTATTCGACCTCGGAGACGCGGCTGCCGCTGATGGCGTTCATCACGTTCTTTTCGAAGCCGAGCTTCTCGTAGTACTGGTAGTAGGCGTTGTTGACGAGGGTCGCGCCCTTGGCGCCGTCGCCCTTCTCGTAGGCCTTGTAGGCGTTGTCGAGGATCGGGGTCATCTCGTTGGCCACGTCGGTCCAAGAGCGGTTGCCCTTGCCGGGGTTCTTCTTCTTTTTGGCGTCGAGCTCCTTGCGCTCCTTGGCGAGCTGATCCTGCAGGGCCTTGGCGTAGGCGCGCGGCTTGGCGAGCTGCGCATTGGCGTCGAGCTGCTGGCCGGTGGCGTCGAGGTCGGCCGTGAGGGCCGCGATCTTCTCATCGATCTGCGCATCGTTGCCGGGCACGTAGGAGAGGTTCTGGATGTCCTGGAACGCCTGCTGCTGGGCGGCCTGCTTGTCGGCGCCGATCGTCTGGCTGACGACGGCGGTGAAATTGGAGGCCACGTAGATCGAGTTGTACGCGGCCATGAAGTCGGAGGTGGAGCCAGCGGTATTGCCGGACTTGTATTCCTTGACGCCGGACTTGAGCTGCTTGTCCATCGCCTTGGCGACGGCGGTCCACGACTCGTAGTCGGTGGCGGAGCTGGTCGACGATTCGGCCGCCGAGGCGGTCTGCGGGGCGAGGATCGCCAGCGGGCCGCTCTGACCGTTCCGGGCCGATCCCCCGAACGGGGCGACGGCGAGCGCGGCGATCATGAGCACGGCCAACAGCGCCGCGGCTGACGAGCACAGGCCGGCCGAGGCGCGTTTGAGCACAGCGAACGCGCGTGAAGACATGATGTTTGAAATTCCTCTCTAATCCAAAACTGCCCACAGGATAGAAGAAAAAAATTTTGAAACAACAGTCTTGATTTTTGGGCGCAGTCGAGGTAGTCGGGGTTTTCCGATGGTTTTACTCACGGTGAACCGTTGGGAAACGGCCAAAATTCAAGCCATCTCCCGATTCGACATGTCTCACCATGTGGACATCGGGCGCCACTGTCTCACTCTCGTTCCGCATCGCAAGACGCTGCAAACGTTCGCGGTTCCCGCATCCTTGGCCCTCTGTCACCCCTCCAGCACCGCCATCACCCTGCGCTCGTCGTAGAACGCGAAGACCACGCCGCCGATCGCGCACAGGACAGCCGCGCACACGGCGGCGATGCGATATCCGGCACCGGAGGCCATGCCGATCGTCGAGACGCCGGTGAACAGCAGCATCGCGACCGACTGCCCCATCTTCATCGCGAACGTGCGGGCCGCGTAGAACATGCCCTGACGGTCCTGGCCGGTGGTCTTCGAACTCGCGTCGGCGATGTTCGCGACGATCGCCTGCGGCAGGATGCCGAACGCGGCCATCGGGATCGCGCCGACGACCGACAGGATCAGCCCCTGCGCCATCGGAGGCAGGAACGACACCGCGCCCGAACCGAGCGCACCGGCGAACGCGAACGCGCAGGTGAAGATCACGAACGCGGCGAGCAGCGGGCGCTTCTTGCCGGCACGGTTCGCGAGGATGTTGACCGGCACGTAGAACAGCACCGATACGCCGGTCATGAGCACGAAGTAGATGGTCGTCGTGGTCTCGGGGAGTTTGAGCAGACTCGTCACGAAGAACGGCAGACCGGTCTGGAACGTGGTGATCGCCACCCAGTAGACCACGTCCGAGCAGACGAACTTGCGGAACTCGCCGTCGGAGAAGGTCTGCTTGAGCGATTCGACGGTCGATTCGGAGGTCGGCTTCGAGTCGACGTAATCGCGCTCGTTGATCGTCAGCGGCGGCACGAGCATGCACAGGCAGGCGACGATCGCCATGATCGTGAACGTCAGACGGATCGCGCCGACGCGTCCGAACGAGCCGACGAACCCGCCCCAGATGACGGGCGCGACGTACGCGACCGCCGTGCCAGCGACCCACGTGAAGGAGATCGCGGTGGAGATGGCGAGCTGCTGCTTCGAGTCGTGGCCGAGTTCGGCGATCAGCGCGTTGTACGGCGTGCAGTAGAACGTGAGCGCGATGTAGTAGCCGATCACGGTGACGAACAGGACGGCGGCGTTTACCCAGCTGGTGCCGTTGACCGGACTCCAGAACACGAGCACGGTGACGAGGGCGAGCGGGGCGGCGGCGAATTTGAGGAACGGCATGCGTCGGCCGGATCGCGCATTGCAGCGGTCGGACAGCGAGGCGACGGCCGGGTCGACGAACGCGTCGAAGAAGCGCGCGAACGCGGTGATGCCGCCCACCACGGTGACGACACCGAGGATCGCGAGGCCCTGCGGCACGAACACGGTCTGGCCCTGCGCGATGGTCTCATTGTCCGGCTGGTAGAAGTAGACGAGCCAGTTCGAGATGATGCCGCTGAGCAGCGCCCAGCCGAACTGGCCCACCGCGAACGCCCAGATCTTGGCGCCCGGCAGGTCCCTGACCGTGTTGTTCCTCACCACATCCATCATCACCACACCTCCGTGACGAGTGTTCCGACGTGTCCGATTATCGATGTATCGATGGCATCCGACCGCCAGCCTATGCGTGGCACCCACCGGCCGCCTCGCACCCTCGCGCCGGCACCCGATGTTGACACAGTGTCAATCGTATCATGGGCGCTCATATGGCAGTTGGATTCGTACGGTCCAGGTGTTGTCCTCCAGTGTGGTGCGCATGGTGCCGTTCAGACGGCGGATGATGTCGCGGTGCGTGGCGAGCCCACGCCCGGAGGATATCTTCTGTCCCCTCTGCCGGGAGCCGAGGGTGACGGTGTTCATCTGGACGATGCGTATGCGCCGTTCGTCGGTGTCCACCATGAGCGAATAGTCGTCGCCGGGAACGCAATGCCGACGTATGTTGGCGAACAGCTCCGTCACAAGCGAGCGGACCTCCTCGCGTACATCGGCGTCGTACCGGTCGAGGAATCCGGTTCCCGTCACGCCGGCCGTTCCCTCGAATCCCAGTGCGGCGAGCTCGCTGCGTCGTGCTTCGACGAATTCAGACAGCGAGCCCGATCCTGATGTCCGCGACTCATGCGGTTCGGACGATTCTGCGGCTTCGACATCCCGGGTCTCGTTCTTCGCGCGGCCACCGGCATGCGGTGCGGGTCCATACGCGTCGGGACCGTCCATGCGCAGCTGGTCGATGACGGCGTGCGCGCAGTCGAGGGCCTCGCGGGTCTTCCCGTCGATCCTCTCCAAGGTCTCTCTTTCCACGCCGTCGGCGTCCAGCATGCGCGTGTTGGCGATGGTGATCACGTAGGTCAGGTCGTTCGTCAGGATGTCATGCAGACGACGCGCGGCCAGCATGTCGCGTTCCAGTATCTCGTTGCGTTCGCTCAGCATGCGGATGCGCAGCAGGTCCCTCTGCCGTTCGCCGTACGCCCGATACCGGCGGATGCCGTATCCCACCGAGACGCTGATGCACTGGACGATGAGCACCGAGGCCGCCACCCCCATGCCGATTCCCATCGATGCGGGGACGAGAAGATTCACCGCCGTGTTGACGGCGAACAGGCCCGCCGCCATCCACATCGGAGCGAGCAGGAACACGATCCCGAACGCCGCGGCCACGCCGAACACCATATGGGAGGAATTGAACGACGGGACCGCTATGCACAGCGTGGCTGTCAGGATCACGACGACCGACCCGGTCACCGGCCTCAACGCCACTGACAGGCACGCCGCCGCGTACACCACCCCGACCACGACGTACGGCCAATCGCCCGCGGCCAGACCGCGACCCGAATACACGTCCAGGGCCAGCATGCAGCACATCATCGCAAGCAACGCCAGCCTGCGCGCCACATGCCCCCGTACCGGGCGCCCCCTCCGGCCGGTCAATGCGCCGGCCTGTCGCACAGCCACATGGAGACCAGATGCACGCGGTTGCGCGCCCCGGCCTTCGCGATGGCACGCTTGAGATACGTGTTCACCGTCGCCTCGCTCAACCCCAGTCGCCCCGCGATATCAGCCGACGTGTCCCCGCGACTGCACCACGCGACGATCTCCCGCTCGCGATCCGACAACGCCGCCACCCCTGACGCCACATGCGAGCGCAGCCGCTCGAACGCGCCCTCGGGCGAGGCGAAGACGACATCCCCATAGGCTCCGGGAGCATCCTTCGCGTGCACGAGCGCATCCACCAGTCCCTTGAGGTCCGCCTTGCCCACGATGGCCTGCGCCCCTACCTTGGCCGCATCGGCCGCGTACTCGTCAAGGCTGAACGAGGTCACCGCGATCATCACGGTCCGTGAATCCCGCTCACGGATCGCCCGGATGACCGACAGACCGTCCATGCCTCCCATCGACATGTCCACCAGCAGCACATCCACCGGTGACGATCCCAGACAACGATCCACCGCCGTCCGCCCCGAATCGGCCAGCCACGCGACCACATACCCCCGCGGCAGAACACGACGCAGATACCCGGCCATGGCATTCAACGCGAACACGTCATTGTCCACAATGCCGATCCTAACCATCAACCATCCCCACGGCCGTTCCAATCAAACCACTGCCAATCCTACCCCGCACTACACCTTGCACAAGCCAAGCAGCTTCAACCAGTAATTACACTCCCTATTAACCATCAGCTCCGCAGCTCCTGATATCTTCATTTCATTGGAAAGGACGTCTGTCTGCGATACACCCACAGGTACGGCCAAGGATGATATCAAGATACCCGACAACATCACATTAATTAGCTTCACTATTTACCTCATCTTGCTGATTATCGCCGTTTCATGCGGCGCTTATTCATTTCCGCGAACTGCCGTTGACGTTCCTCACGAATCTCCTGAGCGGTTTGACGTGTGATGGTGCGAAACTCATCCCACCTGGGGTCATCACGGCTAATTCCCTCATGCCAAGGAGTATCCACAGCAAAAACGAAGATAAGACGCACCAGCCACAGGAACGAAGCACACCACACAGCCAAGGACACATCATCAAGAACAATCATGGAAACCACAGCGGCCACCACAGCGAACAGCAGTATTTCGACAATCACCATGACAATGGGTATGCGAGGCCCGTCCCGATGCTGACGCACCACGAATCGGCGATCGATGAGAGTCTCAATCACATCACCAATCGTCACCGTGCATAGGGCAGCCAACAGCAATATCATGAATGATGCACTACGAAGAGGCGTAAGTCTCGCCGCTATGTCCAGAACGATCAACGAGACCGGAAACCTCACCGCCAACGCAACAAACAGACTGCTCTTCAGCACCAGCCCCAGCGGGTAAGGTTTCCAATCCGATTCTTCAGACATTACTATCATCTTTCCAATTTATACAAATGGAGCATATTCCGCAACACTTAAAGTTCACGAAAAACACTGTCGCATAACCCCATCAATTCCCAAAATCATTTCAAAGATTTTTTGAGCCTCACTACCCATTTGGGCCATAAACATTCCATTTCTCATAGCTCGCCAAATTCCTTTCACACCACCATATAATTTACGCGCACTCTTAATCCATCCAATAACTTTGCCAACAGGAACTCCATACTGAACAACAAGAAGTCCTATTTCATATGCGCATCCCGGGAGATTGGAATATGGCTGTACTCCATTATTGACAACTGTTCTATCAAGAGCATCATCTAAACGATGAGCATAATTAGGAGTCGTTCGAGGATCAGCCCACTTCAAATCTACAGGAGCACTTTCAAGTCGACGAAGAAGACCATCCAACTGTGCATCAGTCATAGCCGGCGTGGAAGAAATTGACATATCTTGCATAACACTATTTGTAATGTGCATCGATCCTTCAGCAGCCGAAGCAGGTACCACAGTACCAACAGCCAAAGAGACGACTGTGGCAGCTCCGACAATAGCAATCCACATAGGTTCTCTCGCTTGCATTATATCCTCCTAACTAATCATTAGCTGAATGCTAATAACTACGATAAGAGGAGGGATCCATACCATGAAATCCATGTCATCATTTTTAGGACCGTCCAGATATGACGTCTCCGTTAGCAGTGCAGCTGCTTTGTCGACATTCGCTGACATTTTGTCCGATTCCGAACTCCGTCAGAGTTACCAGGAGTCACCGAACCCCCTTACGATGAGACGTATGAGCACACCTGCACCACATACGATGGCGTTCCCGCACGCGCTCGGCACCGGACTGCTGATCCAATCGCCGCTCGACCCGGACGGTTTCGCGATCGACGA
This sequence comes from Bifidobacterium sp. UTCIF-38, assembly GCF_006454495.1. Classification (NCBI taxonomy): domain Bacteria; kingdom Bacillati; phylum Actinomycetota; class Actinomycetes; order Bifidobacteriales; family Bifidobacteriaceae; genus Bifidobacterium; species Bifidobacterium sp. UTCIF-38. The sequence continues at coordinate 42,539 of NZ_JFAL01000023.1, read as the reverse complement.
CTCGCTGTCTAGTTCGAGTGGATAGTTGACGCATGTTCCGAGGCATGGTTGACGAGTTGGCGAACAGGACCGGGAAGGAGACCAGGGAGCGGATCGTGGCGCTCCGGCGCGAGCTGACGGCCGGGGGATTGGACGCGGGGCCGGAGTCCATCGCCTGTGTGTGTCAAGTTGGTGTCTGCGTTTTGTGCAGTGTTTTTCCGCACTGCGGAAAAACACTGCCAAACCTGTCGAACAAACATTGAAGCAAAACACCCGAGCCGAGGAAACGGCCCAGATCCTCGTACGCGAGGTTCGAGGCCGACCTGCCCAACGAGACGTGGCAGTCGGACTTCACCTGTATTTTAAGTTGGCGTTTCTGGTTTCGTCACTAATTTTTATCTTGCAATAACAACATAATAGGGTATTAAATAACCACCCAATTGAGCTTCATACATTACATTAATAGCAACTCCTGCAATCCCGCTATAACGATCATTATAGGAGAAATCATATCTATCACGAATAGTTACCCTTCCAGCCAATTTGCTCCAAGTAAATTTATGAATCGCATAGTAGAGATCACGCTGCTCAACACTGCCAGAATTAGGAAAAATATCTGATCCTCTAGATGCTCCACTGCGCTTGATTCGCGTAAAAACCGGAGAAGAAGATACTCGAGCAGCATTCGCTTTTAAAGGATAATAAGTATTATTTAATGAATTGTTTGAAGCAGCGTGAGTCAGAAGCTCAAAAGACAGCCGATATCCCTGCATTTGAAAATATGCATTGACCGCAGCAACTGCAGGCGTATACACCGGATGAAAACCAGCATACGTAGCATTCAAGGGCTTCTTGTAGAGAGAATACTCAGATATTTGAACATCAATAGCATCAATTATAGACTGAATTCTGATTTTTTCCGAATTCTCTACTTCACTGCTTGACAAAGCATCAACATACATCTTTCGAGCCTGCTTCAGCTCTGTCTCAACATCAGTACCATTGGCAGCCAGTTCATTCTCAATAACAGAAATGGCATCTTGCATGTCGGCACTTACGGATCTATTTTCTTGAGCATTCGCCGACAAAGGCATCATTGCAAAGAATGCGGTAGCAACACACAACACAAATGTGATTAATTTTTTCATATTATTTACCTTCATTATAAAATACTTTCAAATATGTGATATTCATTGTTCTGGGATCCTTTGATGATCACCAATGTATCGTAACCGTTGAAAACTGTTTTATGCGGTCTTCCATACAACGCACTTGGTTGTACGCCAAGATCAAATTCGGCTATCGTGCCTGCGATGATGCTCTTATCATCTTCAGTCAAATTACCTGTGGAATACGATTCGTCATCCAGAACGGTATCGGCCACCTCCTCATTATCCGCAATCGCGATCCTGTAGTATCTGAATCCATCACCGTGGAAACTTGTCTCTGACTCATCTTTCAATACCTTTACCTTTTCAGGAAAGGTTATCGAAAACTTTGAGGATATATCGTCAATCGGATTGTACGTCGCCATGTTTATAGAATATGAAACAACTACATATACTAGTGGACCAAACACGACGATAAGCACAATCGCGATCAGACAAACAATTAGCAGCTTATTCCCTGAAGATGATCTATCATTCAACATCTCTCCTTTGAAATATCTACAGCACAATCATATTGACTGCTTTGCCTTTCGGACATTTACCATGATAGAGAAAGAGCATCTCCATCGGAAACGCTTGTCATCATTTCTGGGACTTACCAATGCGGTGGCATCACCCCGTTCATTCGCGATCGCAAACGCAGGGATGAGTTACCAGGAGTCACGTTACCAGGAGTCACCGAACCCCCTTACGATGAGACGTATGAGCACACCTGCACCACATACGATGGCGTTCCCGCACGCGCTCGGCACCGGACTGCTGATCCAATCGCCGCTCGACCCGGACGGTTTCGCGATCGACGACTCGCCCTCCGCCGCCTCGAGTCCGGCACGGCGCGGCATCTCGAACTACGACGCGATCGACATCCTCATCGACGAGTACGAGCAGGCGCTCTCCCGATTCCGCAGACACTCGCTCGTCGACGAGATGCGACGTGCCGAGCATGGCGGATCGTTCGACTTCCCCGACTGGGCTGCACCGTTGTTCGATCTGTATGATGCACTCGTCTACGCCACCGACGGCGCGATCGACCCGTGCATCGGCGAGGACCTCATCCGACTGGGCTACGACGCGCAGTACTCGTTCCGTCTCTCCCCCGACGCACTTGCGCCAGCCGACTCCGGCACAGGCAAACGCGCCGGCAGCGGCAACCTCGCCGGAGACGCCGCCAACGACCACAGGCGTCCCGCCAAATCACCAGTCGCCGCAGAGACCGTCTCGGCATCGCCTGCCGCCGCAAACGGCTGGAACCTCGGCTCGATGCATGGTCGTGCCACATGGCGAGAGGATGTGGAACGTCGCGGCCCGGGAGGCACGACGCTCGTCACCCACCGCTCGGTGGCGCTCGACTTCGGTGCATGTGGCAAGGGCTATCTCGTCGACCTCATCGCACAGCGATTCCTCGGAGAGCACACGGGCATTGTCCTTTCTCAATCAGACGGAGACGCAAACGCAGCCAGCGGCCCGACCAAGGTCGGTCAATCCGGCGATGCGGGTTCCCACTACGTCATCGACGCGGGCGGCGATCTGCTCGTTCGATCCCCTGACAAACCACTGACCATCGCACTCGAAGACCCGACGAACACCGAGAACGCGGTCGGCACCGCGCGGGTCGGCACGGGCGCAATCTGCGCGAGCGCCCCCAGCCGACGCCACTGGGAAGCGGCCGGCCACCGTCTCCATCACCTGCTCAACGCCGTCGACGGCCTGCCCGCAAACAACGTCGCCGCCACATGGGTGTACGTGCCCATGTCCACACACACCGCCGCGGCCCGCCCCATCAGCACCGACTTCTCCACCGCGCTCGCCGACGGCGTGGCCACGGCCCTGTTCACCACACCAGCAAACCAACTGCACAAGCGGCTAACCGAATACACGGCTGCGCGCGGCAGCTCGCAACGCGCCCCTCATGACAGCCCGTCCAACGTCGCGCGCGCCACATCATCCGAGCCCAATGCCGCGCGCGCCGCAACCCCGAATTATGCGGCGTTCGAGTGCGCCGTGCTCAATTCCGACCGCACCGTCGTGCGATCGACCGGGTTCCCCGGCGATTTCTTCATCCGGTAGTGCCACTCAACATACGTCAATCGTTCTAAGAACGTTATGCGGCAGGATTACGTGCCGCTCAACGCCAAAATGATCGATTTTCGCGTTGAGCGGCAGCGATCTTCCACCACAGCCAGCCTCGGCGCCGCATAGTCAATATTGACAGTCTGTCAAAACGGCTATTTTCCAACGATTCGCATTGCCATCGCACTCGCTTCGACGACAGCGGACAATCGCAATGGAGGTCAAGTCTGCCGCTCAACGCAAAAACACACGAAAACCGCGTTGAGCGGCACGGTTTGCTGCCTCGACACTGCCTCGGCCCAACCCGCCAATTCACTTTATGTACGCATTTTCTCCGTACAATAGAACGTATGGCCACCATAGCAACGAATCAGAAGACCTCACGACTGGACATCAGGCTCACGGACGAGCAACGCAAGATCATCGAACGAGCCGCCGCGCTGAAGGGCTCCACCCTGACGCAGTGGACGGCGCAGCACCTGTTGGACGCCGCGCGCGCGGACATCGAGCAGGAGACGACACTTCGACTGGAATCACAGGCGTTCGACGATTTCCTCGCCGCACTCGAGGAGCCCATCCCAGATTCGACCGCGGAACTCATGACAAGGGACCCCGAATGGGCGTAGACCAGCACAACCAACAGCACAACCAACGCATCTTCCAACGTCCCCGTCGTATGGAACCCGGCGAGGATCTTGCCGACTTCCACTGTGGCGTGCCCCTCATCGACGAGTGGGCGCATACACGCGCCACGTCGGCCGCCAAACACGGAACGGCGGTGGTGTACGTCTCACGCACCACCGCCGGAGATACCGCGGGATTCTACACACTCAGCTCATACGCCGTGGAACGCAGCCGCGTGCTCGGCGGCTGGCTGCGACGCAACACCCCCGACCGCATCCCCGCGATATTGCTGGGTATGCTCGGCGTCGCACTGCCCTATCGGGGTGAGGGACTCGGCTGGAGACTGCTGCAGGATGCCATCGCTCGGGCGCGCGCGGCCAGTGAGCAGATCGGCGCACGCGCGCTCATCGTCGACCCATACGACGACTCGGCGGAATCGTTCTACGCCCATTTCGGTTTCCAGGAAATTCCCGGAACGGACAGTATGTACCTGCGGCTCGTCTGGAGACCTGATCCAGAGACCTAATCTTCTGACGCGACCCGCGGCACGGCTCGCCTCCGACCCCCGCGACCACGGACCGGCCTCACGGCCGGACCCAACTCTGTCCTCGCTCGGCTCAGCCCGCGAGCGCGAACTGGCTGTTGTAGAGGTCGGCGTAGAAGCCGCCGGCTTCGAGCAGCTGCTCGTGGGTGCCGCGTTCGATCACGTCGCCGTGGTTCATGACGAGGATCATGTCGGCGTCGCGGATGGTGGAGAGGCGGTGCGCGATCACGAACGAGGTGCGTCCGACGGTGAGCGCGTCCATCGCCTTCTGGATGAGCTCCTCGGTGCGCGTGTCGACCGAGGAGGTGGCCTCGTCGAGGATGAGGATCGGCGCGTCCTGCACCATCGCGCGGGCGATGGTCAGCAGCTGCTTCTGCCCGGCGGACAGGGACGTGTTCTCGTCGAGCACGGTGTCGTAGCCGTCCGGCAGGGACATGATGTAGTGGTGCAGGCCGACCGCCTTGCACGCCTTCTCGATCTGTTGATCCGTGACTCCGGGCTTGGCGTAGGCGATGTTCTCGCGCACGGTGCCGTGGAACACCCAAGTGTCCTGCAGCACCATCGAGAACTGTTCGTGCACGTTCCAGCGCGGTACACTCGCGGTGTCGACGCCGTCGATCATGATGCGTCCGCCCGCGATCTCGTAGAAGCGCATGAGGAGGTTTACCATCGTGGTCTTGCCGGCGCCGGTCGGGCCGACGATCGCGACCTTCTGTCCGGCTTTGACGGATGCCGAGAAGTCATGGATGATCGGCTTGCCGGGTTCGTATTCGAAGCGCACGTGGTCGAATTCGACGTCGCCCTTCACCTCGCGCCCGCCGGCGTACTTCGTGCCGAGCAGCGCGGGCTTGGCCGATTCGTCGGCCATCTCCGGCTCCTCGAGGAAGCCGAACACACGCTCGGATGCGGCGGCGCAGCGCTGGAGGTTCTGGAACGCCTGCGCGAACTGGCTGAGCGGCTGCGTGAACAGTCGCACGTACATCATGAACGCGACGATCACGCCGAATTCGATGTCTCCGTTCATCGCGAGCGCGGCGCCGACCACGCACACGACCACGTAGCCGAGGTTGCCGACGAACATCATGAGCGGCATCATGAGTCCGGAGAGGAACTGCGACTTCCAGCCGGAGTCATACAGGTCGTTGTTGTACTTTTCGAAGCGTTCGATCGAGTCGGCCTCGCCGTTGTACGCCTTGACGATGATGTGGCCGGCGTACATCTCCTCGACGTGTCCGTTGACGTCGCCGAGTGCGATCTGCTGACGCGTGAAGTAGCGTTGCGACGCCTTCATGATCGTCATCATGAGCACCAGTCCGATGAGGCTTGCGCCGATCGCGGACAGCGTCATGATCACGTTGTTGTAGAACATCATGACGAGTGCGCCGACGAACAGCGTGGTCGACGTGATGAGCGAGCCGAGCGACTGGCCGAGGGTCTGGCCGATCGCGTCGACGTCGTTGGTGATGCGCGAAAGCACGTCGCCGTAGCTGACCTTGTCGAAGTAGCTCAGCGGCAGCTTGTTGATCTTGACGCTGATCGATTCGCGCAGTCGCTGGGCGGTGCGCTGGGTGACGTTCGCCATGAGCCAGCTCTGGATGTAGCCGAGCACCGCGTATCCGACGTACAGGGCGACGAGCGTGAAGCCGATGCGCGAGACCGCGTCGAAGTCGACGGCGCCCATGACCGGTTTGCCGTGGACCATCGCGGGCAGACCCTTGGTGATCTCGTTGGTCATGTCCTTGAGCTTGTCCGGTCCGATGATCTGGAACACCGTTCCGGTGGCGCCGAGCACGAGCGCGATGATGATGACGGGGATGTAGTTACGGCAGAAGCGCACGAGCTTGCCCATGGTCTGCCCGAAATCCTGCGGCTTTTCGACGGGGCCGCGTCCCGGTCCGCCGCCCATTGGTCCTTTTGGCATATCAAAGTCCTTTCATATTCATGCATTCATGCATGTGATTCGTAGTGTTGCCGTGTTGTCGGCTGGGATTGGCTGCGGGCGACGCCTACGCCATGAGTTCGGTCTGGCTGAGCTGCGATTCGGCGATCTGGCGGTAGACCTCGCAGTTCTCGAGCAGTTCGCGATGCGTACCTTCGCCGACGACGCGCCCCTCGTCGAGCACGACGATGAGGTCGGCGTTCATGATCGTGCCGATACGCTGAGCGACGATGAGCTTGGTCGCGTCCTTCGCGTGGGTCGCGAGCGCGTCGCGCACCTCGCGGTCGGTCCTGAAGTCGAGCGCGCTGAACGAGTCGTCGAAGACGAGGATCTCCGGATCGCGGTAGACGGCGCGCGCGATGGACAGGCGCTGCTTCTGGCCGCCGGACACGTTCGAGCCGCCCTGCGCGATGGACGAGTCGAAACCGTCGTCCATGCGGGCGACGAATTCACTGGCCTGCGCGACGTCGGCCGCCTCGCGGATGCGGGCGTCGCGGACGTCGTCGCGCGCGGGTTCGCCATCCGCCTCGTCACCGTACGAGATGTTCCCCGCGACGGTTCCCTTGAACAGCACGGAGCGCTGCGGTACGTAGCCGATCTTGTCGCGCAGGTCGCGGATCCGGTAGTCGCGCACGTCAACGCCGTCGACGAGCACCTGCCCTTCGGTCGCGTCGTAGAAGCGCGGGACGAGGTTGACGAGAGTCGATTTGCCGGAGCCGGTCGAGCCGATGAACGCGACGGTCTGACCGCGCGTGGCCTTGAACGAGATGTGCTCGAGCATCGGTTCACGCGAATCGGGGTAGGTGAAGCTCACGTCGCGGAACTCGACCTCGCCGCGCAACGTTGTTTCACGTGAAACAGGCGCGGCTCCCGAGCCGTCCTTGACGATCGGCTCGGTGTTGATGACCTCCAGCACGCGCTGCGCGGACACGTCGGCGCGCGGCCAGAGCACGAACACCATGCTCATGAGCAGGAAGCTCATGATGACCTGCACGGAGTAGCTGGAGAAGACGACCATGTTGGAGAACACGGTGAGCTTGTCCGTCAGGGCGGCCGCGTCGATGAGATACGCGCCGATCCAGTAGACGGCGAGCATGAGACCGTTCATCACGGTGTTCATCAGCGGCATCATGATGGCCATCGCGCGGTTGGTGAACAGCTGCGTGTCGGTGAGCTCCTTGTTGGCCTTGGTGAACTTGGACTCCTGATAGTTTTCGGCGTTGTATGCGCGCACGACCTTGAGGCCGGTGAGGTTCTCGCGCGCGACCAGGTTGATGTTGTCGGTCAGCGCCTGCATCGCCTTGAACTTCGGCATGACCATCGCCATGAGGACAACGATCGTGACGAGCAGCACGACGACCGCGATCGCGGTGGCGGTCGTCCATTCGACGCCGTCACTGGAGATCTTGGCGACGGCCCAGACCGCCATGATCGGCGATTTGACGATGAGCTGCAGGCCCATCGTGATGAACATCTGGATCTGCGTGATGTCATTGGTCGAGCGGGTGATGAGGCTGGCGGTCGAGAACCGCTCCATCTCGGCGGGGCCGAACGACTCGACTCTGCGGAATTCGAGCGATCGCAGGCGACGCCCGAAGCTGGCGGCGACGCGCGCCGAGATGAAACCGGTGACGATCGCGCAGGCGACCGATCCGAGCGAGACGAGCATCATCTTGCCGCCGGCGATCCAGATGTCGGCCATCCGGCTGCCCGGCGTTTCGACGAGCCTGGTGATGTCGGACATGAAGTCGGGCAGCTTCAGATCGAAGTAGATCTGTCCGACGATGGTCACCAGCGCAAGAAGCATCTGAGCGATCTCCGATTTGGAGAGGTATTTCATGATGCGAAGCATTGGAATCCCCCTGTCTGGTTTGAGTTGGGTTGGATTGGGCTGAATTGTGGGCTGTGGGTTGAGTTGCAGTCCGGTTTGCGGGCCGGACCGGGTTGAGTTGCGGGCCGGACCGAGCGGATTGACCGTGGTCATCCCGCAATCCGCCCCGGACTCCGCCCAGACCGTTCCGACCGTGCGCACCAACCCACAGCCTTCTGAAATTGTTCTGAGTCTTAAATTACTTACACCCAGAGATATTACACGCGATGCTTGGCGTTTCCTGATAATGCGGCCAGAGAAATGGACTCGCTTACTGCCCTACTGCTCGAACGCCTTGCGCACTTCCTCGGCGGTAGGGCGCGGCTCGCCCGGACGGCAGATCGACATGTACGTCATGAACTCGCGCGACAGATCGACGAACTCGCGCGTGCGCCGCTCCCCCATCTGCGAGAAGATCCAGCACACCGCCGAACGCATCTCCTCCATATCGCGCCGGGCAGTCGTCTCACCGTCCCGCGTCAAGCGGACGTGCACGACGCGACGGTCGTCAGGGTCGGATTCGCGCACGATCATGCCCTTCTTCTCCAGCGCGGACAGCACGGTGGACACGCGGCCCGAGCTCACACGCAGGGCATCGGCGATCTGCGAGGGGGTCATTGCCCCGTGGACCGCAAGCTGGCGGATGACGAAATGCTCGCCATGGGAGCCGCGGGTCACCTCGCGCTGCATAGCCGACTTGTGACACCACACCTTGGTGGCGAGCTCGTCGAACGCCTCCTGCTCGAACCCCATACACGCCTCCATCTCGAGAGCAATCCCCCATAGATTATCTCATAGCGTAAACAACTCTCACCGAGAGCGATCTGTAGCGCCCCTACCCCAGCGTCGCCATCTCCTCGTCGGTCAGACGCAGGTCGACCGCGGCGAACGAGTCGCGGATCTCGTGCGGGTTGCGCGCGCTCGGAATCGTGAACAGTCGATCGTAGCGGGTCAGCTCCCATGCGAGCACGACGCGCTGATACGAGACACCGCGCGCGGCCGCGACAGCGCGGAACGGCTCGTAGGCGCGCGCGTCGAACGGATCGAGGAACCCGCCGAGCGGCGACCAGCACACGAAGTCGAGGCCGAGCTCGGCGCAATGCGCCATCGTCGACTCCGGATCGGGGTGGGACGGCGAGAACTGGTTCTGCACGGCGATCAGCCCATCCCCGAGGATCGCGCGCGCGACGTCGATCTGCGCGTTGTCGACGCGCGAGATACCGGCATAGCGGATCACGCCCTCGTCGAGCAGGATCTTGAGCGCACCGATCTGATCCTCGTACGGCACGTCCGGATCGGGCCCGTGCGAGTACAGCAGATCGAGCGCGTCCACGCCCAGATGCAACGCGGACTCCTTCGCGTCGCGGATCATCGTCTCGGGCCGCGAATCGGCCATCCAGCCATACCGGCTGCCGGCCGCCTGCAGACGCTGGCGGGATTCGCCGAGCTCATCTCGTGTAGCGCCATCACCGGACACGTCATCGGACACGCCGTCGGACGCCACAGTCGTGTCGATTGTCCTGCGATACCCGGTCTTCGTGGCGACGAGCACCTCGTCGCGCGGCCCGTCCCAGCTGGCGAGCGCATCGCGCACCAGCATCTCGCCGTAGCCGAAATCGCCGTCCACACCGGTGCCGTCCACACCGGGCGCGCTCGGCAGGTAGTACGACCATGCGGCGTCCAGGTAGCGCACGCCGGCGTCAAGTCCGGCGTGGATCGTCGCGATCGCCGTATCGCGATCCGGCCTCCCCTCGATCGACAGCGCCATCGTGCCCATGCCGAGTCGCGGGACGCGATGCCCCGCGAAATCTACGTCGTTCGCATAATCCGTCGCGCCACGCAGCGCGGAATCCCCGTTGCTCATGACTCCATCATCGCACGAAGGCGAGGCTACCGGACGCGCCACGCCACGCGAAACCGCACCACGACAAGCAAATGCCGGACAAATGAGACATCGAAGCGCGAAACGCCGCAAGGGCAATATCGAACCGGTCCAATTGCCGCGTTTCCTGTGATATACGTAACAAAATATGCGAGAAGATGTCCAAATACTGGCCAAGGGGGCACCCCGAGACTATAGTGGATTCATGTAAGGCACCGAAGCCCTCAAAGGAGAACCCGAGGAAGGGGAATATCATGGAACGGAACGTTTGCTGCATAGCCGGCTGCACCCATCAGGCGGAGGAGGCGGGCATGTGCGGAATGCACTACACCGCGGCCCTCGTCCACGGAGCACTGCAATACGCGACACCTGCCGGGCGTCCGTCGCGTTCCTGAACGCGCGACACGACGTCGGACGACACGGGACAAACCATGAATGATGAACGTCGAAAAGGTCGGCCGAATCGCACATATTGCATGAATCGTGAGTAGAGCAGCCCATGGACGGGCGATGCGCGCGGAACTGCGAACACCGTGCGCGGGAATGCTGGATCGAACCCAAGTCGAAGAGGATCGAAGAAACCGGGGTCACAACACCATCGGACATCGCGGATGACTGACACCACGACTGACAGACGTATGCTTTGAGCCGCACAACGGCGAATGACATGAGTCGATGCAATCGCAGATATAACTGAACGAACAATTGAATCACGCACGTATAAAAGCGACCGAAAGGTCGCTTTTTTCGTTCATCACGTCCTCATCACCCCCGTCACCCGTCACCCAACGCCCACTGCACAACCCAACGCCCAACACCCCGCCACCCAACACCCGTCACCCAACACCCGTCACACATCACCCGTCACACATCACCCGTCACACAACCCAACGCCCAACACCCAACACCCATCGCGCACCCCAACACCCAACGCCCAACACCCAACACCCATCGCGCACCCCAACACCCAACACCCAACACCCAACACCCAACACCCAACACCCCGTCACCCGTCACCCACCGCGCACCCATCACGCACTCTCAACACCCATCGCGCGGTGTTTTGCCCATGAAGCGGTGAGCCGTTTTGGCGAATTGGCGGAATTCCGCCATTTTCCGTCACCGCGCGATGGGAGATACACCGCTTCATGGGACAATCACCGCACGATGGACAGCGCAACCGCGCGATGGACACGATCACGGAGCACCGGCACCGACATCAGCACCGACACCGACATCAGCACCAGCACCAGCACCGACATCAGCCGCACGGTGACGCCCGGTACTTGACACGCGAAACACACGAATAGCGTGGAATAGCACGGTGCCGACGAGCACGACCGCAACGGCAAGCACCGCCGCCCAGCCGGAGCGCAGCCAGGCATCGGGCGAAGCGGGCATGCGGATCGCACGCGATCGAGCGGAACCGGACGGGTCGACGCCGGCGCGTTCGAGATCGCGGGCGCGCTCGCCGGTGACCAGCAGTCGATGCGTGTTGACGCCATACGGCGTGCAGGTGAGGAGCGTGACCAGATCGCGGCCGGATTGCGACGCGAGCAGTCCGGGTTGCGACGTGCGCAGCGCGGACTCACCACCACCAACGGACTCGCCACCGCCCGCAGTTCCACCACCACCAACGGACTCGCCGACGCCCGCAACTCCGCCACCGCCCGCAGTTCCGCCGCCGCCCACCGCCACGGCATCCGGGTCCACGACGCGGATGCCGATGACGCGGTAGACGTGCGTGTCGCCGAGCACGGTGATGGTGAACGCGTCGCCGCGCTCGAGTTCGTCGAGACGCGTGAACAGTTCGGCCGACGGCAGCCCGCGATGCCCGGCGATCACGCTGTGATTGCCCATGCCGCCAATGGGCAGCGCGCTGCCGGGTACGTGGCCGACTCCGGCTGCGAGCGCGCGATCGCCGACGCCGTGGAACACCGGCAGTTTCAGGTCGATGACCGGGATCACGAGTACGCCCATCACCCCGTCGCCGTTCGGATCGAGCAGATCCTCATAGCGCGGGGATGCGGCGGACGACCGGGACGCTGCGGACGACCGGGACGCGGCGGACGACCGGGACGCGGCGGACGACCGGGATGCGGCGGACGACCGGGACACGCCGCCGCCCGTAGCGTCCCCCGGCACATCGCCCGCCAATGCGGCGTTGTACCGTTCGGCTTCGGCGAGCAGGCGTTCGCGCCGCTCGTCCGAGACCGAACGGGACGCGCGATCGTAGCCGGCGATGATCTGTGCCTGATCGCGGCGGGCGGCGGATTCGGCGATCGCCGGGTACGCGCACAGGGCGATCCCGGCGAGGACCAGCATGGCGGCGATCGCGGACGGCAGGGCTCGCCGCACGCGCGATCGCACGCTCATGCGGTGTCTCATGCGCGGCGCCTCATCTGCGGCGTCGGCGCATCACCGCGGCCAGCGTCACGCCGCCGCCCGCGAGCAGGACGCCGATGACGCCGAATGCGATCACGCCGGCGGCACCGGTGATCGGGAGTCCGCCGCGATAGTTCCGCACCTCCCTGTACGCGTAGCCGGCGGTCTTCTGTCCGACGACCGTGCCGGTGAATTCAACGTCGGTGCGATCGTCTTCGGTCGCGGTGTCGACGATGCTGAACGGGATCGGCTGGGTGATGATGGTGTATCCGTCGGGCGCCTGCGTTTCGGTGAGCGTGTAGGAGCCCGGTCGCAGGCCGGAGATCCACAGTTGTCCGGAGTCGGAGACCGCCAGATCGCGGGTGAGTGCACCCCGATCCTCGTCGACGATCCCGCCGTCGGCGTCACGCTTCGGCAGGCGATAGCGTCCGGATTCGGTGAGCGGAACCACGCCCTCGTACGTGTCGGCGACATCGCCGCCGAGCGCGAAGACCGCGCCGGAGAGCGGCTTGCCGTCGCCACTGGTCTTGACGACCTCGAGACCGTACGAGAAGGCGGTCACGCGGTCCTTGTCGGTGTCGTGCGACTGGGAGTGATACGGGTCGTTCGAATACTCCAACGTCACCTCGTTCGGGTTGCCGGTCGGGCCGACGGCGGCGCGATCGTTGACGATCGCCCGGTAGCGCACGTGGATCGCGTCGTAGCCGCGGATGCCGTCGTAGTACGTGCCGCTCAGGTCGAGGCGGAACGTGTATGTTCTCTCGTCGGCGCCGGAGCCCTCATCCGCTCCCACGCTCAGCCCGTACTGTTCGGCGGTGAGACGCGTTTCCGCGTCATCGCCGGCAGGTTCGGCGGATGCCGTGACGCCGTACACCTCGATCGACTCCCCAACGAGCGTCAGTCCGGCGGACATCGTGTCGGCGATCGTGAAATCGCGATACATCGCATTGTTCGGGAAGACCGGCACGTCGGCGCGCAGGTCGAAAGTGACAGCGTCGCCGATCGCGATGACGTCCGAACCGGAATCCTTCGCGTCGCGGCCCGACACGTGTCCGTCGTCGCGCTGCTCGTTGATCGACTTGTCGACACCCGGGGACGAATGCTTGGCCACCGCCTCGAACCGTTCGGCGACGAGCCATTGCCTGCTTTCGGCGTCGTACTGCGGTGTGAGGTTCGCGATCACCGGCCGATGGACGCGCGGGCCGCCGGACGTGATCACGAGGTAACCGCCGAGCGGCAGTCCGGCGAAGGTCGCGACGGCGTCGGACGCGTCTCCTCCGCTCACCGCACCTGTCACGCCGGTGTGCGATTCAAGACCGGCGAGACCGTTCCCCTCGGATCCTTCGGTTCCTTTGGATCCGGCCGACCGCTCAGCGATGAACCTAGCGAGTCGATCGGCGAAATCGGCGATCTGCCCGGCCGTCGCGGTTGTCGGATCACCCGTCTCGTCGTTCTGCAGTCCGGCGTAGGCGTCGCCGACCGAATCGTCGTCCGCGATGAAATCGACGCCGTGCTTCGCGTCGTAGTCGCGCACGAACTCGCGCAATGGTTCGGCCCACGCGTAGGGCGGCGCCGCAGGCGATGCGCCGTTCACGTCGAGCTTCAGCTCGATGACCCGATGCGCGACGCTCGTCGACCCGGTTTCGACGCCGCGTACGACGAGTTCGGCGGTCGAATCCTTGGAAAGCGGAATCCCGGTCGAGGCGACGGGCAGGGTGCCGGGATTGGCGGCGAGCGCCGCCGACGGCGCCAACGATATGCCAGCGATCAGCGCGATTGCGCCGATCACCGCCGCGACCGTACGCGACGCGACTGCACGGGTTCCCCGGAACCGGGAGAACCGTGGCGTTCGGCCGGATTCGCCGCCGTTCGGCCCCGGATCGGACGTCGCCGCAACGACCGTATTCCGCACGTCACTCGTGCGAAGTGTGGACTGGTGATTGGTGAACATCATTGTTCCTTTCTATGTGATTTATGTGATTGTTGTGCGATGCCATGGGCGGATGGTGAGCCGATGCATGCGTCATCGGCGGGCGTGGCGACGCGACGCGTGGGTGACGATCAGCGCGCCGACGAGCAGCAGCGTGACTCCGGCCGCCGCGATGGCGACGATGCCTCCGGCGCCGGTTTTCGGCAGGGTGGTGGTTTTGGCGACGTTCGTGAAGACGAAGATCAGCGGGCCGGTGAACGGTCGCCTCGGGTTCGGCGTGAATCCGGTGATGGAACCGTCTTCCGCCTTGATGGCCACGTTCGTCTGCTCGGAGTCATAGGTGCCGAGCAGGGTCTTCTTGCCGACGACCGGTTTGCCGCCGGCGCCGGACGTCACCTTGGCGTAGTGCACCGTGGCGGCCAGTCCCTGATACCACTTGGGCGTGTCGGAGGTCTCAGCCTCGTCCTCATCTCCGTCCGATTCATCGGCCGGTTCACCGTTCATCTTGAACTTGCCGAGCCAGTTCGGCCCGACGTCGACGTACACCTTGTAGGACACGCCTTCGGGGTTGTAGCTGACGCCGAGATCGAATTCGTCGACTTCCTCGGTGATGGTGAGCTCGTATGATCCGGACTTGTCGAAGGTCAGCGGACTGAAGTCGACGACGCCATAGTGCTTGCCCAGTTTCGTGCCGGTCGACTTGACCCCGACCGTCTCGTGGATCTCGCCGCGACTGTCGGCGCCGTCGATGGTGAAGCGGAAGCGATCGTCCTCGAACGCCTCGTCGCCGCCCTCGAGCGTTTTGGAGGCGGGGATGCGCAGGTACACCGGCAGCGGCTGGTCCCCGATCGTCACGATATCGGCGTCCGTGGCCGCGCGATGATACACGCGTGATCCCGCGTCGACGCTGATCGTGGCGGTCGAACAGCCGAGCTGCCTGCCCTTGATCATCGCGTTGATCGCATCCTGCGCTCCGGCGGTGGTCTCGAACCGTTGCGTGGTGGCGGATTCGTCGCCCTTATCGCCGAACGTGACCGTGTACCCGCTTCCCTCCGCGGACGCTCCGGACAGGTCCGGCTTGCCGTCGTCGCCGATCGGGGCGGCCTCGGCGAGCGGCTTGAGACCGTCTCCGCTCGCCGTGAAATCGTTGATCGCGATGGCCTTGCCGCCGTTTCTGACGTATACGCCGTCGTCCACACGGATCGTGTCGAGTTTGGAGGTGCGGGTGATGTTGTTCGTGGCGGTGTACCAGCTGGACGCGTTCCTGAAGTTGTCGGCGCGCCCGGTGACGCCGTCGACGAGCACCTCGGCCTCGCTCCCCTGCCCGCCGGTGATCGACAGGCCGGTGATCGCGCTGCCGGAGTCCGTGCCGGCGACCGTGACCTTGACCGGATTCGGATCGGGCAGGTCGTAGCCGGCCGGCGGGTCGATCTCCTTGAGGTAGTAGTCGCCCGGCTGGAGGTATTCGAACCGCACGACACCGTCCTCGCCGCTGTCCGCGATGTCGGTCTCCTTCATCCTGATGCCGCCGTTCTCGTCGCGCTGGATCTGGCCGGCCATGGTGAGGTCCGCCTGACGCGCGGGCTTGGTGGCGGCCTTGTCCTCGTAGAGGCGGAATCGCGCGTATCGCAGCGGCTGCTGGTTGGTGGCGTCGATCTTGCGCGCCGCGACGTCGCCCAGAATCACCGCCTCGCCGGAGATGTGCACGGCACTCAAGTAGGTGACGCTGGTGCGGTAGTGATAGTCGAGGGATTGCAATTGCTCGACGGTACCGCCGAAATGCTGATACAGGTGAGTGAACGCCAGTCGCTCGGTGTACTCGCCGTCATCGCCGCAGGCCGGGATCGACATCGTGACGGTGTTGTCCTTGGTGGAGATCCGGTCGGTCGGATGCTGCGTGGTCTCAGGGTCCGTTCGATACTTGAACGTCGGGGTGATGTCGGTCGGATGCACGGTTTTGCCGGGTGATTCGGACGATTCGGTCGATTCGGTCGAGCTGATGGGAGTCAGGTCGACCGGCGCCCCGCGACCGGTGAGCGTCGTGTCGATGACGACCGACGCGTCCTTGCCCTTCGGGTTGCGCAGCATCGAAACGGAGAGGTTGTTACGAGCCGTGGTATTAAATGCATGATGACCGCTGCGCGCCTTGGTAAGGTTGTACTCGTACGGACGCTTCGGCAGCACGGTCAGGTTGATCGGCGCTATATCGATCGCCGGACCTTCCGGCGTATCGTACGGCCGTTCGCCTTCACCGGCCGGCTCGTATGCGTCCTCGATGAACGCCAGACTCTTGTGCGAACCGGTGTCGGCGATCTTCAGCACGCCCACGTTCGTGAGCAGCGTGACGCCGGTCAGCACAGCGCCGTCCTCCAACGGGCGCGACACGGTGATCGTCGTGTGGTCCGGGTCATCGATGCCGAAATAGGAGATCACGTCCGCGGCGGAATCGGGCATGCCCTGCGGCGCATGCTCGAGTTTTTCATCCGTGTAGTCCTGTCCGGAGTCGCGGATCGCGTCGTACACCGCGTCGGCGAACACGGCCGAATCGGGGAACTGCTCGTCGATGTAGCCGCGCACGTCCGCCCACGTCACGCCATCCGGCAGCGTGGTGGACGACGGGCCTTCGGCGACGATCGTCGTGTCGGCCGCATCCCTGTCCGCGGCAACGGCGACGGAACCGCCGCGGACCGAGGCGAACCCGGTGACGGCCACCGGGGCCGCTGCAGCCGCCGGCGACAATACGGTCAGCAGCATCGCCGCGACGGTCAGACACGTCCCCATCCTGCGCATCAGGGATTCCGGCGCACGGCGTTTCGCCGGCGTTGGCCGTGCCGATCTTGCCGGCCAGGTCGGCCTGATCGTGTCCCGTGTTCCCGAAGTTCTCCGTCTCCGCGAGGCTCCCGGCCCGCAGATTCCGCGGCCATTCGGCCTGGTGGTATGCCATTCGTGCCTCATCGCACGTCCTTCCCTAGAAATGTGTCGTTATGCGTCCCCCGAACCCCGATCCGGCGTTCAGACGAAGCGATCCCGCACACGAGTCGTCGTCGACCCGTACCAAGGAACCGCTGTTCGAACGGTCCCATGCAAAGAAGACAGCCCGACACATCGCGATTCAGGAGAATTCGGCCGGTTGGTGACCTTTCACCAGCAGATGAGAACCACGCCCAAGGCCATACAGATATCGGCTACGCGTCGATCCGCCGACAGGAAAAGACTGCAATGCCGACGATAACGCCATCTCAGGCAGACATGTCACGAACAGGCGGGCGATCCATCGCGTGCGCGCGCCTCTTTACACGCGCATCGCGACCACAACACTCCCGGCCTCCCCTGCGTCACATATGCGTCTTCACAGTTCTTTCACGCATATCGCGCGCAGCACGCCGACAATCGCGAATCGTCCGCCAGCGGAACCCACTGACGGACGAGATCAAGGTCGCACCCGGCCGACCGCCAGGGCCACGAGCTCAGCGGCCCAACGCGGCCTTGAGATCGCGATTCTGGAAATGATCGTGCAACAGGCAGTAGCCGCCGAACACGGCGAGCCACACCAAGCCGGCGATCGCGGAGCCGATCGTGTCCGAGGCGAGGAACAACGTCACATAGATGAACACGAAGAACACGATCGCAATGGTGTTCGTCACCTTGTAGGCCGGCATCACGAAGCCGTCGGGGATGAAATCGGCCGAACGGCGGTAGCGCCGATGCGCGACCATCGTCAGGATGTAGATGAAGATGATCACCGCGGACGAGGCGGACGAGAACAGCACGAACGCGCTCGACACCTGCGGGAACGCGTTGATCACCGGCGACAGCAGCACCAGCGCGGCCGACACGAGGATCGCACGCGCCGGCACGCGACGCTTCGAGACGACGCCGATCCTCTGGAACGCCGGCGACTCCGACTCGATCGCCAGCTGGTAGAGGTGACGGCCGGCCGAGTACAGCAGCGAGTTCAACGACGACGACGCGGCCGTGATCACCACGAAGAACACCAGCGCGGACGCCCAGTTCAATCCCGCGTACTGGAACACCATGATGAACGGGGAGGCGAACGAGCCGTCCTTGTTCGGCTTGAACGTGGTCCACGGCACGATGCACATGATCGCCACCAGCGCGCCCACGTAGAAGATCAGGATGCGCATGATGATCTCGTTGATCGCCTTCGGCAGCACCTTGCGCGGATTCTGCGTCTCCGACACCGTCACGCCGACGAACTCGATCGCCTCATACGCGAAGAACACCATCTGGAAGCTCATCAGGAACGCCAGCCAGCCGTTCGGCGCGATCGAGAAGTTCGTGAACAGGTTGTCGAGACCCGCATGGCCGGCGGGCGACGGCGCGCTCTGGCCGACAATCTGCACGGAGTCGTAATGGTAGCCGATCACGACCATCACCACGGCGGTGACGATCATCGCACAGATCAGCGTGATCTTGATCATCGAGAACCAGAACTCAGCCTCGCCGAACGCCTTGACGGCGATCAGGTTGATGGTGGCGAGCACGACGAGGAACGCCAGCTCGATCAGCCATTTCCACGCGCTCAGGTCGATGCCGAACGTGTTGAAGAACGTGATGAAATACGTCGAGACGGCCGTGATCTCGGTCATGCCGATGAGCACGAGCACGATCCAGTACGACCATCCGGCGAACTTGCCCCAGCCGTTGCCGAGGTAGCGGGTGATGAAGTTGATGAACGTGTGCTGGCTCGGATCGCGGTACATCATCTCGCCGATCGCGCGCATCAGCATGAACATGACCAGGCCGACGCCGATGTACACGAACACGATCGACGGGCCGGTCAGGGCGATCGACTTGCCGGAGCCGAGGAACAGGCCGGTGCCGATCGTGCCGCCGATGGCGATGAACTGGACGTGGCGATTGTTGAGGCCGCGATCCATCTCGTTGTTCGCATCGAGGCTCTCGACGGACTTCAGCGTCGCACCGTCCGCGCCTGCGCTCGTACCACCTACGCCGTTCATGCCGCCCGAACGCGTGTTCGCATCGCTCATACAGCCGACCTCACTTCTCGATTCGCGTGTTCAATGCAGGTTCAAACTGTAGCACCGGACCGGCCGAAGAAGTTCATTCAGTTCAATTATCATGTAACGTCTCTGTGAACTTTGCAAATCCGAGTTCAATTTTTCTCTTGCGCTTTGCGACTCAAAATTGAACTTTGTTGTTCCAGCGTAGGCCGCGTGGGGGCGGCGGTCCGCTATTGTGGACACGCTCAAGGCATGATTATTCGATACTCTTCAGCGAGACGGCGGGGTCGATGCGGTCTAGGACTGGGTTGGTGAGGAGCTGGACCAGTAGTGCGAAGGCGAGGGTCACTGCGGCGGCGATCAGATAGCTCGCGGGCTGCACGTGGACCTCGAAGTACATGCCGGGCATGTTGAGGGCGGCGGTCAGCAGCCCTCCGACCCAGCGCCCCAGAGGCAGTCCGACCACGATGCCAACGAGGGTCAGGATCATCATCTCCTTGTTCACGTACGTGTGCACTTCGCGATCGTAGAAGCCGAGCACCTTGAGCGTGGCCATCTCGCGCACGCGTTCGGACACGTTGGTGTTGGCGAGCGTGAACAGCACGACCAGCGCGAGTCCGCCTGCGAGCCCGACGATCAGGGCGACGACCGCGGCCATGAGCTTGAACTCGAAGCTCCGCTCGAGCTTGGCGTTGCTGACGGCGCTCAGCACCTTCGCGTCGCGGCCGAGCTTGGCGGCATAGTCGATCTGATCGTCGTCCGAACCCTTCAGGTTCGCATAGATCGCGTTCAGTTCGACGCCGTCGGAGACCGTGTCGGACGCGTCGTCCCCGGCGTCCGCGCCGAACAGCTGCTTGTAGTAGGCGGTGGTCATGTACAGGTCGGAGCCGATCACGGACTCGCTGACGGCGTAGACGCGCGCCTTGGCGCGTTCGGAACCGCCGTTGTGCAGGGTGATCTCATCACCTGCCTCGACGCCGAGCGAGGCCGCGGCGGATCGCGAAACGATCACGCCGGAGCCGGTGAAGGTCGGCGAATCGGCGACATCGGTGGCCCCGGTCCCGCCGGTATCGCCCAGCTTGATCTCGTCACCGGTGTGGTAGTCCCCCATCGTGCCGTCGGCGACGACACGCAGATCGGCGATCCGCACCAAGTCGCCGGCGGCCGGCACGGCGACCAACTGGACGGTGGTCGACTCGTCGGCGGCGTTGGTCATCTCGCCGCTGTCGATGCGTGCGGGCGTCATCGCGCCGTCGAGCTTGCCGTCGCCGCGCAGTCGCTGCTCGACGGCGGCGAGATCGTCGTGATCGGTGACGACCATCAGGTCGTAGCGGTAGATGTCCTGATACTGGCGTGCGGGGATCGCGTCGACGCTGTCGTTGATCGCGAGGCCGCACACGATCAGCGCGGTGCAGCCGGCCACGCCGCCGACCGTCATGATCAGACGCGATTTGAATCGCATGATGTTGCGCACGGTCACCTTGTTGAGGAATCCCATGCGACGCCACACCGGGCGCACGCGTTCGAGCAGAACGCGCGTGCCGGCCTTCGGCGCCTTCGGACGCATCAGCGCGGCCGGCGTCTGGCGCAGTTCGCCCGCGCACGCGACGATGGTCGCGACGACGATGCCGACGACGAACAGGGCGATGCCGGCCGATCCGTACACCCAGTCGTATTCGAGACGCACGCCGGGCACCGCGTACAGGCCCTGCAACACAACAAGCAGGAACGCAGGAATCCCGATGAACCCGGCGACGAGTCCCAGTCCGCCGCCGATCAGGCAGGCGAGCGCGGCGAACAGCACGTAGCGGGCGGCGATCGCGGCCGGCCCGTAGCCGAGGCCGACGTAGGTGCCGATCAGGCCGCGCTCCTCCTCGACCATGCGGGTCATCGCGGTCAGGCTCATCAGCACGGCGACGGTCAGGAACACGACCGGGAACGCGCGGCCGATCGATTCGATCGAGCTCACGTCGGATTTGAGCTGGCTGAACCCGCCGATCGCGGAGCGTGTGCTCACGTACCAGCGCGCCTGCGCGATCTTGTCGGGCACCTGCGCACGCTGCTGGTCAAGTTGCGCTTGCATTTGCGCCTGCACTTCGGCAGGCTGCAGACTCGCCTTGGCTCGGGCGTCGTCGATCTTCCGCTGGGCCTCGTCGATGAGCTGCTGACGGCGCGCCTTCTGGCGTTGCGACTGGATCTGCTCGGCAATACGGTCGACGACGGCTCTGACGGTCCGATCGTAGCGGTCGGAGAACGTGTCCTCGGTCTTGGCGCCGCTCACGGTGAGGCTGATCGAGGTGTAGACGTCGCCGGTCACGCCGTCGGAGGGCGCGAAGAACGCGTAGTCGGAGGCGGCGTTGTTGCGGAACGCCTCGCTGCTGATGCCGTCCGGGTTGCTCAGGTCGGCGAGGTCGAGCACCTGCCCGGTGATGGTGAGCTGCGTGGGGAATGAGGGCGAATCGTCAGCGGAATCCGTGTTGGCATCATCCGTGGCGACCGGGGTGACGGTGAGTTTGTCGCCGATCCTGTAGCCGCTGTCCTTGAGGAACTTGCGGGTGACGGCCACCTCGCCGGCCCTTGTGGGCATGCGGCCGGATTCAAGATACGGTCGGTCGAGAGCCGCGGCATCGCCCGAGCCGCCGCCGGCGCCGCCGCCTGCGATCTCGTTGATCGTCACGGTCTTCTCGGCGCCGTCGATCGGCACCTTGACGGCCTGGCTGCGCATGCCCTGCACGGTTTCGACGCCGTCGACCGCGCGCAGGGCGTCGACGTCGTCGGACGTCAGCCCGAGCGTGGAGACCACCTGGATGTCACGCAGACCCTGCGCATCGTAGAACCGGTCGGCGCCACGGAACATGTCGCGGCATCCCGCGTAGATGCCGGTGAGCACGGCCACGCCGAGCAGCGAGATCACCGCGATCGACACGAATCGCTTCCACGAGCGCAGCCAGCAGCGCAGCATGTCCTTGACGAACGCGCGTCCGGTCATCACACGCCTCCTCTCACCATTCGATGTCGGCGATGGGCGTCGGATGCTCGTTGACCTCGGCGGCGGTCACGCGGCCCGAACGGAAGTGGATCACCTTGTGCGCCATCGGGGCGAGCGCCGAGTTGTGGGTGATGATCATCACGGTCATCCCCTGCTCGCGGCAGATGTCCTGCAGCAGGGTGAGCACCTCCTTGCCGGTCTCGTAGTCGAGCGCGCCGGTCGGCTCGTCGCACAGCAGCAGCTTCGGCTTCTTCGCGATCGCGCGGGCGATCGACACGCGCTGCTGCTCGCCGCCGGACAGCTGCGCCGGGAAGTTGTCAAGCCGCTCCCCCAGCCCGACCTTGCGCAGCGTGTCGGCCGGGTCGAAATGGTCCGGGCAGATCTGACTCGCCAGTTCGACGTTCTCCAGCGCGGTCAGATTGGGCACGAGATTGTAGAACTGGAACACGAATCCGATGTCGTTGCGACGGTAGGTGATGAGGTCGCGTTTCTTGAGATCCGTGATGTCGCGCCCGCCGACGACCACGCGACCGGAGGTGGCGGTGTCCATGCCGCCCAGGATGTTCAGGGCCGTGGTCTTGCCCGCGCCCGACTGGCCGAGGATCACGGTCAGCTCGCCCTGATCGGCGGTGAAGCTCGCGCCGTCGAGCGCCCGGATCGGTCTGCCGCCGCCCGTCGGATACTCCTTGATCACGTTGTCGAATTCGATGTACGCCATGTCGCTCACCTCATTCTCTATTTAACCCTATTTCGCTGGGTAAAACGGCCGCCCCATATCACGCGGTATCACCCATATCTCGCGCAGATCGAGACTGCCGGCGAGGCGGGGACATACAATGGCGGTCATTGCGATCACGACGATTGCGATGACCACGCCCGCCGGTGCCTCCCACAACCGGGCATCCGGGACATTCGGGAGCGGTCAGACCACCGAGACAAGAGAGTTAAAGAATCGAGAGAGATCATGAGTTCCACCAATCCCGCGGCACCGCAGGTCCAAAAGCCGCGCGAGACCGATGACGTGCCGGTGCCGGCGACGCTGCGCAAGTCGCTGAAGAACCGCCATATCCAGCTGATCGCGCTGGGCGGCGCGATCGGCACGGGCCTGTTCTACGGCTCGAGCGAGTCGATCGCGCTGGCCGGCCCTGCGATCCTGCTCGCCTACCTGATCGGCGGCCTCGCGATCTTCATGATCGTGCGCGCGCTGTCCGAAATGAGCGTCGAGGACCCGAAGGCGGGCGCGTTCAGCTACTACGCGACACGCTACTGGTCCAAGCGCGCCGGCTTCATCTCCGGCTGGAACTACTGGTTCAACTACATCCTCGTCTCCATGGTGGAGCTCGCCGTGGTGGGCTCGTTCGTCAACTACTGGTTCCCGGCGATCCCGACGTGGGTGTCGGCGGCCGTGTTCCTCGTGGTGATCTGCGCGGCGAACCTGCTGGGCGTCTCCAAGTTCGGCGAGTTCGAGTTCTGGTTCGCGATCATCAAGATCGTGGCCGTGATCGCGATGATCGTCGGCGGCCTCGCGGTGATCGTCTTCGCGCTGCCGACCGACTCGGGCGTGAAGGCGAGCTTCGCGAACTGGTTCACCGTGGGCGGCGGATTCCTGCCGAACGGCCTGATGGGACGCGCGTCCGACGGCTCGTGGACGGGCCTGCTGATGGCGCTCGTCGTCGTGATGTTCAGTTTCGGCGGCACCGAACTCATCGGCATCACCGCCGGCGAGACCGAGGATCCGAAGACCACGATCCCGCGCGCCACCAACGACATCATCTGGCGCATCCTCGTGTTCTACATCGGCGCGCTGGGCGTGATCATGGCGGTCGTGCCGTGGAACACGATCGACGGCAAGTCGAGCCCGTTCGTGCAGATCTTCGACTCGGTGGGCGTGCACGCGGCCGCCGGTATCTTGAACTTCGTGTGTCTCACCGCCGTGATGAGCGTGTACAACTCCGGCCTGTACGCCAACTCGCGCATGCTGTACTCGCTCGCCAAGCAGGGCAACGCCCCCGCGTTCCTCGGCCGCTTGAACGCGCATGGCGTGCCGGTGGCGGGCGTGCTCACCTCTGCCGTGATCACCGCGTTCGCCGTGGTGGTCGTGTTCGTATGGCCCGATTTCGCGTTCAACTATCTGATGTCGATCGCCACGATCGCGGGCATCATCAACTGGACGATGATCATGATCACCGAGATGAAGTTCCGCCGCGTGGTGGCGGCCGGCGGCGCGCCCGAGGACACCGATCTGGCCGGCAAGTCCGGGCAGGAGGCGCTCGACGCGATCCACTTCAAGCTGCCGTTCGCGCGCGTCACCCCGTGGGTTGTGCTTGCGTTCCTCGCGCTCGTCGTGGTGCTCATGTGCTTCTCCGCCAGCTATCGCGTGGCCGTGATCGCCGGCGTGATCTGGCTGGCGATCCTATTCGTCGCCTATCAGGTGAGTAATAGGAAGTAACGCGCGCAGCGAATCAGTCGAACAGCTCGTCGACACCGACCAGCCGGACATCGGATTCAGACGATGCGGCGTCGTCGAGCAACGGTTGCGTGAAACCGCCAAGCGAGAACAGCACATACGTGCGACGGTCAATCCCCGTGCGCGAGGCGCGGTCGCGCAACAGGTTCAGCACCGAGCGATCCACCGGAGTATTACGGAACTTGCACTCACCCATGATCGCCGCCGCCCCCGATCCATCGACTGCCATCACGTCTATCTCATCACGCCGGTCCCACCAACGCCCGACCTCGCGCGCGTGGAACGGCAGACGCCCGGCTATGCTCTCGCGCCACACCCACTCACGACATAGCGCTTCGAACGGCTTGCCCGCGAAATCATGCAGCACCGGCCCGACATGCCGTTCGTACACGCCGTCCACATCGCCCCGCTCCAGTTCCGAGCGGTAGGGAAACACGAACGAATACCAGAATCGGAAGAAGTTGTCGCTCAACTGGTATAGGCCCCGAGCACCCTTCGCCCGCTCCTTGAGTTTCGCGGTGACCGGGAACTCGCGCTCCACGATGCCGAGTTCCATGAGATTGGCGAGATAGGACGAGACCGTAGCATTTGTCATCATCGCGTGTGTGGCGATTTCGTTCAGCGAGGTGGCGCCAAGCGCGATGGCCCGTATCACACTGTTGTATTTCGCCGTCTCCCGCAGCTCCTCATGCAGCAAGAACTCGACTTCGCTGTACAGCGGGGAGATGCGCCGCAGGATGTGGCGCTTGATGTTCGCCTCTATGGACTCGTCCGGGTCGAACTCCTCAAGGTACCGGGGGATGCCGCCCAACATCGCGTATGCGAGCACCTTGTCCTCACCGCCGTAGTCGGGGAAGAACCGCACTGCATCCCAATATGGCAGAGGCAGCATCTTCAGAATGCCGGTCGCCCGACCATACAACGGAGACTTCTCCCCCAACAGCTTCTTCTCGATGAAGCTCATAGCGCTGCCGCAGATGACGATCATCAGATTCGCATTACGCAATGTGTGATCCCAGAGATTCTGCAGCACCGACGGCAGTGATGGATCGGACTTGACCAAGTACGGGAATTCATCGAACACGACCAGTCTTCGCGCGCCGCCCCTCGGCTCGGGCAATCGTGCCAACTCGTTCAACGCGCTCTCCCAGGAGGGGTAACGGCTGAGGTAGTCCCGACCGGGGGCGCCGGCCTCGAACATCAGGCGGGAGAACGATTCCAGCTGCTCCTCCTTGGTGGCGTTCTGGGCCGCGAAAAACAGCGTTTCCTTGCCGTGCGAGAAATGACTGAGGGTCTCGGTTTTTCCCACGCGCCTCCGACCGTATACGAACACAAGCTGCGCCTTGCGCGCGGCGAAACATTCCTCAAGTTGATTCAGATCGTCTTCACGCCCAATGAATGCCATGACGCCTCCCTTGCTGTTCGCGGCCCTTGCCTCCGTCACTGCGTCGTCGGATAGCTTATTGCATCACGATTTATTGTATCACGATTATAATAATTAAGATAAGATAATGTCTACGCTGCAGCGAATCGTTCTCATTAAGAAAAGTGTGAGCCGATCGCACGGGATCGCCCACGATCGCCCATAGACGAAAATCCCCGAAACCAGCGGAAGGAAGCTGATTTCGGGGATTATTCATGTTCGATTGACGCAGCGTCAACCCTCACACGTTTGTTAGTGAGAACGATTCGCTGTACGCCTTAGATCGCTCACTGCACCTGAGCGCGGGCGATCTTGCCGGTGAAGGAGTTGGCCTCGTCGGCATCCTTGACGCCGTCCTTGTTCCAGGAGAACATGGCGCGCAGCTTCGGGCCGACGGTCTCGATGCGCTCGTTGGAGTACTTCTCCTGCAGCTCCTTGAAGTGCGGGGCACCGGCATCCTGATCGTCGATGAACTCCTTGGCGAAGGAGCCGTCCTGGATGCGGCCAAGGTGGTACTCCATGCGCTTGCGGCAGTCCTCGTTGATGACGGTGTTGGTGTAGTCGCCGTACTGGGCGGTGTCGGAGCAGGACCAACGGGCCTTGTTGAGGCCACCCTCGTTCATCAGGTCGACGAGCATCTTGAGCTCGTGGCACACCTCGAAGTAGGCGATCTCCGGCTGGTAGCCGGCGTCGGTCAGGACCTCGAAGCCCATCTCGACGAGCTTGTTGACGCCGCCCATGAGCACGTTCTGCTCGCCGAAGAGATCGGTCTCGGTCTCCTCCTTGAACGTGGTCTTGATGGCGCCGGCGCGCAGAGCGCCGAGGGCCTTGGCGTAGGCCAGGGTCAGCGCCCAGCCGTCGCCGCGCGGATCCTGCTCAACGGCCACGACGACCGGGACACCACGGCCGGCGGCGTACTCACGACGCACGATGTGGCCCGGGCCCTTCGGGGCGACCATGAAGACCGGGTGATCCTCGCTCGGCTTGATGTAGCCGTAGTGGATGTTGAAGCCGTGGGCGAACGCGACGGCCGCGCCCGGCTTGATGTTGGGCTCGATGTCGTTGGCCCAGATCGTACGCTGGTACTGGTCGGGGGCGAGGATCATGATCACGTCGGCCTCGGCGGCGGCCTCCGGGACGGACTTGACCTCGAGCCCCTGCTCCTTCGCGAAGTCGACGGACTTGGAGGTCGGACGCAGGCCGACGACCACGTCGACACCGGAATCGCGCAGGTTCAGCGCGTGGGCGTGGCCCTGAGAGCCGTAGCCGATGATCGCGACCTTCTTGCCTTCGAGCACGGAAAGATCGCCGTCGTTTTCATACCAGATCTGTGCAGCCATGTAGCACTCCTTTAACTTGCGTACCTTCCGCGACGTACGGTTCGCGCGGTCGGCACACGGTGTTGTTGTGGTTGCGCATGTAGCGCATGTGGCGTTCGTCCGTGTCCGCCGGATTGCCGGTCGATGTTCCGGTGTTCCGGCCGCGGGGTCGGGGCGATGCCAGGCGTTGAGGATTGTGTCCTCGAAACTGGGCTCCATCCTACCGACACGCGCCCCGCCGGCACGTTTCCGTCCATAAGGTGGGCCAAATCACGACTTTGTGAACCATATCGTGGACGCATCTATATGGAACGAAGACACCATGACACATTCCGGGGTCAGTCACTAATCCCGAGGGATTCAACGCCAAGAATGGCCGTATCCGCGCTGAGTCCCACCAATCCGCGCGCGAATACGTGGGACTCAGCACAGTTCCGGCCGATTTCGTCCTCGAATCCCCGGAATCAAGATAGGCACGCCACTTCCGCACATCCATACGCCCACGCATCCGCATTACATATGGACGCCAATATACGACAAGGCCGCCAACCCGATGGAGATCGGAATGGCGGCCTTTGGTCATACGACTTCAGTCGCGTTTAGGCAACGCTCATGCGGCCAAGCTGAGGGCCGCGCCGGGCTCACTGAACCTGGGTACGAGCGATCTTGCCGTTGAAGGACTCGGCCTCGTCCTGATCCTTGGCCGGGCCGTTGTTCCAGGAGAACATGGCGCGCAGCTTCGGGCCGACGGTCTCGAGGTGCGGGTGGGAGAACTCCTCCTGCAGCTTCTTGAACTTCGGAGCGCCAGCAGCCTGATCATCCATGAACTCCTTGGCGAAGGAGCCGTCCTGAATGCGCTTGAGCTGGTACTGCATGCGCTTCTTGGTCTCCTCGGTGATGACCGTGGAGGTGTAGTCGCCGTACTGGGCGGTGTCAGAGCAGGACCAACGGGCCTTGTTCAGACCACCCTCGTTGGCGAGATCGACGAGCATCTTGAGCTCGTGGAAGACCTCGAAGTAGGCGATCTCCGGCTGGTAGCCAGCCTCGGTCAGCACATCGAAGCCCATGTCGCACAGGTGGTTGATGCCGCCCATGAGGACGTCCTGCTCGCCGAACAGATCGGTCTCGGTCTCCTCGGTGAAGGTCGTCTTGATGGCGCCGGCGCGCAGAGCACCGAGAGCCTTGGCGTAGGCGAGGCACAGCGGCCAGGTCTTGCCATCCGGGTCCTGCTCGACGGCCACGACGACCGGGACGCCACGGCCGGCGGCGTACTCACGACGCACGATGTGGCCCGGGCCCTTCGGGGCAACCATGAAGACCGGGTGGTCCTCGGACGGCTTGATGTAGCCGTAGTGGATGTTGAAGCCGTGGGCGAAGGCCAGAGCGGCGCCTGGCTTCAGGTTCGGCTCAACGTCCTTCTTGTAGACGGCGGCCTGGTACTGATCCGGCAGAAGGATCATGACGACGTCAGCCTCGGCGACGGCTTCCGGAACGGACTTGACCTCGAGGCCCTGCTCCTTGGCGAACTCGACGGACTTGGAGGTCGGACGCAGGCCGACGACCACGTCGACACCGGAATCGCGCAGGTTCAGCGCGTGGGCGTGGCCCTGGGAGCCGTAGCCCAGGATGGCGACCTTCTTGCCATCGAACACGGACAGATCGGCGTCCTTCTCGTACCAGATAGTTGCTGCCATGATTGGCACTCCTTTATGTTGTTCGGTATGCCGAACGAAAACTGCACGCCCGGCAATCGGTGAGATTGCTGACGGCCTTCGGCGAGAAAGGATTGTGTCCCTTGACGTTGAAAGTCATCGATCACTGGGTCTTATTTCTAGTCGCCCGGTGACTGACGCGGTCCCCCGCGTCCAAATATTGAGTTGTGATTTTCAGTTATGAAATCTTGCCGGACTACAGCTGGAATGTTGGGCTTCAGCCGCAGTCGATAGTCCCCTTGGATCCCCTTGTCAGGGGAGCTGGCCCGCGAAACGGGACTGAGGGGTAGTCTCTCCCCCAGTCAGCTTCGCTGACAGCCCCCTCATCAGAGGGGGGGGCCGAGCAAGGAAGTCACTTGGTGAAGTCGACGTCCTTCGTCTCACGGCAGGTGAGCACCGCGACGAGGCAGCACACGGCCATCACGCCGAGGTAGATGCCCACGGAGTGCACGCCCCAGTGGGAGGACAGCCAAGTGGCGATGGTCGGCACGAAGGCCGCGCCGACGATGGCGGCGAGGTTGTAGCCGATGCCGGAGCCGGAGTAGCGCACGTTGGCGTCGAACAGCTCGGGCAGGAACGCGCCGATCGGGCCGAAGGCGGTGCCCATCAGGGCGAAGCCGACGCACAGGAACACCATGTTCGCGAAGAAGTTGCGCTGGCCGACGATCTGGCCGTTGAGCAGGAACGGGAACAGGGCGGCGAACACGACGAGGGCGCAGGAGGAGAAGGTGATCACGCGCTTGCGGCCGAGCTTATCGGCGTTGACGCAGGAGATCACGATGAACAGGGCGAACACGCAGATGGCGATCATCAGCATGAGCAGGTACTCCTGGTTGGTGAAGCCGAGGCCACCGCCGCCCTCGCCCTGCTCCTTGGTGCCCCAGGCGAGGGACCAGGTGGCGAGCGTGTAGAACAGCGTGTAGGTGACGGCCACGAGGAAGGTGGCCTGAAGGACCTGCTTCCAGGACTTCCTGAAGACCTCGGTGAGCGGGGACTTGACGACCTTCTTCTGCTCCTGGGCCATGCGGAAGATCGGGGTCTCCTCCATGTGGACTCGGACGACGAGACCGATGATCACGAGGATCGCGGACAGCAGGAACGGCACGCGCCAGCCCCAGGCGAGCATCGCGTTGGAGTCGTTGAAGGACTCGAGGATGAAGTAGGTGCCGTTGGACAGGAAGAATCCGATCGGAGCGCCAAGCTCCGGGAAGGAGCCGTACAGGGCGCGCTTGTCCTCAGGCGCGTTCTCGGTGGCGACCAGCGCGGCGCCGGACCATTCGCCGCCGAGACCGATGCCCTGAATGAAGCGCAGCAGGCACAGCACGGCGACCGCCGCGACGCCCCACTGGTCGTAGGTCGGCAGGCAGCCGATGAGGAAGGTGCCGATGCCCATCGTCATCAGGGAGACGACCAGCGTGGTCTTGCGGCCCATGCGATCGCCGAAGTGGCCGAACACCAGCGAGCCGAGCGGGCGGGCGATGAACGCGATGGCGAAGGTCAGCAGGCTCATCAGCAGGGCGACGGTCGGGTTGTCCTTCGCCGAGAAGAAGATGTGCGGGAAGTAGTTGGCCGCTGCGGTGCCGTAGGCGTAGAAGTCGTAGAATTCGATGGCCGTGCCGACCATGGAGGCGGCGATCACGGTCTTGACCGAATCGCGGGCCAGGCTCTTCGCCTTGCCTGCTGCGGTCGTGTCGACTGAAGTCATGAGAGGAATCCCTTCCAATCTCGTTTGGTTCTTGTCTGTTCTCTTCCGGGAATGCTTGCCATTGGACCGTCCCGATGCCGTAGACCCGGCGCCTTGTGGGCTGTGGGCCGCGGACCTTGAAAGGACGTGCAATGAAAAAGCCCCGCTATCTTGCGCAGGGCTTCAAACGTGATCGATGCTTGCCGCCCTGCCTTCGCCAGCGGGGCTCAAGCTCATCAAGCCGAAATCAGTCCGCCAGCGAAGACGGGATAATAATTCGTGCGGACAGCAGAGCGACGTTAACGACGGTCAGAACCAGTTCGCTAACGGTGTTGAGGGCAGTGTATCCAGTCATCGCGGCGGCCTCCTTTCGGTCTCGAAGTATGTCATCAAGCGGCTTGTCTTGGCTTTCCGCTCGATCTGGACACAGAACATAGGCGCGCGCAATGCGACAAACCAGCGGGGGTTCACTATGTGAACAGCGTCACTGTTCGTAATACGGCGGACACGGAAAACAGGTGTTCGGGCGTCGGGCGTCTATCGGGTCTTGAAGTAGTGGAAGAGCTGGGATTCGCGGATGGTGAGCGCCGTGAGCAGGGCGGCGATGAGCGCGCCGGCGAGCAGGGCGATCGGCGTGCGGATGGCGGTCTGGAACACGGCCAGCGGATCGGAGGTGACCATGCGCGCGCAGTATGCGCCGATCAGGCTAATGGAGACGATGGTGCCGGCTCCGGACCAGACGAGGGTCTCGACGCCGACGCCGAACAGCTGCGCGCCCTTGGACTGTCCCGAATGCAGGGCCCCGGCGTATTCGAGTCGGCGTCGGCGCACCGCGATCACGCCCATGAGCAGGCCGATCGCGAGACCGGCGTAGGGCATGCTGCGCGTGGGGCGGTTCGCGTAGGAGGCCTGGGCGTCGTAGTGGGAGTCGAAGCCCTTGTTGAGCGCTGTCACGCCGGCCGAGCCCGGGGACGCGCCGGTGACGTCGGGTACGCGCGCCACGGACAGCAGCAGCGTGTCGAGCACACTGTCGGCGGGCCATTGCTTGGCCCAGCATTCCTCGAACGTGCCGTCCGACGGCGATACGGGCGTGACGATCGCGTACGCGAAGCGGGTGTCGCGTCCGTCGTTGGGCCAGTCGAACACGCCCGCGACATGGGTCGCGCCCTTGTCGGTGGGCAGCGGGGAGCCGGTGGTCAGTCCGAAGTCGCGGGCCATGGCGGTGGACACCCATACGCCGGATGCGTCCGCTCGGCGCGTGTGGTCCGTGGCCGTGATCAGGCGAATCATGCCGGGGGTCACCTCGTAGGAGGACACGTCACGACCCGGAGTGGCCAGCGGGGTGACCTGCGGTCCCTGACGCATCGCGCCGGACACGGACGGCAGTCCCGACGCGGACGCGGACGAGGACGAGGACGCGGGCGCGGCGAGGGCGTCACATGCGGCTCCGTCGACAGGCGAGCCGACCACGGTCTTGACGTCCGCGTATGCGCGGATGCGCGTGACCGCCTGCGATTCGAGCGTCTCGACCGATACGGCCTCGTAGCCACCCAGCAGTCCGCCGGCCAGAAGCACCGCGATCGCCATCACGAGCGCGTGCGCCGTGCCCGCGCCCACGTTGCGCCATACCTCGGAAAGCACCGCCCATAGTCTCATCGCGACTCCTCCCCCCGTGCGCCGGTCCCTACGGCGTCCACATCGGCCATGTCCACATCAGCCGCATCGTCGTCAACCGTATCGTCGGCGCGGATGCCGGGCGCATAGTCGGCCAGATCGATGATCCGTCCGCATGCATCGCGCGTGTCCGGATCATGGGTGGCGACCAGCACGATCATGCCCCGGCCAGCGAGATTGCCCAGCACGTGGCTGACCGAGCGGGCCGTGCGCGTGTCGAGCTGGGCGGTCGGCTCGTCGACCAGCAGCATGTCCGGACGCGAGCACACCGCCCGGGCCAGCATCAGCCGCTGCGCCTCACCGCCCGACAGGTCGCTGAATCGACGGTCGGCCGCGTACCCCAGATCGAACAGGCCCATCGCCTCCATGGCGAGTGGTTCGGCGTCGCGCCGACGCATGCCCTTGCACAGCAGCGGGAAGACCACATGGTCCAGAGCCGTTCGTCCGGCCACTCCGTACGGGTTCTGGAACACCCAGCCGATACGGTCGATCCCATGGCGTTCCACGCTTCCGGCGTACGGCTTCTGCCAGCCTGCGAGGATCGACAGCAGCGTCGATTTGCCGCATCCGCTCGGTCCGCATACCGCGACCGTCTGGCCGGACCGCACCGTGAAGTCAAGCCCTTCGAACAGCAGGTCGGTGCCCGCGAACCGGTGCGCCAGTCCGTGCACCGACACGTAGCGATCGCCGCCGTCGGCATCGTCGATGCCGTGCGACCGCACCGCCGCGTCCATGGATTCGCCCGTTGTCGCCACCATCCCTGCCGCCTCTACCGCCCGCATGACAGGCCGTCAAGCGCGCGTCCGATGGTCACGCGCGTGATCGAGGAGGGGTCGATCGAGGCACCCGATGCGTCCGTGGGGCTTACGAGACTCGCGCCCAGTTCACCGCCGATGATCGTCACCTTGATCGGATCATCCGATCCGCGGCCACCGTTCGTTCCCTTGGATGAGGCGGGCACGATGCATCCGGACTGTCCGTCGATACCGAACACGGCTCCAGAGGGCACGCGCAGCACGCGGATCGGCTCGGGCAGGGTCACGGTCGCGTCGAATCCCGTCGACCGCGCATCCTTCGGCATGCCGGTGAATTCCGGAGTCGCGGCGACCTTCGCACAGAACCCGGCATCGGTCACTTCGGTGGCGCCGGCCGGCAGGGTGCCGCTCTGGCCCAGGACCGTGATCGTACGGTCCCGATCGGAGGGCTGGCCGTTCTTGATGGCGAGTTTGACGATGGTGCCGCCGATCGAACCGACCGAGCTGCCGGCCGTGACCGAGAGCCCCTGAGACGCGGTCCACGAGCCGACCGCAACCTGCGGTGACGGGATCCACAGGGTGTCGGCGAGGGCGAGCGAACCGTCGGACGTGTTGCCGTTGTCCTTCATCAGCTGGCTCACGCCCTGCACGGTGCGCCACGTGTACCTGTTCGAGCCGGGCGAGGACCGGTAGCCCAGACGGTTGAGCT
Organism: Bifidobacterium sp. UTCIF-38; assembly: GCF_006454495.1. Classification (NCBI taxonomy): domain Bacteria; kingdom Bacillati; phylum Actinomycetota; class Actinomycetes; order Bifidobacteriales; family Bifidobacteriaceae; genus Bifidobacterium; species Bifidobacterium sp. UTCIF-38. The sequence goes on along the minus strand of NZ_JFAL01000023.1, from coordinate 8,430 downwards.
CGTCGTTCAGCGCACGCACGTCGTCGCCCGTATCGTTCGCCTTGAGATCGCGGTACAGGGGGGATGCGGTCGCCAGAGCCACGACCATGCGATCGTTGACCCGGTATGCGCGGCGCCCCGACGTCAGTCCTTCGCCCGACCAGTCGGTCGTCACCGTGCCGGTCGCGTTGCCGATCAGCTCCCGATCGGCGGACATCGTCGGCACGACCGTGACCTGCTGGCCACCCGAATACTCCTGCACGCCCGCCGGCGCGCTTGTCGCCTCGCCGCCGGCTCCCAGCAACGCCGGCGCGCGATCAGGCAGCCACAACGCGCACGCCCACACCGTGAGCGCCGCCACCGTGATCACGGCCAGCAACAGCCAGACCACCGGAACCGTACGGGCACGTGACCCCTTCGTCCGTTCCCGCTTGGACCGCAATCCCTGCTTTCCCCTCATGACTTCCCCCAACTCATATGCCGGATATCCGAGCCTAAGCCAGCTCCATCTTATATGCACAATTCATGTCGTACATGCCTAAAATGGATGTTCCAGCTTGTCAACGGGGTATGAGGCGAACACGCTGTTGGCCACCTCGCATCCCCGAACACCCGGGTCCTTGACATTGATGCTGAAGGCCTTGAGATCACCCTCCGCCCGTTCGGCGGCATACTGCTTGGCGGTGTATTCCTTCGGAACAAGGTTATTGCGGTGAAGACAGTCCACGATCGCCTCGTTGACGTTGGCCGCGAGGTTCGGATTCCCCTGTTGCATACTGAACACTTCATTGACCGGACCGACATCCTTGAAGCATAGCTGCCTGTCCTGATCGAATTTCTGTATCTGCGATGGGGTTCCGTTGGCATAGTACGCCGCCTCTTCATATATGCCGTTGGGGTATTTGTTAAGGATTATTTCCTTGTACCCCTTATCCAACAGGCATTGTTTGTAGTTCATCCACGTTCTCTCATAGTCGGAAACCGTAACGCCACCGTTGGCCTTTGCACGCGTGAGAATCTCACGGGCCGAGTCCGAGGTCTCCGGATACGAGAGAATCTGGTCGATATAGGCATTGAGAGAATCAGCCTTCTTCTGCCCCGATCCGACCAACTCGTAATCTTCATCAAGTTGATCCCCTGACTGGCCTTCATTATCCACGGCAGAGGAATCAGTACCGGTGGAGCCCGATCCGTCGGACTTTTCATTAGAACAACCCCCAACGGCAACCAACATCACCAACGCACAAATGGCCGCGAAAAACCGCGGCCATCCGGCGCATATCTTGAACAAAGACATGATTAATCCTTATTAGATAACGAAGCAAGTAATAAAAACAGCAGCAGATGCAATAATCCTTTTATGAACTTTCATGAAAATCACCGCCCTCCGTGAGGAGTAAGCTGACTATCCTCAACTGCATCATATAGCTAATGCTACGTCGCCATAGCTTATCTACTATGCTAATACTAGTACAGCAGAATTGAAAGAGGCAAATGTAACTACTCATTTTGTGTAGGCCGCACCTTTACGAGCATGTGGCTCAGCCGGCTTCCCTCCGCGGCCACGCCCGTCAGATCATCGGTCCGCAAGCGCGAGCAGGTAAGGCACTCATAACGTCTGACGCGCATCAGCACGGCACCGGCTCTCGCACCTCCTAAACCGATGCACAGGGATGTCACAACGAAACGTAAGGACTACCCCGCACTTCATGAGCGACTACTCATTTTGTGTAGAAACATTCATATAAGATACAATATATTCACATATTCAAGATAGAATTGAGTAAAATAAAGAAAGAGGCAAACATGAAAACAATAACAATAATCATGATACTGTGCATTACATCAGTCACGCCAATACAATACGCAGATTACAATTCGATCAATAACGCAAGTACAAACGCATCTGTAATGCTCGTATGTCCACCTTGGCTTCAGTGGCTATGCAACCCTATAAAAAATAAAAACAATATAATCACAACAAGAAAGAAAGCATGTAAATACTATAATCTTAACGGGATCGAAGCAATTGCCTTCCATTCGTCATTATATATGCCATATACACAGCTTCCACCAATACTTGATATATTAGCCTTTTGAAGCGATAAGCCATAGCCCGAAGAAAAAAAGCCATCCTGGGAATGTTTTATAGCATCATGACCCTTGTCAATTTTGTTTGAACATTCAATATTCATATTACCGCTAAGAACAGAAACTCTGATATGATAAACACAACCCGGCAAAGAATGTTTTAGAATATTTGCATAACATTCACGAACAAATGAAACAACAACATATCCAATATATGAATTAAAGAAGCAAGTCCCCTCACAATCCCACGAGCCTTTATATCCAAGTCGTTTAAGCCTCGCGTCCTCATCTGCAATAAGCAATTTCAAATCATTCATATTCTTTATATCAGGAAAATCAACATCTCCATCAAGACAATCAAGAGCATATTTCATTCCCATCAATGCTTCACCCACATAACCGTTAACCTTTACTAGTTCAATACGCTCAACCTCGCTCGGAGCTTTCCTTATCAAACGTTGCAGCTCACGCGTAGCAAGCGACAAGGATCCACTCATACCATCATGTATAGTGACGGCAATTCGTCGCCTTCTAACATCCTCGGCTTTCTTTAAATTCAGCATTTTTTCTTCCTCTTGTCTTTTATTAGCAATATTTTTCCAACTTATTGACTTGCCCAATAAATAGGAGACAACAAAAAAGGAAGATAAGCTCGCCAAAGTCATGTAACTATACTGACCAATATTAAAATTAAGTGTAACAAAAATTTGACAAACAATAAGCGACAATAAAAGGAAGAAAGAAATAACAGCCTTAAATTCATACGCAGCAATACCTAACGAAATTAAGATTCCCCAAATCTGTGAAGGGCCGCTATCCGAACTTTGACTTATAGAAAAGAAAATAGATGCGACAATTACTATAAAACAGCCAAACTTAGCATTCAATAATACACAAAAAATAGCAACAAGATGAATAACAGCAAATACGAGAGAACTAATGTTTCTAGGTGGATTATAATACCATTCAGCCACAGACCAAGATTCTGCCAAACCAACCAAAACAAAATATACTATAAATTTTGACCTACGAGTTAGAATATTATATATAAAATTGAGGAATCTAAATAAGCACTGTCGCAATTTCTAATCCTCACCGTTAATCCACATCCAAAGCGCTTGAAAACGGTTCTTTGCACCTAACTTATTTTTGGCATTCTGCATATGCTTGCGTACCGTTGACACCGCTATATTCATCTTATGAGCAACTTCTTCATCCAACATTCCTTCGGAAGCATAATCCATCACTTCCATTTCCTTAAACGTCAAACTATTTGCATTTCTCTGTCGCTCCTCCACAAGACGTTCATGAGCATGACGAACCGTATCAAAACCTGCGCCGCGAACACCTTCGCGTTTTATTATATTAATACTATTAACCAAGTCAGCTTCACTATTCTTGCTGCAAATGCCTTGAGCCCCACTGTTAGCGGCCTTAATAGCATATCGCTCCACAGGAAAAGCAGTCATAGCAAGGATCGGCATCACATCAATCTTCTCTCGAATTCGACGACAAAACACTGGACCCTGCATTCCATTCAGCGACATATCAACAAGTAACATATCTGGGCGACTCTTGGACTCAAGGCATAGAGGCTCAGCATCTTCACCAGAAGTCACCATCCACTTAACACTCAGTTCATCGATCAGATCTGTTAATATTTCTCGTAACGAATGCAACGAACGCTCATCATTATCAACAATCCCTACGCTAAATGATTTTGCCATCTTCAATAAACCATCGCTTAGAATATAATATGACAGTAAACTATTATAACTCACTAAATGACTCTTAAAATTAGTACCTCCTCATTTCGACAGACTTATATGAAACAAACTAAAGCAGAGTTAACATCACCACAATTGAGCATATGGATCACTCTGGAGACCCATATGCCAACCATTAGCGGCAAAACAGGCTCTGACCTTCGGATCCTGAATGTCGAACTGCGAATACTTTCCTGACCCAATCTCACTCTTGAAGGTACTGATACTGAAATCCATCGACACCGCACCGCTTCGCTTGAGGCAATCCGCAACACCTTCTGTCTGATCGGCGTATAGCGATGGATTACCTACCTGAGCGGTATACAAAGTATCGATGGCCATTATCTTCTTGCCATAGCATTCATGATAATCCTCGGCATATTTTTCCTCCTGCTTCTGAGTACCTACCATATGCGACGGCATTTCATACACCCCATTGGGCCATTTGATCAGCTCAAACGGCTTGTAGCCACGAGATACCATGCAGGACTTGTAATCCGACCACGCCTTCTCGTAGTCGGACGCCGACAGTCCACCGTTCTTTTTCGCCCGCTCCAATACGGGCTTCTCGTCCTTGCTGGCCCACGTCAGCAACTGATCGATATAATCGTTCATATTGCCTGCAAGCTTCTGACCGGGGGCGGCAGACGTCACGCCGTCATTCCCACCGGTTGACCTACTGGACGATGCGCCATCCGCTTGCGGCTCACTCTTGCTGGCATTACTTGAAGGAGCGCCGCAAGCAGATGACAAACAGATGCAGGCAATGATCCCAACCACCTTCATTATCGGCCTGACATAAAACGCAGTATGCATCATTGCCTCCATCTGCATCAGCCTAGGCGACCAGCCTTAGCATCATCATTATAGTTGCAAGGAGAGCCCCATTTCTCGGCAATTGCCCTCCCACCAGGACCTGCTTCGACATAGCTAGCAAGCCCATCCTGAATTGCACGCGCATACACACGCACAGTATGCCGACTAGTGGAAATCGCCAAGGAATAATCCTGGCTATCGCTAACATTAATTTCTGTGTAGCATCTGAAATCACAAGGGAGCTCTTTTGCGTTAGCAGTCATGGCACCAACACCCATAACCCCCAAGCATACCACAGAAGAGACTCCTCCAGCTATGATCCTTTTAAAGATACCATGACCGTGGATGACATCGCCACCGGATGAGCCGAGAACGCGTCTTGCAGAAACAACGCATTCGCGAACTGCTCAAGGGCGCAGGAACCGGTTCAAGGGCGCAGGCACCGGTCGAGTCCCGTCTGTGTTTTGTTTCAATGTTTGTTCAGCAGGTTTGGCAGTGTTTTTCCGCAGTGGGGGGTGGTGACGTTTTGTTGGACTTCATTGTCTGAATGGTCGTCCTGAACGTTATCACATGTGTTCAGGCGACGAGCCCGAGCTGGATGCGTTTGTCCATGATGCTCATCCCGTATTCGAGTTTGATGCGCTTGTCCCGGTACCAGACCATGTACTCGTTCAGCAGGCCGATGAATTCGTCGACCGTGACGCCTTGGAAACTGCGCTTGTGGAAGAACTCCTGCTTGAGCCGGCCGAAGAACCCCTCGGCGGCCGCGTTGTCCGGGCTGCAGCCCTTCGCGCTCATCGACCTCGTCAATCCATGGTCCGTGCAGATGCGGATCCACTCCGGCCACCGGTAGTGGCAGCCCCGGTCCGAGTGGATGACGGGCGTCTGGCCGGGGCGGAGCGTGGCGCACGCATCCTCGAGCATCCCGTTGGCCAAGGCCGCGTTGGGGCTGGTGCCAATCGTCCACGCGACCGGCATGCCGTCATAGCAGTCGATCACCGGCGACAGGTACACCTTGCCCGCGGGGATCGAGAACTCGGTGATGTCGGTGACCCACAGCTCGTTCGGGTTCACGGCGTGGAAGTCACGGTTGACGAGGTTCCTCGGCGCCCGGCCGATCTCGCCCTTGTAGGAGCTGTACCGCCTCGAGCTCTTGAACAAGGGCACCAGCCCGTGCATGGTTCATCAGGCGCATGATCCGCTTCGCCGACGCGATGACGCCCGCGCTCCTGAGCTCCTGATGGATGCGCTTGTACCCGTATCGTCTCCTGCTGTTCTCGAACGCCTCGCGTACCAGGGCCAGCAGGTCACGGTCCCTGTCGGGCCGGTTCGTGGGCTTCAACTGGTAGTAGTACGTGCTGCGCGCGATACCGACCCGTCCCAGCAGGTCCTCGGCCCGGACGCCGTGCTCCTCACTGACGGCCCTGATCAGCGTCGCCTTCTCTCGGTTGGTCAGGTTGTCCGGGTCTGCGCCCGGCTCTTTTCCCACCAGCTCCGCGGGCTTGCGCATGATCGCCAGCCGGACTTCCATGTCCCGGCATTCGGCACGCAAACGCTCCAGATCGGCGTTCAATGTCGCGATCTCGCCACGCATTGCCTCCGGATCCCGTCGTGTCGCATTATCCCCGTCGTCCGGATCGTCCTTCGTCACCGCGATTCCCTTCATCCCGCCGAGCAGCTGCCGCTTCCAGTTTCGCACGACCGATGAATCCACGCCCAACCCGTCCGCCGCCTGACGCGACGTCATCCGACCGGACGCGACCCTAAGCACGGCCTCCCGCTTCAGACGCTCGGGTATCGGCCCGTGGCGCAGCCGGCGTTCGCCGGGCGCGAGCTCGTCGATCCACGAGGCCAGCACCTCCTTGCTAGGATACCCCAGCTGGCGTATCGTGCGGCTCACGCGCCGGCCGTGCGTCAGGTAATGATCCACCGCGGCCCGCCTCTGCCCCAACGTGTAGCGCGCATACCGTTCACCCCTGCCCGAAGGCACCCCGGTCTCCTGCTCCTCGAGCCAGTCCCGATACCACATGCGCAACGCATCCCGACTGGGATAACCCAACTCGCGGATCACATCCGCCGCGCAACACCCGTACCGGACATACAACTCCACCGCACGCCGCCGCTGCTCACTCGTATACTTCGCCATGGCCCGCCTCCCGGAACCTCCAGTCCAAGAAAACGGCACCACCTCGCACTGCGGAAAAACACTACACACAACGCAAACACACACTTGACGTTGATAATGGTTATGCCGGTTTAGCTGGCCGGTGATAATGGAAGTGGCGGCCTAGCGGTGACCCCAAACTTGACTGACGGCCCCGACGAGCGGGGCCTGTCCTTATTTTGATTTGTCCCGCCCGGCCACCGACCCGGAGGCGCATGGCGCATGACCTCATAGGAGCGTGGACGCTCCATCGGATCCCTGCAAGAACCATGGTAGCGTGTCCCGTCAACGTCCTGTCTGGGCCGGAACGCCCCGGGAAGGCAACGAACCGACGAAGGAGACGACGATGGAGACGCCGACCACGGTCATCGCCGGCGTGGACACCCATGCCGACACCCACACCCTCGCACTGCTCGACACGAACGGCAGGGTTATTTCCACCGAAACGTTCGAGACCAGCCCGGACGGATACGAACGCCTGATCGACGCCCTCGGCAAGCCCTCACGCTGCGCCGGAATCGGCGTGGAGGGCACGAACTCGTTCGGCGCGGCGCTGGCCAGACGGCTCTCGGCCGGAGGGTTCCCCGTATACGAGGTGCTCAGGCCGAACCGCGGAGTGCGACGCAAGGACGGGAAATCCGATCCCATCGACGCGATCGCCGCCGCGCGCGGCGTGCTCGCCGGCGAAGCGACGAGCCTGCCGAAAAGCTCGGACGGCTGGGTCGAGGCGCTACGGCACCTGAACGCGGAACGCTCCCAGCTGGTCGCGGCGATGACCATGCTGGCCAACTCCACCGGAGGCCTGCTGGTCACCGCCCCCGAACCGGTCAGGGAACGATACCGGGGGCTGCGCACCGAGACTCGCATGAACCATCTGGCCTCATGCCGGCCGTCAGGAGGTCTTGTCGCACACAGCGTGCTCACCGCACTCAAAAGCGCTGCCAAGGCGTGGAAAACACTCAAGGAGCAGGCCGACCTGCTCGAGGAACGCATGCGCCGCATCCTCGAGGCCAACGCGCGTCCCCTGCTCACATCTACTGCGCCGGCACCATCACTGCGGCCACGATCGCCATCGTCGCCGGGGACAACCCCGAACGCATCCGCGACGAGGCTGCGTTCGCCAAACTCTGCGGCGCATGCCCCATCCCCGCATCCAGCGGCAAAACCAACCGCCACAGGCTCAACCGGGGCGGCAACAGGCAAGGCAACATGGCGCTGCACCGCATCGCCATCGTCAGACTCAGATACCACCAGCCAACCCGTGACTACGTGTCAAAGAAAACCAGGGAAGGCAAAAGCAAACTCGAAATCATCCGCTGCCTCAAACGCTACATCGCCCGCGAAGCGTACAAGGCGCTTCTCGCCATACGCAACGGCAACGCAGGACAACGAGAAACACCGCGGGAACGCGGCGTGCGACTACGCCGTCTGCGCACGAGCCACGGCATCACGCAGCAACAGGTCGGCGAGGCATTGGCCGTACCCTCCAGCAGAATCAGCGAAATCGAACGCGGGACCCGCAACCTGCCCGGACTCGAACAACGCGCCACCCAATGGATACACTCCATCACCACCCCGACGACACAACACTCTCAACCATTTGACAATAAATAG